>JAEYTW010000679.1 GCA_023433835.1 Pseudomonadota bacterium | reverse complement strand
GCCTTCGCCCGTCGCGACAAGGCGGCCGACCACACCCATCTGATCAAGATCATGCGCGCGGTCTGGGACTGGCGCGGCGTGCTGGCCGACATGAGCTATGCGACGGCGGAAGTCTCCAACTGGCGGCAGAGCCTGTTCCGCGATTTCGAGGAAGCGCTGAACGGCGCGTTGAGACCGCAGGAGGGCGACCGGCCGCACGACCGCATGGGCCAGCTGCTGCGGCTGGGCCAGCTCTACCGGGCCGTCGATCTCGACATCGGCGCCTCGATGGCGGTGACCAGCCGGGCCTTGCAGACGCTGGCCCGCGACGTGCTGGCCGAGGGGCGGACGCTTGCGCCCGACGAGCGGGCGCTGATCCAGCCCTTCGTCCAGCTCGCGCGCAGCGAGGCGGCCAAGATCCGTTACTGGCACAGCCCGATGCTGACCGAAATCATCGCCCTGGCGGACACCCATGGTCTCTGAACCGGATCCCAGGGGTTTGCGCCTGATCAGCCGGCGGGCGCTGATCGGCGTCACCGCGGCGGTATGGCTCGCTTTCGTCCTGCTGTTGGCCGTCTACCTGTTCCTCGATCGCGCCAAGGAGATGCGCTACGCCGAGGAGAACGCGCGCGACTACGCCCAGCTCCTGGCCCAGCATGCCGGGCGCACGCTGCAGTCGGTCGATTCCTCGCTGCGCCTTGCCATCGCCCAGTACGACAAGCTGCGCGGCGAGGGCCGCACCGACGGCGCCAGCCTGCATCAGCTGCTGGTGCAGGCGATGCAGGACCAGCCTGCCGTGCGCAGCATGACGATATTCGATGCCCGCGGCCTGCTGATCGGGGATTCGGATTCGGCGACGCCACGCCAGCTCGCCATCGCCGATCGCGATCATTTCCGCGTCGCGCGCGACAACGCGAAGGCCGGCCTCGACATCTCCGTCCCGTTGCGCGCGCGCACCGACGGGCGCTGGACCATCTATCTCGCCCGCGGCCTGCGCGACATCGACGGCAATTTCATCGGCCTGGCCGTCGCCGCCGTCCAGCCCGAGTATTTTGCGAACTTCTACGGCAGCTTCGAGCAGATCGAGGGGCTGGCCCGCATCGCGCTGGTGCGCGGCGACAATGTCATCCTCGCGGCCTATCCGCAGGCCGAGAACGAGATCGGGTCGACGTTCGATCGCCTGTTTGCCGACTCGATCCTGGTCGACAGCAAGGTCACGCCCAACGATCTCCGCGTCCTGGTCGAGCTCAACCGCAATGCGCTGCTGAACGACTGGCGCGGCCGCGTCATCCTGCTTGCGGCGGTGGCGATCCTGTCCGGCCTGCTGCTGCTGGTGCTGGCCCGCCAGGTGGCGCGGCGGATCAGCGAGGCCGATGCCGCCCACCGCGCGATGGCCCTGGCCGAGCAGCGCTTCCGCGACGGCCTGTCGGCGATGGACGACGGCTTTGCCATCTTCGATGCCGAAGACCGTCTGATCCTGTGCAATGCCCGCTATCGCGACTGCTTTCCCGCCGCCGCGCCGCTGCTCGATCCCGGCGTCGATTACCAGGCGATCATGCGTGCGGTATCGTCGGCCGACCTCGACCTGCAGGGCGAGGATATCTCGTCCTGGCGGCGCCGGCGCATCGATTACCGCCAGAACCCGGGCCGCGGCGCCTTCACCTTCCGCCGGCGCGACGGGCGGCTGCTCGCCATCACCGATCGCCCGACCTCGGACGGCGGCCGGGTCAGCGTCGTCTCCGACATCACCGAGCGCGAGGACCGCGCGGCGGCCCTGACCCGGTCCAACGTGCTGCTGCAGGCGGTGTTCGACGGCGTCATTCAGGGCATCTGGGCCTTCGACGAGGACCGCAAGCTGGTGGCCTGGAACCGCCAGGTCGAAGTGCTGCTCGAATTGCCCGACGGTTTCCTGCGCCGCGGCATGGATCTCGGCGAAGTGCAGCGCTTCGGTGCCGCGCGCGGCGATTACGGGCCCGGCGATCCGGCCGAGCATCTCGCCAAGCGCCGGCGGGAGACCGCCGCCCACACGCTGCACAATGTCGAACGCGTCTCGCCGTCGGGCCGGATCGTGCTGGCCCGGGGCGGGCCGATGCTGAACGGCGGCTTCGTCTCGACCTTCACCGACATTTCCGACCAGCGCGAGCGCGAGGCGGCGCTCGAAAGCGCCCACGCGCTGCTGCGCGCCGTGTTCGACAGCGTCACGCAGGGCATCTGGGCCTTCGACCGCGACGGGCGCCTCGTCGCCTGGAACGAAACCATGGCCAAGGTGCTGAACGCGCCGGAAGGCCTGCTGCGCGAGGGCACCTCGTTCCACGAGATCCAGATGGTCGCGGCCCGGCGCGGCGATTTCGGCCCGGGCGACCCGGACGAACTGGTCGCGATCCGCGGCAGCCTGGAGCGTGCCCGCCAGCCGCATCTGATCGAGAACGAACTGGGCGACGGCCGCACCATCCAGATCCGCGGCGGCCCGATGCCGGGCGGCGGCTTCGTCTCGGCCGTCACCGACATCACCGAGCAGAAGCGCCACGAGCGCGAGATGGAGCAGCAGACCGTCCGCTTCAAGGCGATCTTCGACAACGTGCTCGACGCCATCATCACCATCAACGAAAGCGGCGGCATCGAAAGCTTCAACCCGGCGGCCGAGCGGCTGTTCGGCTATCGCGCCGAGGACGTGCTGCGCCGCAACGTCAAGCTTCTGGTGGCCGAGCCGCATTCCAGCGCCCATGACGGCTATCTGCGTCACTATCTGCAGACCGGCGAGCGCCGCGTGATCGGCTATACCCGCGAGATGACGGCCCGCCGCGCCGACGGCTCGCAGGTCGACGTCGACCTGTCGGTCAACGAATACAACCTCGGCGGCCAGCGCCTGTTCGTCGGCATCCTGCGCGACATCAGCGCGCGCAAGGAGGTCGAGCGGCTGAAGCGCGAGTTCGTCTCGGTGGTCAGCCACGAGCTGCGCACGCCCCTGACCGCCATCGCCGGCGCCCTCGACCTCCTGGGCACCGGGGTGATGGCCAAGCAGCCGGGCCAGACCGAGCGTCTGGTCGAGATCGCGCGCAACAACAGCCACCGCCTGATCCGCCTGGTCAACGACATCCTGGATATCGAGAAGATCGAGGCCGGTACCGTCGCCCTGACCCTCGTCCCCATTTCGGTGGAGGAACTGATCGACGGCGCGGTCGAAGCCAATCGCGCCTTCGCCGCCGGCTTCAAGGTCGAGCTCGAGATCGGCGCGGTGGCCGAGGCCGACGTGCGCGGCGATTTCGACCGGCTGATCCAGGTCCTGACCAACCTGATCTCGAACGCCTGCAAGCATAGCCCGCCCGAAGGCACGGTCACCGTCGCCGTCGACCGCCGCGGCGACCAGCTGCATTTCAGCATCAAGGACCAGGGCCCCGGGGTGCCCGAGGAATTCCGCGGCCGCATCTTCGAGCGCTTCGCCCAGGCCGATTCCTCCGACAGCCGGCGCAAGGGCGGCACCGGGCTGGGTCTGTCGATCGCCAAAAGCATCGTCGAGCGCCATGGCGGCCGCATCGGGTACGACTCCACCATCGGCGCCGGCGCGGTATTCTGGTTCGACCTGCCGGTCTGGGGCGGGGCGATGCGGCCGGTGGCGCCGAAGCGCGCCGCGGCAGTGACGCGGCCCGGCACCGTGCTGCATATCGAGGACGACCCCGAGATCGTCGAACTGCTGCGCCAGTCGCTGGCCGGCATCGCCGAACTCATCTCGGCGGCGAGCCTTTCGGAAGCGCGGCTGGCCTTGGCCGAGGAACGCTTCGACGCCGTGGTGCTTGATATCGGGCTGACCGACGGTCATGCCCGTGAACTGCTGCCGATGATCGACCGGCTGTCGCCGGCGCCGGCGCTCTATGTCTTCTCCGGCCAGCAGCTCGATGCCGAGATCGCCGGCCGCGCCGACCTCGTGCTGGTCAAGGCACAGGAAGGGCTCGTCGAGCTGGTGCAGCTGATTACCGATCTCCTGGCCCGGGAACGACCTGCCAAGGAACCTTCCGAATGACCGAACTCGGCCATGTGCTCTACGTCGACGACGAGCCCGATATCCGCGAGATCGCCTCGCTTGCCCTGTCCGGGGTAGGCGGCCTGCGCGTCACGCTCTGCTCCTCGGGCTCCGAGGCGCTGGCCCAGATACCGCAGGCGCGGCCCGACATGGTGCTGCTCGACGTCATGATGCCGCTGATGGACGGGCCGGCCGTGCTGATGAAGCTGCGCGAGGATCCCGCGACGTCGGATATTCCCGTGGTCTTTCTGACCGCCAAGGCGCAGGCTGCGGAAATGCAGAGTTATCTGCGGCTCGGTGCGCTCGGCGTCATCGCCAAGCCGTTCGATCCGCTGGCCCTGACCGACCAGTTGAAGGCGCTGTGGCGCCGCCGGACGCTCTGAATTCCTGCGAGTCGTTCGCCGGTGTCATCCGTGGTTCATCCGGACGGGATATGCCATAGTTCCTGAAATTGAACGATCGAGCAGGGAAGCGCATGTCAGGGTCCAACGGCCACAATGTCGACCAGATGGAACGGACGATCGAGGGCGAGTTCGTCGACGAGGTGCGCGACGTCTGCAATACCCTCGACGTGCTCTTGGGGAATTTGCGCTCAGGCACGGGCAAGCCGGTCGAGGCGCTGCCCGTGCTGCGCCGGTCCTTCGTCAGCATCGAGGCCCGCTCCAAGGGCGTCGACCAGCCGCTGATCTCCATCCTCGCCTTCCGCGCCACCGACTATCTCGCCGACATCAAGGATTTGTCGCCGGGCCAGATCGACGACCTGCAGACCTTCGTCGACCGCATGCGCGCGGTGGCCGACGGCGAGGTCGCGACGGTCGAGACGGCGCCGCAGATGGTGCGCGAACTGCCCGCCAAGCGCGCCACCGATTTCGATATCGGCGAGGTCAAGCAGCTCAACGTCGAATCCATGGTGGTCGCGCCCGATCGCATGACCCAGCGCGTGGTCTCGCGCGAACTGGCGGCCTGCGGTTATCGCGTCTCGTCGGAAAAGTCGGCCCTGCGCGCGCTCGAGCTGATTTCGCGCACGCGCCCCGATTTCGTCATCGTCTCGGCGGTGCTGGACGAACTCTCAGGCATCGACGTCGCCAGCGCGCTGACCGCGATGCCGTCGACGCGCAACATCCCGATCGCGCTGTTGACCAGCTACAGCTGGGGCCATCCGTCGCTGCACGACCTGCCCACGCGGGTCGCCATCATCCGCAAGGGCAATTCCTTCGGTTCCGACCTTGCCGAATTTCTGGGGCGGTTCGGCGTCACTTGACGCCGAAGCCGCAAAAAAATCGGGGGGCGGTTCGGCGTCACCTGACGCCTGATGGACTCAGACGACGATACCGAGGCCGCGCTTGGGCTTGTCGCCCGCGCGGCTTTCGCGTTTTTCGCCGTCGTCGCCCTTGAGATTCTTGCCGTCACGCTTCTGGTCGGCCTTGCTGCCCGAGGTCGCCACCTTGGTCTGGGCGAGGGCCCCCACCTGTTGCTGGGCGGCCTGGACCGGCTGGGCCGCCTGCGGGGTCGTGTTCGGAACCACCGGGGTCACGATCATGATAGCTTCTCCCTTCTGGAGATCAATTCATCCCAATACTGTAACATAAGTTGTCGCGAATTCGATTCAATTTCCACGGAAAGCTCGTAACGCCATGGCGGATCGCACGGCACTGGTTACCAACGTTACCGATTATGCCGGCCTGCCCGGGGCAACGGCCCTGGCCGCCGATGGTTTCCGGGTCTTCTGCCACGACCCGTCCTTCGCCGATCCCGCGGCCCGGGCGGCCTTCGCCGCCGGGCAGCCCGGGCTCGAGCCGCTGGCCGCACCGACGCCGGAGGGGCTGGTCGCCGAGATCGTGGCCGATGCCGGCCGCCTCGACGTCGTCGTCTCCAACGACAGCCATCCGGCGACGCGCGCGCGGATCGAGCAGGCCGAGGCCCAGGCCTATCGCGATACGCTCGAGGCGCTGATGGTCTGGCCGTTCCGCCTGGCGGGGGTGGCGACGCCGGTCATGAAGGGGCAGGGCGGCGGGCGGCTGGTGTTCGTCACCTCGGCCTCGCCCCTGCATCCCTATCCGGGCTTTTCGATGTATGCGTCGGCCCGCGCCGGGGCCAGCGCCCTGTCGCAGGCCCTGGCGCGCGAACTGGCGCCGCATGGCATCCAGGTCAACGCCATCGCCCCGAACTTCCTGTACAGCGAGACCTACTATCCGCGGGCGCAGTGGATGGAGGATCCGAAATACGTCCAGCGCCTGAAGGAGATGGTGCCGATGCAGCGTCTGGGCCGGCCCGACGAGATCGGCGCGCTGATCGCCTTCCTCGCCTCGGGCAAGGCCGAGTTCGTCACCGGCCAGGTCATCGCCTTCACCGGCGGCTGGCCCTGAGCGTGGCCGTCGTCGGCGCGATCCTGGCAGGCGGCCTGGCCCGCCG
>JAEYTW010000597.1 GCA_023433835.1 Pseudomonadota bacterium | reverse complement strand
GCCGAGGAGGTCCTGGTGCTCGACCCGGCCGAGGGACGCCCGCGGTCCTGGCCGCGGGCCGAGTTCGAGGCGGCCTGGAGCGGCGAGCTGATCCTCGTCGCCACCCGCGCCGGCATCGCCGGTCCGGCCCGCCGCTTCGACCTGACCTGGTTCATCCCCGCGGTCGTCAAGTATCGCAAGCTGCTCGGCGAGGTGCTGCTCGGCTCGTTCGTGCTGCAATTCCTCGGCCTGGGTTCGCCGTTGCTGTTCCAGGTCGTCATCGACAAGGTGATGGTCCACCATTCGCTGACCACGCTCGACGTGCTGGTGGTGGCGCTGGTGGCCATCTCGGTGTTCGAGGCCGCGTTCGGCACGCTCCGCGCCTATCTGTTCGCCCATACCACCAACCGCATCGACCTCGAGCTCGGCGCCCGGCTGTTCCGCCACCTGATGGCGCTGCCGATCGCCTATTTCCATGCCCGCCGGGTCGGCGACAGCGTGGCGCGCGTGCGCGAGCTCGAGACGATCAGAAGCTTTCTGACCGGATCGTCGGTCACGGTCGTCGTCGACCTGTGCTTCGCCTTCGTCTTCGTCGCCGTGATGCTGGCCTATTCCGGGGTGCTGACCGCGATCGTGCTGGCCGCGGTGCCGCTCTATGTGGTCCTGTCGCTCGCGGTCACGCCGATCCTGCGCCGCCGGCTGGAGGAGAAGTTCGCCCGCGGCGCCGACAACCAGGCCTTCCTGGTCGAACGCATCAGTGCCGCCGAGACCGTCAAGTCGATGGCGGTCGAACCGCAGATGCAGCGGCGCTGGGAGGAATTGCTGGCCGGTTACGTCCAGGCCGGGTTCCGGGCCGGCAACCTCGCCGCCAATGCCGGGCAGCTGGCCCAGCTGATCAACAAGCTGACCATCGCCGCGACCCTGTGGTTCGGCGCCCGCGCGGTCATCTCGGGTGAGCTGACCGTCGGCGAGCTTGTCGCCTTCAACATGCTGTCGGCGCGGGTCAGCGCGCCGATCCTGCGGCTGGCCCAGCTGTGGCAGGATTTCCAGCAGGCCCGGCTGTCTATCGACCGGCTGGGCGACATCCTGAACGTGCGCACCGAGCCGGGGCCGAGCGGCGGGCGCGGCGCCCTGCCGCGGCTGCAGGGGACCATTGCCTTCGACCGCGTCACCTTCCGCTACCTGCCCGACGGTCCGGAAATCCTCCGCCAGCTGTCGCTGGCCGTGCCGGCGGGCCAGGTGCTCGGGCTCGTCGGTGCCTCCGGCTCGGGCAAGAGCACGCTGACCCGGCTGGTCCAGCGCCTCTACGTGCCCGAGGCCGGCAAGGTGACGATCGACGGCCTCGACCTCGCGCTGGCCGACGCCATGGCGCTGCGCCGCCAGATCGGCGTGGTGCCGCAGGACAGCGTGCTGTTCACCGGCACGGTGCGCGACAACATCGCGCTGGCCGATCCGGGCCTCGACCTGCCCCGCGTCATCGCCGTGGCCGAGCTGGCCGGCGCCCACGATTTCATCATGGCACTGCCGCAAGGCTACGACACCGTGATCGGCGAGCGCGGCGCCACCCTGTCGGGCGGCCAGCGCCAGCGCATCGCCATCGCCCGTGCCCTGGTCGGCGATCCGCGCATCCTGATCTTCGACGAGGCGACCTCGGCCCTCGACGTCGAATCGGAAGCCGCGATCCAGCGCAACATGCGGCGGATCTGCGCCGGCCGCACCGTGCTGATCATCGCCCATCGCCTCAGCGCGGTGGCCCTCGCCGACCGGATCGTCACCATCGACCAGGGCCGCGTGGTCGAGGACGGCGCGCCGCAGGACCTGCTGCAGCGCGGCGGCCATTTCGCCCGGATGTTCCGCCAGCAGGCCGGCAGCGGCCATGCGGCGGGGGGCTGAGGCGATGCTGGACGGATTAGGGCGGGCTTTCGGCGTGGCGCGCGCCGCGCTGGCGGCGGAGAAGGCGCGCGGGCCGCAGGCCCGGCGCCGGCGCGACGAGATCGAGTTTCTGCCGGCCGCGGCCGAGGTGATCGAAACCCCGGCCTCGCCGACCGCGCGGCTGACCTTCTGGCTGCTGACCGGTCTGCTCGCCACCGCGGTGGCCTGCGCGTTCGTCGGCCGCCTCGATGTCGTGGCGGTCGCCGACGGGCGCACCATCCCGGCCGGCAAGACCAAGGTGATCCAGCCCCTGGAAACCTCGACGGTCAAGGCGATCCGGGTGGCCGACGGCCAGGCGGTGAAGGCCGGCGACGTGCTGATCGAGCTCGACCCCCGCGCCACCGAGGCCGATATGCGCCGGCTCGAAGGCGAGCTCGTCACCGCGCGCACCGAGGTGGCGCGGCTGACAGCCGCACAACAGACCGACCGGCCGCTCGACCGT
This sequence comes from Pseudomonadota bacterium, assembly GCA_023433835.1. Classification (GTDB taxonomy): domain Bacteria; phylum Pseudomonadota; class Alphaproteobacteria; order Ferrovibrionales; family Ferrovibrionaceae; genus JAFKFH01. The sequence continues at coordinate 3,133 of JAEYTW010000597.1, read as the reverse complement.
TTCCGCCCGCCGCCCGGCGCGCCGGCCGAGCTCGTCGCCACCCAGCGGGCACTGCTGCTGGCCCAGGTCAATGAACAGCTTGCCAGGCTCGCCGCCATCGATGCCGAGATCGCCAAGCGCCAGGCCGAGCGGCGCACCGTCGAATCCGGCATGAAGCGGCTCGAACGGGCCCTGCCGCTGGTGCGCGAGCGGGCCGAGGCCCGCAACCAGCTGGCGCGCGAGGGTTACGGCTCGCGGCTGCTCGCCCTCGAGGTCACCCAGCAGCAGATCGAGATGGAGCAGGAGCTGCAGACCATGCGCCACCGGCGCGAGGAGGCGGCTGCGGCGCTGACGGCCCTCGATCGCCAGCGCGCCCAGGCCGGCTCGGAATATCTCAAGCTGACCTACACCGCGCTGGCCGAGGCCGAGCGGCGGGTGGCGACCACCCAGGAGGAACTGGCCAAGGCGGCGCAGCGCCAGGAATTGCGCAGCCTGACCGCGCCGATCGACGGGGTGGTGCAGCAGCTGGCCGTCAATACGGTCGGCGGCGTCGTCACCCCGGCCCAGGCCCTGATGGTGGTGGTGCCGGCCGATGCCGATCTCGAGGTCGAGGCCACCTTGCGCAACCGCGACGTCGGCTTCGTCGTCCCCGGACAGCCGGTCGACGTCAAGCTCGAAGCCTTCCAGTTCACCAAATACGGCAGCGTGCCGGGCCGCGTCGTGACCGTCTCGCGCGACGCGGTGCCCGACGAGCGCCGCGGCCTGGTCTATCCGGTGCGCATCGCGCTGGACCGCGGCACCATCGACGTCGACGGCCGGCCGCAACTGCTCGGCCCCGGCATGGCGCTCACCGCCGAAATCAAGACCGGCGACCGCCGGATCATCGATTACCTGATGTCGCCGATCACGCGGTATCGGGACGAAGCCTTACGCGAACGCTAAGCGCCCGGAGCCCGCGCATCTAAGGCAATCATTTGCCACCCATGCCGAAAGTCACATAATCATAAATTGAAACTCATAGCTGTTTAGGCGTAGATAGCTGCTCCGAAAATCGCCATGCAGAAGCAAGGAGCGCCGCCGATGGATCCGCTGTTCACCTCGGGCAACGATACGGTCGACATCAACGGCGTGGTCGCCGGGACCTATATCGACGGCACCCAGTATGCGGCGGGTAACGGCAACGACACGGTGATCCTGCCGAATGCGGCCAATGCGGCCACGGCGGGTTTCGTCATCGGCACGGCCTTCGACGGCGGGGCGGGGGCCGACACCATCACCGGCGGCGACGGCAACGACCTGATCCTCGGCGGCACCGAGAATGATTCACTGACCGGCGGGGCGGGCAGCGACACGCTCGACGGCGGGACCGGCGCCGACACCCTCGACGGCGGCGCCGATAACGACACGGTGTCCTATGCCAGTGCCGCAGCCGGCGTCGCGGTCAACCTGGCCGCCGGCTCCGGCGGCGACGGCGACACGCTGATCAGCATCGAGAACGTGGTCGGCTCGGCCTATGCCGACACCATCACCGGCGCGACCGCGGGCGGCGGCACGCTCGACGGCGGCAACGGCAACGACACCTTCATCCTCAGCGGTTCCGGCAACACCGTCATCGGTGGTTCGGGCAGCGACACCGTCTCCTATGCGGGGGCCGCGGCGGGCGTGGCGATCGACCTCGCTTCCGGTGCCGGCGGTTCGGGCGATACCTACAGCGGCGTCGAGAACGCCGTCGGCACAGGCTTCGCCGACACCATCACCGGCGCGGCGATCTCGGGCGCCCGGCTCGACGGCGGCGCCGGCGACGACACCATCATCGTCAACGGCACCAACACCACGGTCGTCGGCGGCTCGGGCAACGACACGGTCTCCTATGCCAATGCCGCGGCCGGCGTGGCCGTCAACCTGATGACCGGCGCGGGCGGCACCGGCGACAGCTACAGCGGCATCGAGAACGTCGTCGGCTCGGCCTACAACGACACCATCACCGGCGGCACCGCCACCGGCACGGTGCTCGACGGCGGCAACGGCAACGACACCATCGTCGTCCGCCGCAACAACACCACCGTGATCGGCGGCGCCGGCATCGATACCGTCAGCTATGCCAACGCGACTGCCGCGGTCACCGTCGACCTCGTCGCCGGCACCAGCGGCACCGGCGACAGCCTGTCCGGTATCGAAGGCGTCACCGGCTCGGCCTATAACGACACCATCACCGGCAGCACCGTCTCGGGCGGCACGCTCGACGGCGGCAACGGCGACGACCTGATCGCGGTCAACGCCGGCACCACGACCGTCATCGGCGGCAGCGGCAAGGACATGGTGTCCTATGCCAGTGCCGCCGCCGGCGTCTCGGTCAGCCTCGCCACCGGCACCAGCAGCACCGGCGACACGCTCTCGGGCATCGAGGGCATCACCGGCTCGGCCTATGTCGACACGCTGACCGGCGGCACCGGCGACGACACGCTCGACGGCGGGGCCGGGGCCGACGTGCTCGACGGCGGCTCAGGCAACGACACGGTGTCGTATTATTCCGCGACCGCGGCGGTCACGGTCGACCTCGTTGCGGGGACGAACAGCGACGGCGACAGCTACACCTCGATCGAGGCGATCACCGGCTCGACCTTCAACGACACGATCACCGGCGGCACCGGCCTGGCCTGGACGATCGACGGCGGCGCGGGCGACGACGTGATCGTCGCGAATGCGGCGAATACCGTGCTGATGGGTGGCGCGGGCGCCGACACCATCACCGGCTTCTCCGGCGTCGAGACGGCGGCCTACTGGAATTCGACCGCGGGCGTGACGGTCAGCCTGGCGACCGGCACCGGTACGGGCGGCGACGCCCAGGGCGACGTGCTCTCCGCCATCAACAACCTCGAAGGCTCGGCCTACGGCGACACGCTGACCGGCGACGGCAATGCCAACAAGCTGTCCGGCCTCGACGGCAACGACAATCTTTATGGCGGCGCAGGCAACGACACGCTCTATGGCGGCAACGGCAACGACACCCTGAATGGCGGCACAGGTTCCGACACCATCGATGGCGGCGCCGGCTTCGACTGGGTTTCCTATGCCGATGCCCCAGCCGACGGCATTCGCGTCACACTCTACGACAACTCGGCCGTCCGCTGGGGCGCTGGCGGCTGGGTCCACG
>JAEYTW010000515.1 GCA_023433835.1 Pseudomonadota bacterium | reverse complement strand
GTCGAGGGGGGCGAGGGCGTGGAGGGGGCCTTGCCTGCCTATGCGCAGGCCGCGACCCTGGCCCCGCTGGACGCTGCCGTGCAGGAAGCCCTGGCCGGCGCGCTCGACCGCGGCGGCCGGGCGCAGGATGCCGCGATCGTCCGCTTCACGTTTTTCAGCCGGGGCGGCCGTGACGCCGGATCGCTGACCGGGCTGTCCGCCTATCTGTTCGATACCGGCCAGACCCTGGCCGGCGACCATGTCCATGACGGTCTTTTCTTTGCCAGGATGGCAATGATTTCGGCGCCCCATCCGTTGCTGGCCGTGCTGCCGCTGATCAGCCGCTACTGGACGCTGGCGGAAGGCCGGCGGGCCATCGGCCTTGTCCGGGATTGCGCCGCTCTGCTGCCCGACGATGCCGTGATCTGGCGCATCCTCGGCAGTCTCGTCTATTTCCATGGCCAGGTCGGCGCGGCGCGCGCCGCCTTCGATGCCGCGATCGCCGTCGCCGGCGATGCCCATGCGCGGATCATGCGCGCCCTGCTGATCGAACCGGTGATGATGTCGGCCGAGGATATCGCGGCGGCGCGTGCCCGCGTCGAGGCCGATGTCGATGCGCTGATCGCCGATCCGCGCCTGGCGGCCGACCTGGTCAGCGGCCGGGACTCGATCGTGGTCAATCTGTTCTATTTCGCCTATCACGGCGCCGACGACCGGCCGCTGATGGAAAAGATCGGGCGGATGTTTCGCCAGGCCGATCCGCAGCTGTGCTGGACGGCGCCGCATCCGGCGCGGCCGCGTCCACCGGGCCGGCCCGTCCGCGTCGGGTTCGTCGGGTCGCTGGAAATCGATTCGGTTTTCCGCATGCTGCGCTTCCTGCCGCCCGTGCTGCACGCGCGGGGCATGGAGATCCACTATTTCAGCGAGACCGCGGTGCCGCCGGCGGCGCGGGCCGATCTTCCCGGCGCCTGGCATGTCCTGCCGGCGGGCATCGGGCCGGCGCGGCAGGCGATCGCGGCCGTCGACCTCGACATCGTCATGTTCACCGACCTGTTCATGAACTGGCTCTATTACTTCCTGGCATTCTCGCGGCTGGGCAAGGTGCAGTGCCTGTGGGGCGGGCATCCGGTCACCAGCGGCCTCGACACCGTCGACTACTTCATTTCGTCCGATACGCTGGAAAGGCCCGACGGCGATGCGGACTATACCGAGACGCTGGTCCGCCTGCCCGATCTTCCCACCCTCTATCCCAGCCTGCCGGCATCCGCGGCGGCGGTCACACGATCGGCCCTCGGCCTGGCCGAGGACGCCAGGCTCTATTTTTGCACCCAGACGCTGTTCAAGCTGCATCCGGCATTCGACGCGGCAATGCGCGCCATCCTCGAGCGCGACCCGAAGGCTTGCATCGTCCTGTTCGAGAATCCGAGGCCCGAGCATGCGAAAGGACTGGCATCGCGCCTGTCCCAAGCCTTCGCCGGGGTCGGGGATCGGGTCAGGATGCTGCCGCGCCTGCCGTTGGACGTTTTCCTCGGCGTCTACCGGCTGGCCGACGTCGTCCTCGACACCTTTCATTTCGGTGGCGGCAATACGACCTTGCAGGCGTTCCAGGCGGGCGTTCCCGTGGTGACCCTGCCCGGGCGCTTCCTGCGCGGGCGCTCGGCGCTAGGGTTCTACCGCGTCATGGGCTTTGCGGATCTGGTAGCCGCCGATCCCGACGACTATGTCCGGCTGGCGGTGCGGGTCGCCAACGACGCGGCCTTCCGCGCACATTGCGTCGCCCAGATCGAAGCGCGCCGGCACCGGCTGTTCGACCGCGACGATGTTGCCGCGGCCTTCGCGGACTTGTTTACCGAATGGGCGGCGCGCCCCACGGCCGAGCCCGCCTAGATCAAACCACGTCAAATCGGAATCGATTTGACGTGGATAATTTGATCTATCTCAAAAACTTAGAGTATCTTATCCGCGTCCAAGAGGACGCGGATAAGATACTCTAGGAGACCACCGCGCTCTGATCGCGGATGTCGGCCGCCACGGCGTCGGCGCCGGCCTCGGCCAGTCGTTCGAGGATGCTGGCATGGTCGCCGCGATAGGGCGGCAGGATCTGCAGGTCGAGGCCGGCCGCGCGGAAATCCGCCGGCGCATACAACTCGCCGCCCCCCGCAAGGTTCACATAAGTGGTCGCCCCCGCGGCGCGCGCCAGCGCGATGATCAACGCCTGGGCCCTGAGGCCGGGATCGACCGCCAGGCTGCTGGCCAGGACCATCGGGCGTTCCAGGCCCAGCAGGGCGGTGGTGGCGCTGAGGCCGCCGACCAGCTGATCGAGCGGCCGGCCGTCGGGCCGCAAGGCGTGGTCGACCAGCCCGGCGATGGTTCGCGGCGGTGCCGCAAGCAGGGGAAACCTGGCCCGCTGTTCGACCGCCCAGCCGCCGTCGTCTTCCCGGAATTCCAGGTCGCGGATCGCTGCCGTTTGCGGCGCCTTGCGCAGCGGCAGGGTTATCCAGTCGAGTTCGCCGTCCGCGCGCCGCAACCGGTTGCGATGTACCCAGCCGCGGCGCGGAAACTGGACCGAGTCGAGGACGACGAAAAGGTCGGCGGCGGCGAACAGCCGATAGTAGCCGGCATAGGGAAAGAAATAGGGCTGCATGATCGCGACGCGATGCATGGCGGGCGCCTTTCAGCCTGCCAGCACGGCGGCCGCCACCCGGTCGATCTCGTCAGGCGTGATGTCGAGCGACAGCGGCAGGCCGAGCGTATCGCGGGCCAGGCCCGCGGTGACCGGCAGCGGCAGGGCCGGGCAGCCGGCGAAGGCCGCATGGGTATGGCACCCCTGCCCCCACCAGGCGCGGGTCTCGATCTGCCGGGCGGCCAGCCGTTCGGCGGCGGCGGCGGCGGCCGGCCATCTGGCGGTCAGGGTCGCCGTCACCCAGTCGGTGCCCGCGCCGTCCTGCAGCCCGATGCCGGTGCCGTTCAGGCGCTGGCGGTAGGCGCCGATGACGCGCAGATACCCCAGCCGCCGTTCCGGCCATTGATCGAGGGCGGCGAGGCCGACGGCGGCATGATACTCGCTGATCTTGGCGTTGACCGCGACGACGCCGGCCTCGCGCGAGCCGAGGAAGCCGAAATTGATGCGCCGGATCGTCTCGTCCGCGTCGGCGTCGTCAGGGCAGACGACGAAGGCGCCTTCCCCGGCCGGCAGGGATTTCGTGGCATGCAGGCTGACGACCGTGGTCAGCCTGCCGGCCCGGGCGGTATCGAAGCCGGCCGCCGCGTCGATGATCACCGCAATGCCGGTCTCGTCGCCGAAACGCTCCCATGCGGTGACGTCGACCGGCGCGCCGAACGGCGACACGACAAGGACCACCGCCACCCGTCCCGGCGCGGCGGCGAGGGCCGCGTGCGCGATTTCCGGGGTCAGTTGCCAGCTTTCGGCATCGACATCGGTGAAGAACGGGGTCAGCCCGGCCGTCTTCGCCGCATGCGCGGTGGCCACGAACGTCCAGGACGGCATCAGTGCCAGCGGCGGCGTGCCGCCACCCAGCATGCCGTGCGGCATCATCACCGCGCCGAGGGCCGCGGTGGCGTTTGCGGCCAGCACGATGCGCGACCGCGATACCCCCAGCCTTTCGGCCAGACGAACGGCCAGTTCCTCGGCCAGCGGGCCGAAGTTCGTGTACCAGCGATGACGGTCGATCCGCTCCAGATACGGAATCAGCGCATCGGCCGCGGGCAGCAGGGGCCGGCACACCGGGATGCGCGCCGTTTCCGTCGAACTCATCGCCGCCGATCCGTACCGGTGGGCAGCCCTGCGCTCAGGTCAGCTTCGGGATCGAGGCGAGGAAGTCGGCCCCGGCCTGGGTCGGCGCCGGCGCGGCCGGGGCAGGAGCAAAAGCGCCGCCGGTCTGCTGGGCGATCTGGCGGCCGGCATTCGTCAGGTTGTCGGCCAGCGGCTGAACCAGGCTCAGCGGCAGCAGCACCGTGCCGGCCGGCACCGTCGAATTGCCTTGCATCTGGACCAGATGCAGCCGCACGACGCCGTTGGCGAACGAAATTTCCGCGATGCCGTCGCAATAGATCGAAGGGGTGCTCATGTCTTCCTCGAAGGGGCGGTTGCAAATTCGGTTGCACTAGAGCCGGCCGGATGCGTCCCGTCAACGGTCGAAGCGCGGTGGCGATCCATCATCGCGGCATAGGCCTGCTCCATGGCCCGGGCGAAGCCGGGCTCGTCGCGCAACGGCGAGACGGCGAGGCGGTGGCGCAGCCCGGTGCGCCACGCTCCGCGGCGGTCCCGGTCGTCGGCCAGCGCCACGGCGCGGGCGACGTAATCGTCGACATCCTGCGCGACGAGATCGTCGAGGCCTGCGGCACCGAGCAGGCTGGCCCCGACGCGGGCCACCAGCCGCCGGCCGGCCAGCGCGATCACGGGGACCCCCATCCACAATGCCTCGCAGGTCGTCGTGGTGCCGTTATAGGGGAACGGATCCAGGGCCACGTCCAACTCGGCATAGAGGGCGAGATGCTCGGCCTGGGACGGCGCGTAGGGCAGGAAGGCGATGCGCTCGGCGGCGATGCCCAGCGCGGCGAACCGCGCGCGCAACCGTGCCTGGACGCTGCGATCCGCCGACTGGTCGGCCTTGAGCAGCAGCCGGGACCCGGGCACGCGCGCCAGAATCGCCGCCCAGGCGGCGAGGGTCGCCCCGGACAGTTTCGCCAGGTTGTTGAAGGAACCGAACGTCAGCGGCCCGCCGCCGCGCACGGGTGTCGGGGTTTCTGCCGGCGGGCGCCAGCAATGGCTGAGCCGCGGCAGCCGCCACAGCCCTTCGGCAAACCAGTCCAACGGCTCGCCGGGCGGGGCCAGCCAATCGTCGACCAGCTTCCAGTCCATCGCATCGAGCCCGGTCGTCGCGTTGTAGCCGAGCCAGTTGACCTGGACCGGCGCGGCGCGGCGGGCGAAGACGGCGAGGCGGTTGCCGTGGAAATGGCCGGCTAGATCGACCAGGACGTCGATGCGGTCGGCGGCGATGCGCGCGGCGAGCGCATCGTCGTCCAGCCCGACGGTCCGTTGCCAATGGGCAAACATCGGCCGCAGGCGGGCGGTCACGGCATCGGGTGCGGCAACCTCGGCATAGGCGAAGGTTTCGACGCGGCCGCGATCGTGCCGGGCCAGCAGCGGTTCGAGGAACCAGGCGCAGGAATGGTGGCGGAGATCGGGTGAGACATACCCGATCCGCAGCCGGTCGCCGCGCCGGGCGATCGGCATCGGCGGCCTGCCGCCGAACAGGCCCGCGGTCGCGCGGTGGAAGGCGCGGGCCGCCCGCTCGGGCGCGTCGTCGTCGGCCTTGATCGCCACGGCGAGCAGGTTGGACCAGGCCGGCAGGCGGTCGGGGGCCAGGGCCACGGCGTGGCCCAGCTCGGCCAGGGCGCCGGCCGTGTCGCCAATGCGGTCGCGGATGGCGCCGCGATTGAGATAGGCCGTCCAGTCCGCCGGACACAGGGCGGCAACCGCCGCCATGTCGGCCAATGCGGCGGCGGCATTGCCGATTGCCAGGGCGCCGGCGGACCGTGCCATCCTGGTCTCGATCCGCGCCGGATCGATCGCCAAGGCCCGGCCGGCATAGCGGATCGCATCGTCGGCCCGGCCGTCGAGCATCGCGGCGGTCGCGCCTCGGGCCCAGACGATGCCCAGGTCGGGCGCCGCCGCCAGCACGATCCGTGCGGCGGCGAGATAGCCGGCCCGGTCCACGGC
>JAEYTW010000465.1 GCA_023433835.1 Pseudomonadota bacterium | reverse complement strand
GAAGCGCCGCTCACGGCTGATGACCGAGCATCGCAAGCGGCTGGGCGATCCCACCGCCGGCGGCTCGACCCGCAGCCCGATCATGACCGCCTATCGCCAGCGCGCGCTGGCCTGCGCCGCCGCGCTGGCCGCGGGGCCCGGCCGGCCGCGCGACCTGAAACCGCTGGCCGCCGATGCCGCCGGCATCCTGCAGCACAATGTCTATGGCTGGTTCGAGCGCGTCACCCGCGGCGTCTACGGCCTGACCGAAACCGGCCGGCTGGCGCTGGCCCATTGGCAGCCGGCGCCGGATCAGGCCAGTATCCGCGACAGTTCCTCGGCGGCCTGACGCAGCCGCGGCAGGAAACGTTCCTCCATCTGGCCGAGGTCGCAGCGCGCGGCATGGGTCGAGACGTTGAGCGCCGCGGTGACGCTGCCGTCGCGCTGGCGGATCGGCACGGCGATCGAGCGCAGCCCGATCTCGAATTCCTGGTCGACGACGACGTGGCCGGCGGCCCGCACCTCGACCAGCCGCGCCTCGATCTCCGCCCGCGTCGTCAAGGTGGTCGCGGTGAAGCGGCGCAGTTCGGCACCGGCGAAGTAGCGGTCGAGCGCCTTGGCCTCGAGCCCGGCCAGCAGCACCTGGCCCATCGAGGTCGCATGGGCCGGCAGGCGCGTGCCGATGGTCAGCGCGATCGAGAGCAGGCGATGGCGCGCCGCGGCGCGGGCGACATAGACGATCTCGGGCCCGTCGAGCACGGCGGCCGAGCAGCTTTCCTCGAGGTCGCGCGAGACCGCGTCCAGCACGGGGCGCGAGGCTTCCCAGAATTCGAGCGAGGAGAGATAGGCGAAGCCGAGCGTCAGCACCCGGGGCGTCAGCTCGAAATACTTGCCGTCGGAGGCGACGAAGCCGAGTTCGGCCAGCGTCAGCAGCGAGCGGCGGGCCGCGGCGCGGTTGAGGTCGGTGCGCTCGGCCACTTCCGACAAGGTCATCCGCCTGAAGTCGCGCCCGAAACACTGCAAGACCGACAAACCGCGCGCCAGCGAATTGACGAACTCCTTGGAGTCCTGCCCCCCTTCGGGACCGTCGTCGGTCATGCCTGCCTCTGTTCGGTTGCCGCACAATCGTTCTTACGTGGCAACCGGGCCGGAGACAAGTCTCAGGACGACAGACCCGGAATCTCGCCGCGGAACAGCAGGATGTTGTCGATCGCGGCATGGGCGTGCTCGCGCATCAGCCCCTCGGCCCGGGCACCCTTGCCCTGGGCCAGCGCCTCGACGATCGCCTGGTGCTGGCGCTGGGCCATCAGCAGGATTTCGTACTGCCGGCGCAGGATGACCTCGTCGCGGGTCACGCCCAGGAACGCCTTGGCGGAGGCGAAGGGCAGCTTGTCGTTGAGCATCACCGCATTGATCAGGGGCTGGCTGCCGCAGGCATGGACGATCAGCCGGTGGAAGCGTTCATTGATTCCGGCCCAGCGCGCGCCCGATTCGGCCTCGAGCCGGCCGGGCGCGATCACCGCCTCGCCTTCCGTCAGGCACCGGGCCAGGTCGAAGGCCAACCCCTCCGTCCAGCCGCCCTCGGCGACCAGCCGGGCAGCCATGCCCTCCAGCGTGCCGCGCAGTTCGATCGCGTCGATGATATCCTTCAGCGAGAAGCCGCGGACCAGGAAGCCGCGGCCGTTGTCGGTCGCCACGATCAGCCCCTCGCCCGCCAGCACGCCGAGCGCGTAGCGGACAGGGGTGCGCGACACGCCGAGGCGTTCGGCCACCGGAATCTCGGCGACCCGGGTGCCCGGCGCCAGTTCGCCGTTCAGGATCATCTCGCGCAGCTTCAGGACGATGCGCTGCTGCTGGGACGAGGGGGCCGGGCTCTCCATCTGCATCCCGTTATTGTATCCAATGATCCTTCGGCGAGAAAGCGTCACGGTCGGGAAATCAGCCATTGCTGCAGTTGCGAGATGCGCACGATGGTTCGTCATGCGAATTTCCATTGCCCGAACTGAGCCATTGGATACAATGATCTCAAACGATCTTGTTAGGGAGAGTTCCATGTTCATGCAAAACGCGTGGTACGTGGCCGCCTGGGGGCGTGAAGTCGGGCGCGACCTGCTGGCCCGCCGCATCTGCAATCTGCCGATGGTGCTCTATCGCCTGGAGGACGGCTCGGCCGTCGCCCTGGCCGATCGCTGCTGCCACCGCCTGCTGCCGCTGAGCCACGGGCGGCTTGAGGGCGACACCCTGGTCTGCGGCTATCACGGCCTGACCTACGACCGCACCGGCCAGTGCGTCAAGGTACCGAGCCAGGAGCGCGTGGCCCCGCAGGCCCGGGTCACCAGCTATCCGGTGGTCGAACGCCACCGGTTCGTCTGGGTCTGGGTCGGCGATCCGGCGCTGGCCAACCCGGCCGAGGTGCCCGACCTGCATTGGAACGACGATCCGGCCTGGGCCGGCGACGGCGACGTGATGGAAGTCGCCTGCGACTACCGCCTGCTGATCGACAACCTGCTCGACCTCAGTCACGAGACCTATGTCCACCCGACCTCGATCGGCGACCATCGCCTGCCCTCGGCGCCGATCAGGACGTCGTTCGACGGCGATACGGTGACGGTGTCGCGCTGGGTGCACGACCATGAACCGGCGCCGTTCTGGGCCGGGCTGATGCGGCGGGCCCGCGACTATGGCGGGCATTGCGACCGCTGGCAGATCGCGCGCTACGTCCGGCCCTGCTCGGTGGTCATCGATGTCGGCGTGGCCGAGACCGGCACCGGCGCCCCGGAAGGCGACCGCAGCCGCGGCATCTCGGCGATGATCCTGAACTCGATCACGCCGGCGACCGATACAACCTGCTGGTATTTCTGGGCCAATGCGCGAAGCTTCTGTCTCGACGATGCATCGCTGACCAACGACATGAAGGCGTCGATCACGCGCATCTTCGGGGAGGACAAGGTGATCGTGCAGGCCCAGCAGCAGGCGATGCTCGAAGCACCCGACTATCGCATGATCAACATCAACCTCGACGCCGGCTCGCTCAGGGTGCGGCGGATGATCGAGGAAAGGGCGGCCGCCGGCGCCTGACGCATCGGCGGCCCTGACTTAAACGAGGGAGGAGAAAAAACGATGACTTGGTTGTCACGCCTCGCGGCGGGTGCCGCGCTCAGCATGCTTCTGGCAGCCCCGGCTCTCGCCGCGGATCCGATCAAGGTCGGGCTGATCCTGCCGATGTCGGGGCCGTTCGCCTCGACCGGCAAGCAGGTCGATGCCGCGGTGAAGCTCTATCTCGCCCAGAACGGCAACAAGGTCGCCGGCCGCGAGGTCGAGGTCATCCTCAAGGATGACACCGGCGTGGCGCCCGACACCACCAAGCGCCTGGCGCAGGAACTGATCGTCAAGGACAATGTCGACATCCTCGCCGGTTTCGGCCTGACGCCGCTGGCGCTCGCCACCGCGCCGCTGGCCGAGCAGGCCAAGAAGCCGATGGTCGTGATGGCCGCGGCCTCGTCGGTCATCACCGCGAAATCGCCGACCGCGACCCGCACCTCCGGCACGCTGGCCCAGTCGGCCTGGGCGATCGCGCAATGGGCGGCCAAGAACAACATCAAGAAGGTGTTCTCGGTCGTCACCGACTACTCGCCCGGCATCGAGGCCGAGGGCACCTTCAAGAAGGCCTTCGGCGAGGCCGGCGGCACGGTGGTCGAGGCGGTGCGCATCCCGCTGAAGAACCCCGATTACGGCCCCTTCCTGCAGAAGGCCAAGGACAGCGCGCCGGACGCGATCTTCGCCTTCCTGCCCTCGGGCGAGGGCGCCTCGTTCATGAAGGAGTTCGGCGACCGCGGCCTGGGCAAGACCATCAAGCTGATCGCCACCGGCGACGTCACCGACGACGATATCCTGCCCGCGATGGGCGATGCCGCCCTCGGCACCATCACCGCGCATTTCTATTCGGCGGCCCATCCGTCGCCCGAGAACCAGAGCTATGTCGCGGCCTTCGAGAAGGCCAATGCCGGCATGCGCCCGAACTTCATGTCGGTCGGCGGCTATGACGGCATGAAGCTGATCTTCGACGTGCTGGCCAAGACCGGCGGCAAGGCCGATGCAGACAGCTTCATCACCGCGGCCAAGGGCATGGCCTGGACCAGCCCGCGCGGCCCGGTGTCGATCGAGCCCGAGACCCGCGACATCACCCAGACCATCTACATCCGCAAGGTCGAGAAGGTCGACGGCAAGCTCTACAACGTCGAGTTCGACCAGATCGCCGCAGTCAAGGATCCGCGCTGATCCGCCCTGCAAGCGTACCGACGATATCCGGGGCGCCCTCAACGGGCGCCCCTTTTTCGTGGTGACGTCGCGTCAGGACCCTACAGGCTCTGCTCAATCCAGGCCGGGCCGGACGACACCTTGAAATCGATCTCGTGCAGCCCGTGCAGCCGGTAGACGACGATCATGTCGCATTCGGCCACGCCCTCGTAACCGGAATTGAGCTTCAGCGGATCGACGAAGGTCTGGTTCGGGCAGATATTCCTGACGACGAACTCGAGGTGGGCATGGCCCAGGTTCTGCAACCTGACCGTATAGGTCGCAAAATATGTCGTGCCGTCGATGACCATCGGATCCGACGGCGTCGTGGTCGTCGGCACGAACACGCTTCGCCCGCCCGGCAGCAGGAACGTCGCGTTCGACGGCATCGCCACGCCCGCCTGCGGCGCCTGGCCGAACGCCGTGTAGTTCGACAGATGCAGGCCGTTGTCCAGCTGGATGTCCTGCAGGGTCCAGACATTCTTCTTGCCGGGCCCCGGATCGGGAAAGGCGCCGTATTCGTGGTCCATCCAGGTCAGGCCGGTGACCTGGAAGACGTCGGTGCCGATGGTGATCGTGCCGGACGCGTCGAGGTTGGTCAGCGAATAATAGTAGTTGTTGTCCTTGATCGGATTGCCGCCGGTCGTCAGCGCCTGGACCCCGGTGCCCCAGACCAGCAGTGGCGATCCCTGCTGAAACAGCTGGAGATCGATCTTGCAGGCGGTGCCGGTGGCCGCGTCGGTGAACTGCGCCTGCACCGCCATGTTCAGCGGATTGCCGCCGATTGCGGTCATGGTCACGGCGCCGTTGGTGGGATCCGTCGCCGGGCCCGGAATGGAGACGCTCCAGGGCCGGGTGACATCGGTCTGCGCCCAGTCGGCGGTATAGCCGACCTGATCGTTGACGATCTGATAGTGGATCTGCTTCTCGACGTCGGCGATGGCGATCTCGGTGAAGACCATGGCGTCCAGCACGCCGCAGGCATTGACCTCGAAGCCGAACTTCCGGCCATCGGCAGTCCGCAGCGTGCCGACATGCCACCACCACTCGGTCGGCGCGCCGGCATGGCCGTACTGGTCGGCCGGCAGGATGATCGCAGGCAAAGTCGCCGCTTGCGACAGGATCGAACAGGCGTAGCGCTGATTGGTCGCGGCCATGATGTTGGCCGCCAGGCCGCTGCCGGCGGCCGTGCCCAGCATCACCGTGAAGGCCGTCCCATCGGTCCCGGCGAAACCGAGCACGAACATGCCGGGATCGTATTGATAGCTCGTGACCGTCTGCAGCGGGCCGCCGCCGGCGAAGATGGAGAAGTCGAACGCGATATCGAGCCCGGCGGATATCGAGAGGACGAGCCTGCCCGTCACCATGTCGTAGTAGTTGCCCACGAAGGCGGCGAGCGGCACTTCGTTGTAATAGGAATATCCGGTGACCCCGGTACCGGTGATCTCGCCGGCGAACGACACCAGCCGACCTGCCTGGTAATCCCGGGTGAAGTCGAGGGCGACGAGGTTGGGGATGGTCAGCGTCTTGCCATCGAACCCGATGCTGTCGGCGGCCGTGAAGGTGGTGGAGGAAATGCCGTCCAGCGAAATGCTGACCGTGACGTCGGTCGTCACCGCCTTGTTCGCCGTGGACTGCTTGGTGTCGATCGACAGGAAAGCGCCGGGGGCGGCGTCCATCTGGTAGTACCCGGTGAAGGGTACCAGCAGGCTTGCGGTCATCGTTCTGATCTCCCTCTTGGTTTGTTTCTCAGCTTCTGCCGACTACTAAACGATAGATCAAAAACTTGAATCGGCAAGCTTCCTTTTTGCAAACGTGCACAGCTGCGCAAATCTTGAAATATTATTTCTTGTATTGTTGACAGTAGACATACGCGGTTTTAGGGTGACCGCATGTCGCTCGCCGCTGCCGACCTGCCGCTGTCGCTTGCCCGCCACATCGCCACCCAGATCGGGGACGAGATCGAGCAGGGCTTGTGGAAGCCGGGCGAGCGGCTGTCGGAAGAAGTCATCGCCCGCCGTTTCGGCGTCAGCCGCGGGCCGGTGCGCGAGGCGCTGCAGATCCTGGCGCGCGAGGAGCTGGTGGTGATCCGCCCGCGGCTGGGTGCCTCGGTGATCCAGCTGCAGCCCGACGAGATCATCGACATGTTCGAGGTGCGCGGGTCGCTCTACGCGCTGGCCATCCGCCTGTTCGTGCGGCGGGCCAGCACGGCGGAGATGGCGGGCTACATCGCGCTCGGCCAGGAAATCCGCCGCGTCGCCGCCGGTGAACCCGATGTCGATCCGCGCGAATTCGCCCGCGCCATCCAGGCCGCCTCGGCCTATGCCGTCGCCCATTCGGGCAATACGCGGCTGAAGGCGACGATGGGCCGCATGACGCGCCAAGCCTATCGCTATTACGCCATCCTGCTGCATTCGATCCCCGCCCATCGCCGGGCGCTCCTGGAAATCAGCACGAAGATGAACGAGGCCATCCGCGCCCGCGATGCCGAGACCGCGTCGATCGAGGCCTGGCGCGTCGTCGAGCTCAATCAATCCGTCATCAGAAGAATCCTCGGGATACCGGGGACGAAACCGGAGGAAACGCCATGCTCACCCGCAGGACCGCGATTGCCGGACTGACCGCCTTCGCCGGGCTCGGCATCGGCCATCGCGCCTTCGCCGCGGCGGTACCCGATGCGGCCGATTGGGCCAAGGTCGTCGAGGCCGCCAAGAAGGAAGGCGAGATCTCGCTCTACTCCAGCGGCATCGCCCGCATGGAGGAGCCGCTGATGCGCCGGTTCGAGGCGCAATACGGCATCAAGGTGCAGTACGCCCGGCCCGGCGGCGGCGAGATCGTCGTGCGCAAATACGAGACCGAGGCCGAAGCCGGCAAGCCCGCGGTCGACGTGATGACGCTGACCGACAATGCGCTGGGCCTCTATCTCGAGGACAAGAAGCTGCTGGCCCCCGTCGCCGTGCCCAACATGGGCAAGCTGGCGCCGCAGGTGTTGGCCGACAACCCGCTGATCGCGCCGTCCGGGCTGTTCGGCCTGGTCATCGCCTACAACACCAGGATGCTGACGCCCGACAAGGCGCCGAAATCCTATGCCGACCTGGCCAAGCCCGAATACAAGAGCCAGATCCTCCTCGGCGCGCCGGAGAATGCCGGCTCGACCACCATCCTGATCAAGGGCTGGCTCGACCTCTACGGGTGGGATTTCATCGAGAAGCTCAGGGCCAACGACGTCGCCGAGATGCGGCTGCAGGCCGAGGCGATGCAGGCCGTCGCCCGGGGCGAGAAGGCGATCTGCGTGGTGGCGCAGAGCTGGGCCTACACCAACATCGGGCAGGGCGCGCCGGTCACGATCGTCTGGCCGTCCGATGGCACGGTGATGGCCGACGGCTGCATGGTGATCGCCCGCAATGCCCCCCATCCCAATGCCGCCCGCGTCTTCCTCAACCACGCGCTGTCGGCCGACTATCAGGAAGCGATCGCCAAGGTCACCGGCATCTACGGCTCGGCCGCCGGGCTGACGCCGCCCGCCGGCATCCCGCCGCTCGAGAGCCTCAAGATCATCCGCCCGGACACGCGCCAGCTTGCCGCCCAGCGCGGCGAGATGCTCGACCGCTGGCGCAAGCTGATGGGCTGAAGGCCCGGCCGATGAGCGCGGTTACGGTATCGGGCCTGGTCAAGGCCTTCGGCGCGACCCGCGCCGTCGACGAGGTATCCTTCAGCCTGCCCTCGGGCGCGGTGCTGGGCCTGCTCGGCCCCTCGGGCTGTGGCAAGACCACGCTGTTGCGCTGCATCGCCGGGCTGGAAACGCCCGACGACGGCACGATCGCGATCGGCGCCGCCACGGTGTTCGCCGAACGCGGCCGCGTGCTGGTGCCGCCGGAGCGGCGCGAGCTCGGCATGATGTTCCAGTCCTATGCGATCTGGCCGCATATGACGGTGGCCGAGAACGTCGCCTTCGGCCTGAAGGTGCGCGGCTGGAACGGCGCCAGGACCGCGGCGCGCGTCGGCGAGGCGCTCGACCTGGTCCGCCTCGCCGGCTACGGCCGGCGCTATCCCGGCGAGCTCTCCGGCGGCCAGATGCAGCGCGTGGTGCTGGCCCGCTGCCTCGCCTACCGCCCTGCCCTGCTGCTGCTCGACGAACCGCTGGCCAATCTCGATGCGCATCTGCGCGAGGAGATGCGGGCCGAGCTGCGCCGCATCCAGCGCGAGACCGGCACGACGATGATCGCGGTGACCCATGACCAGGCCGAGGCGCTGGCCCTTTCCGACCTGGTCCTGGTGATGGAAACCGGCCGGGTCCGCCAGGCAGCCAACCCGCGCGAGCTGCATGCCCGGCCGGCCAGCCCGGCGATCGCGCGCTTCCTGGGCGCGGTCAACCGGCTGGACGGCAGCGTGCGCCCCGACGGCTCGGTCGAACTGGCCGGCGGCGCCGGCCTCAGCGTGGCGCATGCCGTCGCGCCCGGCGGCCAGGTCGCCCTCTACCTGCGGCCCGGCGACCTGCGCCTCGCCACGCCGGACGAACCCGCCAACGGCCCGCTGGCCGCGGTGGACAGCGTCGAATTCCTTGGCGATGCCTTGCGCTACCGCGTGCTGGTGGCGGACCGCGCCCTGGTCGTCGACCAGCCGCTGGGCGGGCCGGAATACGGCATCGGCGCCACCGTCCGGCTGGCCGTCGACGGCGCGGCCGCAAGCTGCTTTGCCGCATGACCGCCGCCCGGCATTTCCGCCCCGGGCTGTGGGCAGCCTTCGCGCTGGCCGCGGCCGGCGTCGCGATCCTCAACCTGCTGCCGATCGCCTGGCTCGGGATCGGCAGCCTGAAGCAGGCCGGCGGCAGCCACGGCTTCGGCCGCTACGTCGAATTGTTCGAGCGCTTCTCGTTTACCGGCGTGCTGGTCAATTCCTGGATCTATGCGCTGGGCACCACGCTTTTGAGCCTGGTGCTCGGCGTCTCGCTCGCCGTGCTGGTGGCGCGCACCGACCTGCCGGGCAAGGCGCTGGTCCGCTTCACCGCCCTGTTCGCGTTCGTCAGCCCGCCCTGGCTGACCGCGATGGCCTATGTCTTCCTGGCCAGCCCCAATGCCGGCTACCTGAACCTCGCGCTCGAGGCGCTGATCGGCGTCAAGCCGCTCAACATCCACTCGATGCCGGGCATGATCTACGTCTCCTCGCTGTTCCTCTATGCCTATGTCTTCCTGACGGTCGAGGCGGCGCTGGCCGGGCTCGACGGCGCCTACGAGGAAGCGGCCCGCGTCGCCGGCGCCTCGGCCTTCACCGTCATCCGCCGCGTCACCCTGCCGCTGGTGTCGCCCAGCCTGATCGCGGCCTCGATCTTCTCGCTGATCATCGCCTGGGGGTTGTTTGCCACGCCCGCCATCCTGGGCATGCCGGCGCGGATCTACGTCTTCGCCACCCAGCTCTATCTGTTCCTCAACGGCTTTCCGCCGCGCTACGAGGTGGCAGCGGCGATGGGCGTGCTGTTCTGCCTCGTCGCCTTTCTGCTGGGCGGCCTGCTCTGGCT
>JAEYTW010000296.1 GCA_023433835.1 Pseudomonadota bacterium | reverse complement strand
CCTGCCCGCTCGGCCAGTTCGGCCGGCTGCAGGCCGCTTGCCGCCAGCACCATCAGCCGCGGGGTGGCCTCGGCGCCCAGGCGGGCCAGGCGCCAGGCCAGCGCCTCGGCCCGGCGCAAGGTGCCGTAGACCAGCTCGGCCACCGCGCGGCGATCCTTCGAGCCGGCATAGCGATGCTTGCGCGCCCAGTTGGTCAGCAGGCGGTCGGCCGGATCGCGGCCATCCGAGATGGCCTGGTACAGCTCGATCGCCGCGGCGAGGCGCGCGCCCGGGGTCATGCCGTCCGTCGTCTCCTCGCTTCAGCTTTCCGCGCGGTAGTTTGGCGGTTCGCGGGTGATGGCGACGTCGTGCACATGGCTCTCGCGCAGGCCGGCATTGGTGATGCGCAGGAACTTGCACTTGGTGCGCATCTCGGGGATCGAGCGGTTGCCGGTATAACCCATGGCGGCGCGCAGGCCGCCCACCAGCTGGTGCAGCACCACGCCGGCCGGGCCCTTGTAGGGCACGCGGCCCTCGATGCCCTCGGGCACCAGCTTCATGGTCTCGCGCACTTCCTGCTGGAAATAGCGGTCGGCCGAGCCGCGCGCCATCGCGCCGAGCGAGCCCATGCCGCGATAGGACTTGTAGCTGCGGCCCTGGAACAGGAAGGTTTCGCCCGGGCTCTCGTCGGTGCCGGCCAGCAGGCCGCCGACCATGGCGGCCGAGGCGCCGGCCGCGATCGCCTTGGCCAGGTCGCCCGAGAACTTGATGCCGCCGTCGGCGATGATCGGGATACCCTGGTCGGACGCCGCGCGCACCGCATCGTCGATCGCGGTCAGCTGCGGCACGCCGACGCCGGCGACGATGCGGGTGGTGCAGATCGAGCCCGGCCCGATGCCGATCTTGACCGCATCGGCCCCGGCATCGATCAGCGCCTTGGTGCCGTCGGCCGTGGCCACGTTGCCGCCGACCACCTGGGTATAGTTCGACTGCTTCTTGATCGCCGCGATGGTCTCCAGCACCCCGGCCGAATGGCCGTGCGCGGTATCGACCACGATCAGGTCGCAGCCGGCGTCGATCAGCGCTTCCGCCCGCTCGAGCCCGTCCTTGCCGACGGAGGTGGCGGCGGCGACGCGCAGGCGCCCCTGCTCATCCTTGCAGGCGTTCGGGTACTGCTTGGCCTTCTCGATATCCTTGACCGTGATCAGCCCGGTGCAGCGATAGTCGGCATCGACCACCACGAGCTTCTCGATACGGTGCTGATGCAGGAGGCGCTTGGCCTCCTCCATCGAGACACCCTCGCGCACGGTGATCAGCCGCTCGCGCGTCATCAGCTCGTAGACCTTGGCCTTGTCGTCGGTGGCAAAGCGCACGTCGCGGTTGGTCAGGATGCCGACCAGGCGGCCGCCCGGCCCTTCGGTCACCGGAATGCCGGAAATGCCGTACTGCTCCATCAGGGCATAGGCATCGGCGAGCGTCTGGTCGGGGCGGATGGTGACCGGGTTGACCACCATGCCCGATTCGAACTTCTTGACCTTGCGGACCTCGTTGGCCTGCTCTTCGTTGGTGAAGTTCTTGTGGATCACGCCGATGCCGCCGGACTGGGCCATGGCGATCGCCATCCGCGCCTCGGTCACCGTGTCCATGGCCGAGGAGAGCAGCGGAATGCCCAGCTCGATCGCCTTGGTCACCCGGGTGCGGGTGTCGACCTGGGTCGGCAGCACCTCGGAATAGCCGGGCTCGAGCAGCACGTCGTCGAAAGTCAGGGCGGTGCGCAGTTCCATCGGTCTGTTCCTCAAGCGCTCGGGGTGTTTTCGGCCGCGGCCTCGGCGGCGAAATCGCCACCCGGGGCGCCGCCGTCCTGCCAGTTCAGGCCGGGGTAAAGCCGCATCATCGCCTCGTGGATCTCCTCATAGGGCAGATCGGCGCGGGGCCCGCGGTCCTGCACGTATTCCATGTGGCGCCGGTTGTCGGCGTCGAACGGATGGAACAGCGAGTCGGACCGGCCGTCGAACTCCAGCGGCAGGACGCGGAATTTGGTGCAGAGCTCCAGGTTGAAGGCCGGGGTCGCCTTGACCCAGCGGCCGTCCAGGAACAGCTCGGTATAGCCGTGGTAGTAGAAGATGTCGGTGCCCATCATCTTCTTCAGCCGCTCGGTGGCGATGTGGTTCTTCACGTCGCCGAAGCCGATGCGCGCCGGAACGCCCAGGGCCCGCGCGGCGGCGGCCAGCAGCACCGCCTTGGTCACGCAATAGCCGCGGCCGCGGGCGATGACGGTCGAAGCCTTCAGGCCCTGGCGGCTGATGTCGACCTGGTAGGGATCGTAGAGGAAGCCGTCGCGCACGAGGTAATAGAGGCGCACGGCCTGTTCGACCTGGCTGCCGCCGCCCGCCCTCGCCTGGTCGGCCAGCGCGCGCACGTCGGGGTGGTCGGCGTCGAGAAATTCGGTAGCCTGAAGGTAGGCCGAGGGGTCGCCGGCGTGGGCCGACGCGGCGTCTTCCATGGACATCGATGCACCTTGGGGCTGCGTGGCCGTCATATAAACGGTTTGTTCCGGGGTTGCTAGCCCCTCTGGTTGTGGTCAGCCATGCGCCGGACGCGAGACGCCAGGCCAAATATCCGAGACGCCGCGTCAAGTCAGGGGGGCCGCCCCCCGCTACCTTCGGCGCAGATCGATTCGCCTCGAAGGGGGATGCCCGCCATGAAGATCCGCAGCCTCGCGCTGTCTGCCTTAGGCCTCGCCTGCCTGGCCCTGCCCGCCCAGGCCACCGGCACCGGCCGCATCATCAACGGCTTCGACGCCGCCCAGAATCGCTGGCCGATCCAGGTCTCGATCCAGTGGCCGGACGAGAACGGCAAGGTCAGCCACAATTGCGGCGGCACGCTGGTCACCAACCAGTGGGTGCTGACCGCGGCGCACTGCTTCTTCGACGAGGGCAAGCAGAACCTGTTCGCCAAGGACATCACCGTCTTCGCCAACACCAACAATGCGCAGGACGGCTCGGGCGAGAAGCGCGCGGTCGCCCAGATGCTGATCCATGCCGGCTATACCGACGCGGCCAAGGAAAACGACATCACCCTCTTGCAGCTCGCCCAGCCGGTGAC
Organism: Pseudomonadota bacterium; assembly: GCA_023433835.1. GTDB lineage: Bacteria > Pseudomonadota > Alphaproteobacteria > Ferrovibrionales > Ferrovibrionaceae > JAFKFH01. Next base: position 2,884 of record JAEYTW010000296.1, on the reverse strand, counting down.
GATGGTCAACCCGGTGCTGCTGGCAACGCCGGCGACCGAGGCGAAATGGGCGCCGACCGGCCAGCCCGCCACCGCGATCGGCTGGGGCAACACCTCGACGACGGGCGCGGTCTATCCCGCGCTGCTGAAGCAGGTCGAGCTCAACATCGCCGATTTCGCCGCCTGCAACGCCGCCTATGAGGGCGAGCTGACGCAGAACATGATCTGCACGAAGACGCCCGACAAGGATACCTGCCAGGGCGATTCGGGCGGGCCGCTGTTCGTCTCCAACCGCGCCGGCGCGGTGGTGCAGGTCGGCATCACCTCGTTCGGCATCGGCTGCGCCACCGCGACGCATCCGGGCGTCTATGCCCGCGTGTCGCGCTACAACGACTGGATCCGCGCCCGCGTGCCCGAGGCGCAGTTCGCCACCACCATCCAGTCCGGCTGGTGGTCGGTGCCCGACGTGTCGGGCAAGGGCTATTCGATCGAGATCCGCGGCGGCCATCTCTTCATGGCCGGCTACATGTACGACGCCGACGGCTCGGCCACCTGGTACGTCTCCGGCGGCAAGATGGCCTCGGCCACGTCCTATCGCGGCGAGCTCGACAAGTACATGGGCGGCCAGGCGCTGACCGGCCCCTATATCGAACCCCAGGAACTCGGCTCGCCCGGCACGGTCGAGATCGACTTCACCTCGGACACCACCGCCACCCTCAAGCTGGGCGGCAAGACCTACCAGATCGCGCGCTTCGAGGTGGTCGACGGCGGGCTCGCGGCCGGCCCGGCGGCCGAGCTGCCGGAAACCGGCTGGTACTGGAACGCGACCGAGCCGGGACGCGGCTTCTTCATCGAGGCGCAGAAGGACGAGATCTACTTCGCCGCCTTCATGTTCCGGCCCGACGGCCCGCCGGTGTGGTACTGGTTCAACGTGCCGGCGACCCGCGGCACCAACGGCGCCATCCAGTTCCAGTCGGCGCTGGGCATCTGCCAGGGTGGCCAGACCCTGACCGACGACGAGCGCCAGGCGACCTGTGCGGAACTCTCGCAGAGCCTGGCCTTCCAGTTCCAGACGCCGTTCAGCGCCGTGGTCACCTTCCCCGACGGCCATCGCGAAAGCCTCAGCCGCTATCCGATGTAAGTCAAATAAAGGTGACACCACCGGTGATTTAGCTAGCATCATGTCGTTCCCCCTACTTTAGGAGTATCGGCATGATGCATCGCCTGGCCGCCCTCGCCATCCTGGCACTGGGAATGGGATCGTCGGCGGTCGCAGCGGCCGCCGATGGCCCCCAGATCATCAACGGGGTCGACGCCGCCCAGGGGCGCTGGCCGATGCAGGTCTCGATCCAGTTCGGCAGCCCGCGCAGCCATAATTGCGGCGGCACGCTGATCAGCAATCAGTGGGTGCTGACCGCGGCGCACTGCTTCTTTTCGTCCGGCCGCCAGACCGTGTTCGCCGGCGACGTCACGGTGATCGCCGGCACCAACAACAATTCGGACGGTTCGGGGCAGAGCCGCAACGTCGCGCGCATGATCACCCATGCCGACTACAACGACGGGACCAAGAACAACGACATCGCGCTGCTGCAGCTCGACCAGGCGGTCGCCATCGTCAACCCGATCACGCTGGCCACGCCGGCGACCGAGGTGTTATGGGCGCCGGCCGGCCAGACCGTGACCGCGGTCGGCTGGGGCAATACCTCGACCACCGGCAACGTCTACCCCGCCCAGCTCAAGCAGGTCGACGTCAACATGGTGGCGCGCGACACCTGCAACGCGGCCGCGTCCTACAACGGCAGCATCAACACCAACATGCTGTGCGCCGCGGCCGCCGGCAAGGATACCTGCCAGGGCGATTCCGGCGGGCCGCTGTTCGTCTCCAACCGCGCCGGCGGCGTGGTGCAGATCGGCGTCACCTCGTTCGGCATCGGCTGCGCCAACCCGAGCTATCCCGGCATCTATGCCCGGGTGTCGCAGTACAACGACTGGATCGCGGCCCGCGTGCCCGAAACCCTGTTCGCCACCACCCGGCAATCCGGCTGGTGGTACGTGGCGGGCCAGTCGGGCCGCGGCTATTCGATCGAGATCCGCGGCAACAAGCTGTTCTTCGCCGGCTACATGTACGAGACCGACGGCGCGGCCACCTGGTACATCTCCTCGGGCGCGATGGCCTCGGCCGACAGCTACAGCGGCACGCTGCAGAAATTCTCCGGCGGCCAGACGCTGACCGGGGCCTATGCCGCGGCGACCAGCCTGGGCTCGGTCGGCGCGCTCGGCATCACCTTCACTTCCGACACCACCGCGACGATGGTGATGGCCGGCCAGACATTGTCGCTGGTCCGCTTCGAGATCACCGCCGGCGGCGTCGCCGCGGGCCCGTCGGCCAACCAGCCGGAGACTGGCTGGTACTGGAACGCCACGGAAGGCGGGCGCGGCTATTTCATCGAGGCGCAGAACAACCAGGTGTTCTTCGCCGCCTTCATGTACCGGGCCGACGGCCAGCCGACCTGGTATTATTTCGGCACGCCCACCACGCCGACCGCCGGCGACGGCATCCAGGTCCAGGCACCGCTGTCGGCCTGCACCGGCGGCCAGACCCTGACCGACGCCACCCGCAGCCCGAGCTGCGCCGCGCTGTCGCAAAACCTGACCTTCCAGTTCCCCAACCCCTTCACCGCCACGATGACCCTGCCCGACGGCCGGGCGGTGGCGCTGACGCGGTTTCCGTTCTGATATCGACGCTTGAGATTACTTTCCTGTCGTCGCGCCGGGCGAAGCGAAGACCCCAGGGCAAGGGCGTCGCAACCGGCACAGCGCTTACCCTGGGTACCCGCTTTCGCGGGTACGACGATCGGAGCCGTCCTCCAGGACCGGGCATCCCCTTGCGCAGATTCCGTCGCTC
>JAEYTW010000442.1 GCA_023433835.1 Pseudomonadota bacterium | reverse complement strand
TCCGTGGACGGTGCGGCGCGGGCCGTCGGCCTGGTCGCTCAAGCGCCGAACGCGCTCTTGAGCTGGGGCACCAGGTCGGTGCGTTCCCACGAGAAGCCGCCGTCGGCGGTGGCTTCGCGGCCGAAATGGCCGTAGGCGGAGGTGCGGGTGTAGATCGGGCGGTTGAGCTGCAGATGCTCGCGGATGCCGCGCGGCGTCAGCGAGACCAGCTCCTGCAGCACCTTGGAGATCTTGGCCTCGTCCGCATTGCCGGTGTCATGGGTATTGACGTAGACCGACAGCGGGTGCGAGACGCCGATCGCGTAGGCGAGCTGGATCGTGCAGCGCGAGGCCAGGCCCGCGGCCACCACGTTCTTGGCCAGGTAGCGCGCGGCATAGGCGGCCGAGCGGTCGACCTTGGTCGGATCCTTGCCCGAGAAGGCGCCGCCGCCATGCGGGGCCGCGCCGCCGTAGGTGTCGACGATGATCTTGCGGCCGGTCAGGCCGGCATCGCCGTCCGGACCGCCGATGACGAAGCGGCCGGTCGGGTTGACGTAGAGCTGGTCTTCCGGGCACATCCAGCCGGCCGGCAGGACCTTCTCGATATAGGGGCGCACGGCATCGCGCACCTGTTCCTGCGTCGCGTCCTCGACATGCTGGGTCGAGACGACGACGGCAGTGGCGCCGACCGGGCGGCCGTCGACATAGCGCAGGGTCACCTGGCTCTTGGCGTCCGGCAGCAGGCGCTTCTCGATGCCGGCATGGCGATCCTCGGCCATCAGCCGCAGGATCTTGTGCGAATAGAGGATCGGGGCCGGCATCAGCTCCGGCGTTTCGTCGCAGGCATAGCCGAACATGATGCCCTGGTCGCCGGCGCCCTCGTCCTTGTTGCCGGCGGCGTCGACGCCGACCGCGATGTCGGCCGACTGGGCATGCAGGTAGACGTCGCAATTGGCGGTCTTCCAATGGAAGCCGTCCTGCTCGTAGCCGATGTCCTTGACCGCCTGGCGGGCGATCGCCTCGATCGCGGCCTTGTCGACCTGCCCCTTGGCATCGACCAGCGGCGCGGGGCCGCGGACTTCGCCGGCGATCACGATGCGCTGGGTCGTCACCAGGGTTTCGCAGGCCACGCGCGCATAGGGATCGGCGCCGAGGAAGGCATCGACCACCGCATCCGAAATCCGGTCGCAGACCTTGTCCGGATGGCCTTCCGAAACCGACTCGCTCGTGAACAGGTAATCGTTGAGGGCCAAGGTTCGAACCTCCAGCAGCAGCGCGGGGCGGCGATCGGGTCAGCCGCGACGGAAATCAGGCGACACGCCCCCATCAGGTGGCGAGAAGCCGGTGAACGGGGTTTTTTAGCCCACCCTATCTATGGGTCAAGCGGTTTTCGGGGCAGGCCGGCGCCGCCGGGCGCCGCTGGCCAGTCCCAGGACCGCCCACGGCAGCAGCAGCCATTCGCCGTAGCGGGCGTAGAGCGGCGCCTGCGCCAGCGCTTCGGGCAGCGGGCCGTCGACCACGCCCACCCGCCCCAGCGGCAGTTCGCCGCGGACCCGGCCGTAGGGATCGACGATGGCGGAAATGCCGGTGTTTGCGGCGCGAACCAGGGGCAGGCCCTGCTCGACGGCACGGAAGCGGGTCATGTCGAAATGCTGATGCGGGCCCGACGAATCGCCGAACCAGCCGTCATTCGTCACGTTGAGCAGGAGGCCGGCGCGCGCATCCCCTGGTACGGCGACCTCATCCGGGAACACCCCCTCGTAACAAATAAGTGGTCGCATCTCCGGCAGGCCCGGCAGGCTGATCAGGGCCGAGCCTTCGCCGCGCGAGAAATCGAGCGAGCCGACCGCGAGCTGGTCGAGATGGATCAGCGCGAACAGCGGCCGCAGCGGCATGAATTCGCCGAACGGCACCAGGTGGCGCTTGTCGTAGGTACCCAGGATCTGCCCCTGGCTGTTCAGCGCGTAGACCGAATTCCAGATCTTGAGCGGCTGATCCATGGCCGAACGCCGCACCGCCCCGATCAGGGCGATGGCGCCGGGCGGCATCGCGGCGGCGATCGCCTGCCGACGCAGCGGCTCGTACTCGATCAGGAAGGGCACGGCGGTTTCGGGCCAGACCACGATGGTAGCCCGGTCGCCGCCCGGCCCGGCAGTCAGCTCCAGGTGCTGGCGCAGCACCTTGTCGCGCTCGCTCTCCTGCCACTTCGTCGCCTGGTTGATGCCGGGCTGGACCAGCCGCAGCATCACGCCCGGCACGTCGGCCACAGCCGGGCCCGACAGCCGCCAGCTGCCCGCCGCGATCAGGCCCGCGACCAGGATCGCGGCGGCACCCGTCGCCAGGAGGCCCTGGCGCCGGTCCGGCGCGCGGTCACCCAGCACGGCCGGCAAGGTCGCGGCCAGCACGGTGGCGAAACCGAGGCCATAGGGTCCGAACCAGGCCGTGCCCTGCATCGTCGCATCCGATACCCCCCAGACATAGCCGATCAGGTTCCAGGGAAAGCCGGTCAGCACGTTGCCGCGCACGAACTCGCCCGCGGTCCAGCCCAGGGCCAGCACCGCGGCGCGGCGCCAGCCCGGCCCCCAGAGCAGGCCGGCGACGAGGCCCCCCAAGGCGGTGAACAGCCCGAGGAACAAAGGCAGCCCCAGCACCGGCAGCGGCAACAGCCAGGCGAAGCGGTCGGCCTCGACCAGGAAGGAAATGCCGATCCAGTAGCAGCCGACGGCGATGAACCCGTAGCCGAAGGCGTAGTGGATCAGCACGACCTCGCGCAGCCGCCGGCAGCCGTCGGTCATCCAGGCCAGACCGACGAAACAGGGGATCAGCAGCGGCAGCGCGTAGAACGGCGCCAGCGTCAGCGCCGTGGCCGCCCCGAGGGCTGCGGCCAGGGCCAACCGGCGCCAGCCGGTCAGCGCCGCGACGCGCTGGGCGAGATCGACGAACATCGGATGCTCCGCTTCAGGATTGACTCCCAATCGTCGCCCCCGCGAAAGCGGAGGCCCAGGAAGGCACCGGCGCCGGATGCGACGCCCTTGCCCTGGATCCCGGGTCTTCGCTTACGCTCCGCCCGGGATGACGGTTCCCTCAGTTTTCGGCTTCCGCCTTGTCATCGGCGGCGGGCTTGGCCAGCCGCAGGCGCTTGACCCGGCGGGGATCGGCATCCAGAACCTCGAACTCCAGCCCCGACGGATGGCGCACCAGCTCGCCCCGGCGCGGCACGCGGCCGAGCAGCGCGAAGACCAGGCCGCCGATGGTGTCGATGTCTTCCTCCCGCTCCTCCTCGAGCAGGGCGTGGCCCAGCCGCTCCTCCAGATCCTCGATCGGGCAGCGGGCATCGATGTCGAGGCTGCCGTCCGGGCGCTCGACCAGCATCGGCGCCTCGGTCTCGTCGTATTCGTCGTCGATGTCGCCGACGATCTGCTCGACCAGATCCTCGATGGTGACGAGGCCGTCGATGCCACCGTATTCGTCGACCACCAGCGCCATGTGCTGGCGCGCGGCACGCATCTGGATCAGCAGGTCGAGCACCGGCATCGAGGGCGGCACGAACAGCACGCGGCGCACGATCTTGGCCAGCGGCAGGCGCTCGGGGCGCTGGCCGAACCAGAAGCGCAGCAGGTCCTTGACGTGGATCATGCCGAGCACGTCGTCGAGCGTGCCGCGATAGACCGGCATGCGCGAATGGCCGGCATCCTCGAAGATGCGCACGACCTCGTCGAGCGGCGTGGAATCGGCGATGGCGACGATGTCGGCCCGCGGCACCATCACGTCGTCGACGCGCAGGGATCCGACCGAGAGGACGTTCTCGAGCATCGCCCGCTGTTCGCGGGTATCGACATTCTCGCCGTCGGCATGTTCCTCGAGCAGTTCCTCGAGGTCTTCGCGCAGCGATTCGTCGCCGCCGCGATTGCTGCGGAACGAGCCGACCCATTCGCGCAGCCGCAGCCACAACGGCCCCCCGCCGGCGCCCTGGCCGTTGCCGGGGCGGGCCCCGGTACTGGAAGATTCGCTCATGGCCTGGTCCCCGCCCTGCCGCCCGTCGCCTCCGCATAAGGATCGGCAATGCCCATCCCCGCCAGCACGACGCGCTCGCGCCCTTCCATCACTTCGGCCTCCTCATCGTTCTCATGATCATAGCCGACGACATGCAGCGCCCCGTGCACCACGAGATGCGCCAGATGGTCGGCCAGCGTCTTGCCCTGCTCGCGCGCCTCGCGCACGACGGTTTCATAACCCAGGATGATGTCGCCCAGCAGCACGACGCCGTCCGGCGTCTCCTCGCCGTTGGGAAACGACAGCACGTTGGTCGGCTTGTCCTTGGCCCGCCAGTCGCGGTTCAGCCGGCGCAGCTCGGCGTCGTCGGACAGCACCACGGTTAGCGCGTGGCGGCCGCCCGACAGCGCGCCGCGCAGGGCGGCGCGGCCGGCACGGCGGCACAGCGCGGTGGCGTCGGGCAGGGCCTGTTCCCAGCCCTCGGCCGTATGGATGATGGCGATGCTGAGCGACGACCGGGGCTTGGGTCGACTTCGATCCTGGCTCATCGCCGTCGCCGCGGCTCCTGCGGTTCCTGGGCGAGGCCGAGGTCGCCTTCGGCCGCGGCATAGGCGCGGATCACGCGCATGACCAGCGGATGGCGGACGACGTCCGAATCGGAGAAGCGGACCATCGAGATGCCCTCGACGCCCTCGAGCTTGCCGAGCGCGTCGCGCAGGCCCGACATCTGCCCGTTCGGCAGGTCGATCTGCGACAGGTCGCCCGTCACCACCATGCGCGAGCGTTCGCCCAGGCGGGTCAGCAGCATCTTCATCTGCACCGGCGTGGTGTTCTGCGCCTCGTCGAGGATGACGAAGGCATTGGCCAGCGTCCGGCCGCGCATGAAGGCCAGCGGCGCCACCTCGATGTCGCCGGAATCGAGCCGGCGGCGCACCTCGTCGACCGGCAGCATGTCGTAGAGCGCGTCATAGAGCGGGCGCAGATAGGGATCGACCTTCTCGCGCATGTCGCCGGGCAGGAAGCCCAGCCGCTCGCCCGCCTCGACGGCGGGCCGCGACAGCACGATGCGGTCGACCTTGCCGGTCATCATCATGGCGACCGCGACCGCCACCGCCAGATAGGTCTTGCCGGTGCCGGCGGGGCCCAGGCCAAAGACCAGTTCCTGGCGATAGAGTTCGGCGATGTAATGGGCCTGGGCCGGGGTGCGCGCCTGGATCGCCCGCTTCTTGGTGCGGATATGGGGCACGGCTGCGGCGGCGCCGTTGCCGACCGCGGCGCCTTCGTCCTCGGCCGCCTCGGCCATCCGGATCGCCCCGTCGACGTCGCCCAATCCCACCTCGTCACCCCGCTTCAACCGTTCGTAGAGCGAATGCAGCACGTCGCGCGCCGCGTCGCGGGCCCCGACCTGGCCGGTGATGACGACCTGGTTGCCGCGCGGATTGACCGAGACGCCCAGCTTCTGCTCGATCCTTGCCAGGAACCTGTCCTGTTCGCCGAAGAGGGCCGACAGGAGGCGATTGTCGGCAAAGTTGACGATGACGGGGGTCGCGGCGGTCGAACGGCTGGCTTGGCTCACGGCATCTCCTGGGCAGGGGCGCGCCTCACTGTCGATACGACGTCATCAAGCCGCCTCCCGCGCCTCGGCGAGACGGCCTTCAAGCGAATTGGCGTGGCTGGCGACGATGGCGACGGCGGCGATATCGCCGATGCCGACGCCCTCGGCCCGCACGTGGACCGGCTGCAGATAGGGGGTGCGGCCGACCAGCTGGTCTTCATGGCGGCCGGCCCGGTCGAACAGCACCGGCTGGATCGAGCCCACGGCCGCCTGATTGAAGGCGCGGCGCTGGCGATCGAGCAGGGCCTGCAGGGCTGCCAGCCGCTCGGCCTTCACCGCTTCCGCGATCTGCTCGTCGCTGCCCGCGGCGGGGGTGCCCGGCCGGGGCGAATACTTGAACGAATAGGCTTCGACGAAACCGGTTTCCTCGACCAGCGCCATGGTCGCGGCGAAATCGGCATCGGTCTCGCCGGGAAAGCCGACGATGAAATCGGAGGAGAGCGCCAGCGCCGGCTGCGCCTCGCGCAGGCGGCCGACGATCCGACGGAAATGATCGGCCGTGTGCCGGCGGTTCATCGCGGCGAGGATCCGGTCGGAGCCCGATTGCACCGGCAGATGCAGATAGGGCATCAGCGCCGGGATGTCGCGATGGGCCGCGATCAGCGCGTCGTCGACCTCGAGGGGATGGGAGGTCGTGTAGCGCAGGCGGCGCACGCCGTCGAGCCCGGCCAGTTCGGCGATCAGCCGGCCGAGCGACCAGGGTTTGCCGTCGGGCCCCTCGCCGTGGAAAGCATTGACGTTCTGGCCGAGCAGCGACAGCTCGACCACGCCCTCGGCCAGCAGACCGCGGGCCTCGGTCAGGATGTCGGCGACGGGGCGCGAATATTCGGCGCCGCGGGTATAGGGCACGACGCAGAACGAGCAGAATTTGTCGCAGCCTTCCTGGACGGTGAGGAAGGCGGCCGGCCCGCGGGTGCGGGCCTTCGGCAGATGCTCGAACTTCGTATCGGCCGGGAAATCGGTATCGACCACCCGCTCGCCCTTCGTCCGGCGGTCGAGCATCTCGGGCAGGCGATGATAGGTCTGCGGCCCCAGCACCAGGTCGATCGCCGGCGCCCGGCGCAGCATTTCGGCCCCCTCGGCCTGGGCGACGCAGCCGGCAACGGCGATGGTGAGATCGCCCCGGCCTTCGGCCCGGCGCTCCTCGCGCTCGACGCGCAGGCGACCGAGTTCGGAATAGACCTTCTCCGACGCCTTTTCCCGGATATGGCAGGTATTGAGAATGACCAGATCGGCACGATCGGGGCTGTCGACGGTTTCGTAGCCGTGGGGCGCCAGCACGTCCGCCATCCGCGTGGCGTCGTACGCATTCATCTGGCAGCCGTAGCTCTTGATGTGGACCGTCTTCTTCTCGGTCAAATGTTCCGTCGTCAATTGAATCGTCGATGCAAGCTGTGGTCGGGGCCGAGACCCGCTTCAGAGGCAAGGTCTCATTAACCAGAATCTAGCATCTGCCGGGGGTTGCCGCAACCTTCCGAGTTCGCGGCCTGTTCACGGAACCGTAACGTTTCCCAGGGGTTCCGGGCTTTCTGGGGCGGGCGGCAGGACGCGATTGGGCGGCGGCGCGGGCCGCGCGGTGATCCGCCCGGCATGGGCGTCGGAGACGCCCTGGGCCACCACCGTCTGCACCCAGGCGGCCAGCGCCTTGCGCGAGGCGAAGCCGTCGATGGTGACGGTGGGGTGGTACTCGATGGTAGCGACGGCGGGGCCGGCGCGCAGGAAGCGCCACAGATGCGGCATCAGGTCCTGGTCGCCGATCCAGGCGAACAGGCCCGACCACCGCCGCCCGACCGGCAGGTTGCACAGTTCGGTATAGGCCAGCGAGACCGGCTGCAGGATCAGCGGCCGGTCGTCGAAGCGCCGTTCGGCCAGCGAGAAGAAGGCCGACTTGAACGGCAGGATGCGCAGGCCGTCGGACGAGGTGCCCTCGGGGAACAGGATCAGGCTGTCGCCGGACGCCAGGCGCTCGACCATCAGGTCGCGGTGGTCGGCAGTCTTGCGCGCCTTGCGTTCGACGAACACGGTCCGCTGCAGCCGGGCCAGCGTGCCGAAGAACGGCCAGCCGTCGACCTCGTGCTTGGCGACGAACGATGCCTCCAGTTCGGAACCGAGCACCATGATGTCGATCCAGGAGACGTGGTTCGACACGAACAGCGTCGGGCGCGCCGTCGACGGCTGGCCCCGGCGCACCACCTTGAGCCCCAGGGCCCAGAGCACGATGCGATGGAACAGCCGCGGGATGACCACGGCATGCGGCGAGCCCGAGCGCACCAGCCACCATTGCGGCAGGACCAGCACGATATAGAGGACCGCGATCAGCGCGACGATCAGGACGGCGCGAATCGAGGCCATCAGCAGCGGCCCCGGGGCCGGAACGGCGACGACGCGATCACTTGCGCTTCGACTTTTCCTCGGCCTCGCCTTCGAGCGGGACGCCGTAGAGCTCCATGCGGTGATCGACCAGCCTGTAGCCGAGCTCGCGGGCGATCCGCTCCTGCAGGGCTTCGAGTTCGTCGTTGTGGAACTCGATGACCTTGCCCGATTTCGTATCGATCAGGTGGTCGTGATGCTCGGTCGGCACTTCCTCGTAGCGCGAGCGGCCATCGCCGAAATCGAGGCGGCTGAGGATGCCCGCCTCCTCGAACAGGCGCACGGTGCGGTAGACCGTGGCGATCGAGATGCGATTGTCGATCGCGGAAGCGCGGCGATAGAGCTCGTCCACGTCGGGATGATCATGCGCCTCGCCCAGCACGCGCGCGATCACGCGGCGCTGGTCGGTCATGCGCAGGCCCTTCTGCAGGCAGAGATCGATCAAGCGGTTGGTCATCTACCCACCCGTTGGCCATCAAAGATTCGGGCAGAACTTACGGGCATGCCGGGCGGCTGACAACCGCCTCTTGCAACGCTGCCGAAAACCGCAGCGATTTCATTCAAGCGACTCAGTATCAGTATTACCGCACCGGCCCGGCGCGGGTCAGCGCCGCGACTTGCGGCGGCCGGTGCCCAGCCCGATCTGCTTGGCCAGTTCCCGCCGTTGATTGGCATAGTTCGGCGCCACCATCGGATAGTCGGCCGCCAGGCCCCAGCGCTCGCGGTACTGATCGGGCGTCATGCCGTAGGCGGTCATCAGATGCCGCTTCAGCATCTTCAGCTTCTTGCCGTCCTCGAGACAGACGATGTACTCGGGCGTCACCGAGCGCTTGACCGGCACGGCCGGGTCGGGGCGGTTGGGGGGCGGCGCCTCGACCGTGCCCACGGTGCCGGCGAGCGAATCGTAGATCTGCCGGATCAGCCCCGGCAATTCCCCGGCTTCGACCTTGGTGCGGCCGAGATGGGCCGTGACGATCTGCGTGGTCAGAGCCAACAGCTCCGCCTTTTGGCTGGTCTCGGTCATCTGTCTGGCGAACCTCGTCTGAGGGGTGGTTGCCTAGGGTGATCGGCGGGAATACTTGTGGTTATGTTAGAACTGGACATCGCATGCCACAAGTCAAAACCGCCGGGCGATGCTGACAATTTGACAATGTTTACCCCAAGGGAACCTGCCCTGTTTCGCCCGCTGCGCTTTGCTCGCCACCCTGCAAGTCAAGGGCCATGACTAATGCCGCGACGCCTGCGCCGGCCCGGCGGTAATAGTTCGGCCGGCGGCCGACCTGGGTGAAGCCGACTGAATAATACAGCCGGCAGGCGGCGGGATTGTCTTCGGCGACGTCGAGAAAATAGCGGGCCACCCCACGCGCCCGGGCCTCGACCAGGCTCGTCGCCAGCAGCTCGCGGCCGAAGCGGCGCCGCCGGAACGCGGGCGTGACACCGATCGTCAGCAACTCACACTCGTCAGCCGCGCCGCGGATCAGCGCCAGCCCGGCGGGCTCGCCGCCGTCGAGCGCGATCAGCGCGAAGGTGCCGGGGGTGGCGAGCAGCCGGGTAAAATCCGCCGCCGTCCACCCCTCGTCGAAGCACTGGCCGTGCAGCCCCTCCAGCACCGCGGCATGGGCCGGCCCGGCGGGTACGATCGTCATGGCCGGGGAGCGGCGATGGTGATATGCGGCGCCCGAAGATAGAGGGGGCCCGGCGGCGGGGCATCGGCCGGCGGCAGGCCGGCACGGGCGGCGAGGCGGGCGACGGCCAGCGCATCGCTGTCGGTGGC
>JAEYTW010000425.1 GCA_023433835.1 Pseudomonadota bacterium | reverse complement strand
GGCCCGTACCAGGCGGCGGGGCCGGTCTGTTCGGGCGGCAGGTCGTCCCACGCCACCGGGGTCAGGCCGCCGCCGTGCCTTCGATCAGATGGGCCAGCAGCTGCTTCAGCTCGCCGGCGCGCTTGGAGCCCAGCGCGGCATCGATGCCGGCATGGCAGGCATCGACCTCGGGCTTCAGCCGGCGATAGAGATCGAGACCGCGATCGGAGGCGAACACCAGCACCTTGCGGCGATCGGTCGCGTCGGGCGCGCGGAAGATCAGCGAGCGCGAGACCATCCGGTCGACCATCTTCGACAGGGCCGGCAGGTTCAACAGCGCCTCGCCAGCCAGCTCGGTCATCGCCCGGCCTTCGCCGTCGCCCAGGATTTCCAGGACGCGCCACTGCTCGACCGAAAGCTCGGAGCTTTCGAGCAGGTTCTCGAGACGGGCCTGGACCCGGCGTTCGGCTTGCTTGATCAGGGTGGCGAGCGTGGTCTGCATGGCTAAATTCCCGCTGGGGGCAACTGTTTCCGCGTATAGCATTCTGCCTCCCGGATGGGCAAGCCATGCCGCTTTTTCGGGCGCGGAAAAATACAAGGCTCGGCCACCGCGACGAAATACCTGCGCACCGCACCGAGGAAAACATCGTCGGTTCATTAAGCCGCGCAGACAGAACATGCCCTGCTTTTCCGGCAACGATTACCCAATTCTTTCGGGGAAATCACCGACTGACTTCGCTGCTTGACGGGTAAGCCGTGCCAGGCTGCAGGAAAAATCCAATAAGGAGAAATTATATATCAATCGACAATCATGCAACTAAAACTCCAACCGCTCGGCGTGGTTTTCGGTGAAGGCGGCGCCGGCACCATCCCCATGACTTTCGGCATCGGTGTCCGGCGACGTTCGGGGCGATTGCCGGTATTGCGCTTTTTCCGCCGTGACAAATCGCTTCTCGCACGCCTTTAATACTTCATGGAGAGCCCCACGCTTGGACTAGGTGGACGGGGGCGTAGTACCCCCCCGCAGTCTTTGCCCCTGGCCGCACGACGCGGCAGGGATGGGCGCAGCATCCTCCGGGATCAGATTCGAATCGGCCTGTTCGTGCCGATGTCCGGCCCCGCCGGCATCTGGGGACCGACCTGCCTTGCCTGCGCCGAACTGGCGGTCGACGAAATCAACCGGCGCGGCGGCCTGCGCGACCGGGCGATCAGCCTGGTGATCGCCGATGCCGGCGAAGACCCGGACGCGGTGGCGAACGCGGCAGCCGATCTGGTCGCGGCCGATGCCATCGACGCCGTGGTCGGCATGCATATCAGCGCGGTGCGCACGGCGCTGGCCGAAACGCTGTCGGGCCAGGTGCCCTACATCTACACGCCGCTCTACGAAGGCGGCGAACTGCACCCGGGCGTCTACTGCCCGGGCGAAACCCCGGACGAGTTGCTGCGACCGGCCCTGGCCTGGCTCGCCGCCAACCGCCGCACCCAACGCTGGGCGCTGATCGGCAACGACTACGTCTGGCCGCGGCACAGCCATGCGCTGGCCCGCCGCTACATCTGCGACATGGGCGGCAGCGTGCTGGCCGACCGTTACCTGCCGCTCGGCGCCGAGGATTTCGACCTGCTGCTGGACCAACTGGGCCGGTCGGGCGCCGATGCCGTGCTGCTGTCGCTGGTCGGCCAGGATGCAGTCAACTTCAATCGCGCATTCGCCGCCCGCGGCCTCGACCGCCACATGGTCCGCCTGTCGATGGCGACGGACGAGAACATGCTGCTCGCCATCGGCCCGGAGAATACCGAAGGCCTCTACGCCGCGGCCGGCTACTTCGCCAATGTCGCGACCGACGGCAACCTGTCCTTCATCGAACGCTATCGCGCCCGATTCGGCGCGCGGGCGCCGGTGCTGTCGGCGCTCGGCCAATCGATCTACGAAGGCTTCGGCCTGCTCGAGGCGCTCGACCGCGACCATTTCGCCCCCTCCCGCCCGCTGGACTATTCGACCACGCGCGGCTCGAGCTATCTCGACAACGGACGCCGGCTGACCCCGATCCATCTGGCCGAGGCCGATGGGATCGAATTCCGCCTGCTGCGCAATCTTGCAGGCACCGGTTTCGCCCAGGCGAACTGAGTCTGCGAATTTCTATTGAAATGAAAAATATTTCCGATTTAAGCTTCTGGTGACAATCGCATGGCCGGCAGGGTGGTTCGGCACGAGCGGGGGGAGGCTTAAGGTGGTGTGGCTGTTCGTTGCCATTGCGGCCGTGATCGTGATCGCGGCTGTGATCCTGTTCCTGAACCGGTTCTATCGCAAAGCCACGCGCGACGTGGCGCTGATCCGCACCGGCGCGGGCGGCCAGCGTGTGGTGATGGACGGGGGTACGCTCGCCCTGCCCTTCCTGCACCAGATCTCCGAAGTCAACATGAAGACCACGCGGATCGAGACGGCGCGCGGCGGGCCGAAGGCGCTGATCACCGGCGACCGCCTGCGCGTCGATGTCGAGGTCGAGTTCACCGTGCGCGTGACGCCGACGCCCGATGGCGTGGCCACCGCCGCGCAGGCGCTGGGCGGCAAGGCCTTCCGCCCGCAGGATCTGGCCGACCTGATCGAAGGCCGGTTGATCGATGCGATGCAGGCCGTCGCCGCCCGCCATTCGATGGACGAGCTGCATGAAGGCCGTGGCGCCTATGTCCGCGAAGTCAAGGAACTGGTCGCCGAAAGCCTCGCCCAGAACGGCCTGTCGCTCGAATCGGTGGCGCTGCGCCGCTTCGACCAGACGCCGTTCGCCGCCGTCGACGAGAAGAATGCCTTCAACGCGGTCGGCTTGCGCCGCCTGGCCGAGGTGATCGCGGCCAACCGCAAGCAGCGCGCCGCGATCGAGGCCGATGCCGACGTCGCGGTACGCCAGAGCCAGCTCGACGCGATGAAGCGCGTCACCATCATCGAGCAGGAGCAGGAGCAGGCGCGGCTGAGCCAGCATCGCACCGTCGAGCAGCTCAAGGCCGATGCCCAGGCCCAGATATCGGAGCATCAGTCGCAGGCCCAGGCCCGGTCCGAACAGGCGCGAATCGCGCGGGAGCGCGAGGTCAAGCTGCAGGAGATCGCCCGCGACCAGGAACTGCGCCAGCGCGACCTGCAGGCAATCCTGGAGACCGAGCTGAACCGCCGCGACAACGCCATCCGCCTGGCCCAGAAGAAGACCGAGGAAGCCGCGGCCGAGGCCGCCGCCGAACAGGCGCGCACCTCGGTGGTGCTGGCGATGGAGGCGGTGCAGACCGAGAAGGAAAAGGTTCAGGCCGAACGGGCGCGCGACGTCGCCGCGATCCGCTCGGCCGAGGAAGAAGCGGTCGAAGCCTCCAAGCTGCGCATCGAGACCGAGACGATCCGCGACAAGGCGCGGGCCGAGGCCGATGCCGCGGCGGCGAAGGCCGGGGCCGAGCGCGACGCGATGCTGGCCGAGTCGGAAGGCCGTGCCGCGCTGATCGCGGCCGAGAACGCGCTGGCCGACCCGATCATCCGCATGCGGCTGGAGGAGCGGCGGCTGAAGGCGCTGCCCGAACTGGTCGCCCATCTGGTCAAGCCGGCCGAGAAGATCCAGTCGATCCGCATCAACCAGATCTCGGGTCTGGGCGCGGCCGGCTCGGCGGGCGGCTCGGCCGAGGGCGGCGGGACCGGGGGCGGCGACAAGCCGCTGGTCAACCAGGCGGTCGACGGCATCCTCGGCATGGCCCTGCAGCTGCCCGCGGTGCAGAAGCTCGGCCAGGAAATCGGCCTCGATATCGGCAACGGACTGAGCGGCCTGTCGAAGGCCATCGAGCCGAAGCACAAAGACTGAAGACTTCACAGGGCAGCGCTGCAATCAAACGAAGGGGAGAGCCATGACGCTCGATCGCAGAACATTCCTTGCCGGTACCGCCGCCGCATCGATCGCCGCCAGCATCGCCGGGCGGGCGATGGCCCAGGGCGCGACGATCGACGTCGCCTCGATCCACGACCTGTCGGGCATCTTCGATGCCTACGGCAAGCCGATGGAGAAGGCGATGCAGCTGGCGATCGACGAGATCAACGCCGCGGGCGGCCTGGCCGGCAAGCAGGTCAAGGAAATCTCCTACGACACCCAGTCGCAGATCCCGCTCTACACCCAGTTCGGCCAGCAGGCGGCGCTGAAGGACAAGGTCGCCGTGGTCATGGGCGGCATCCTCTCGGCCTCGCGCGAAGCGATCCGGCCGACGCTGAAGCGCTTCAACACGCTCTATTTCTACAATACCCAGTACGAAGGCGGCGTCTGCGACCGGAATATCTTCTGCACCGGCGTCGCGCCGTCGCAGTCGGTCGAGGCGCTGATTCCCTATGCGATGAGCCGCTGGGGCAAGAAGGTCTATATCCTCGCCGCCGACTACAACTACGGCCAGATCATCGCCAAGTGGGTGCAGCATTACGTCAAGCTGAACGGCGGCGAGACGCTGCAGGTCGACTTCTTCCCGCTCGACGTCTCCGACTTCGGCGCGACCATCGCCAAGATCCAGGGCGCCAAGCCCGACTTCGTCGTCTCGGCCCTGGTCGGCGGCGCGCATATGTCGTTCTACCGCCAGTGGGCGGCGGCCGGCATGAAGGCCAAGATCCCGATGGCCTCGACCACGCTGGGCGTCGGCAACGAGCAGATCGTGCTGACCAAGGAGGAAGGCGACGGCATCCTGCTCGCCTACAACTGGTCGGCGGAAATCGATACGCCGGCCAACAAGAAGTTCCTGGCCGCCTGGGCCAAGAAGTTCGGTCAGGAAAACGTCAAGGAAATCCACGAGCTCGCCGTCGCGACCTACCAGGGCATGATGCTGTGGGCGGCCGCGGTCAAGAAGGCCGGCACGCCCGACCGCATGAAGGTGATCGAGGCGCTGGAGACCGGCATGTCGATCGAGGGGCCGGGCGGCAAGATCACGGTCGATCCGAAGACCCATCACTGCACGCTCGACGTCGTGGTGATGGAGATCAAGGACCAGAAGCTGACCGTGGTGAAGCAGATTCCGCAGGTGCCGCCGCTCGATACCCAGGCGGTCTGCGACCTCAAGGCCAACCCGAACTCGAACATCCAGTACGAAATCAAGATCTGAACGCCGGGGGGAGGCAGTCCGCGTCATGGATTTCGCGGTCGTCGTCATTGTCGAGATCCTTTACGCGGTGGCGAGCCTGGCACTGATTTCCGCCGGGCTCGCCGTGGTGTTCGGGATGATGCGGGTGATCAACCTCGCCCATGGCGAGTTCCTGATGCTGGGGGGCTATACCGCCATCGTCTCGGTCAAGGCCGGCATCAACATCTATGTCGCGATGCTGGTGGTGGCGCCGATCGTGGTCGGCGCCATCGGGCTGATCATCGAGCGGCTGGTGATCCGCTTCCTCTACGGCCGCATGCTGGACACCATGCTGGCGACCTGGGGCCTGAGCCTCCTGCTCACCGGCCTCGTCACCATGATCTTCGGCAACACCACCACCGGCATCTCGACGCCGATCTCGGGCTACCGGGTCGGCGCCTACCAGCTGTCGGGCTACAACCTGTTCATCATCGTCGCCGGTTTCCTGGTGATGGCCGGCATCCTGCTGGCGCTGCGCTATACCCGCGTCGGGCTGATCGCGCGCGGCGCGATGCAGTCGGCCGACATGGCCTCCGGCCTCGGCCACAACCCGCAGCGCATCTACATGATCACCTTCACGGTCGGCGCCGCGCTTTCGGGCCTCGCCGGCGGCATCCTGGCGCCGCTGACCGGGCTCACCCCCACCACCGGCGGCCTCTATGTCGCCAAGGCGTTCATCACGGTGATCTCAGGCGGCGCCGCGGTGGTTGCGGGCACGTTGTCCTCCGCCTCGCTGTTCGGCACCATCACCCAGGTCGTGACGCTGTCATCGACGCCGGTATGGGGCGATGTCGCCATGCTGATCGCGGCCGTCATCCTGCTGCGCCTGCTGCCGCAAGGCATCACCGGCCGGTTCTTCTCGCGCCAGGTGTGATCCCGTGACCGCAGGTCTTTCCGAACGCACCCGCCATCTGATCGTTCTGGCCATCGGCCTGGTCCTCCTGTTCGGCCTGCCCTGGGTGGTCGACGTCGTCACCCTGCTCGAACTGACGATCTATATCGTCTACGCGATGTTCGCCCTGAGCCTCGGGTTCATCTGGGGGCATGGCGGCATCCTCTGCTTCGGCCAGGCCGCCTTCTTCGGGCTGGGCGCCTATACCTATGCCGTGGCCGCGATCAACGTCGGCGAATCGAGCGGGCCGTTCCTGCTGGCCATCATCCTGCCCGCGGCCTTCGCCGCCCTGCTCGGCGCGATGATGTTCTACGGCCGCCTGTCGGACGTCTATCTCGGCGTGATCACGCTGGTCGTCGCCCTGATCCTGTTCAAGTTCGTCAATTCGACGGCCAACGAAACCTACGTGATCGGCGATGCCCGCCTCGGCGGCTTCAACGGCATCCCGGGCTTCCCGACGCTGAACTGGCCGGGCGATGCCGGCGCGCCGCTGATGCCCGACGAGATGTTCTATCTCGCCATGGGCCTGCTGATCGCGGTCTATTTCGGGCTGCACGGCCTGTTGCGCAGCCGGTTCGGCCGCATCGTCGTGGCGATCCGCGAGAACGAGACGCGGGCCGAACTGCTCGGCTACGACGTGCGCCTCTACAAGACCGCAGTCTTTGCCATCGGCGGCGCGGTCGCCGGCCTCGCCGGCGTGCTGTTCGCCAACTGGGGCAATTTCGTCAGCCCGGGGGTATTCGGCCTGGCCCAGTCGGCCACCGCGATCATCTGGGTGATCGTCGGCGGGCTGGGCACGCTGATCGGGCCGATCGTCGGCGCGGTGCTGATCCAGTTCCTGACCACGCAGCTCGGCCAGCAGTCGGTGGTCAACAATGCCTTCGTGCTGGGCGCGATCCTGGTGCTGTTCGTGCTGCTGCTGCCCAAGGGCCTGATGCCGACGCTGGGCCAGCTGTTCACCCGCGGACGGCGCAAATGAGCGCGCGCGGCGAGGTGGTGCTGGAAACCCGCGCCCTGACCATGCGCTTCGGCGGCGTGGTCGCGGTCGATCGTGTCGACTTCACCCTGCGCGACGGCGAATTGCGCTGCCTGATCGGGCCGAACGGCGCGGGCAAGTCGACCTTCTTCAAATGCCTGACCGGCCAGCTGAAGCCGAGCTCCGGCGACGTGCTGGTGCGCGAGCGCGTGATGACCCGGGCCGAACCCTGCCGCATGGCCCAGGCCGGCATCGGCGTGAAGACGCAGACGCCGAGCGTGTTCAACGGCCTCAGCGTGCGCGAGAACCTGTTCCTGGCGCTGGCCCGCCACCATGCCGGCCGGATCGCCGATGCCCGCACCGACGAGGCGCTGGAGCGCTACGGCCTGGCCGAGCTGCGCCACCGCAAGGTCGGCGAGCTGGCGCACGGCCAGCGCCAGCGGGTCGAGATCGCCATGGTGGTCGCGGCCGAACCCTGGCTGGTGCTGCTCGACGAGCCGGCGGCCGGCATGACCCATGAGGAGGTCGACGCGCTGGCCGCGCTGATCCGCGACATCAACCGGCGGAGTACCATGATCATCGTCGAGCACGACATGCAGTTCATCCGGATGATCGGCGATCGCGTCACCGTCTTCCACCAGGGCGCGGTGCTGATCGAGGATCACGTCGATACCGTGCTGGACGACGAGCGCGTCCGCGAAGTCTATCTGGGCTCGTGAGATGAGCGGCGGCGATCGTCCCCTTCTGACCGTCGAAGGCCTGGCCGCGGGCTATGGCCGCATCCCCATCCTGCACGACCTGTCGTTCAGCGTGGCCAAGGGCGAGACCGTCGGCATCCTCGGCCATAACGGCATGGGCAAGTCGACGCTCTTGAAGACCCTGATGGGCTATATCCGCCCGACCGGCGGCCGCGTCTCCTTCGACGGCATCGATCTCGCCCCCCTGAAACCGCATGAGCGCAACCGGCTCGGCCTCGGCTACGTGCCGCAGGGGCGCGGCATCTTCCCCAACCTCACCGTCGCCGACAACCTGCGCATGGGCCTGCTGCGCGAGGAGACCGGCACGCTCGACCGCATCGTCAAGGAATTCCCCCGGCTCGAACGCCTGCTCGACCGTCGCGGCGGGGCGCTGTCGGGCGGCGAGCAGCAATTGCTGGCGCTGGCCCGCTGCCTGATCGGCGAACCCAAGCTGGCGCTGCTCGACGAGCCGACCGAAGGCATCCAGCCCTCGATCATCAAGGAGATGGCGGTCCTGCTGAAGGGTCTGGTCGCCGCCCGCGGGCTGACCGTGGTGCTGGTCGAACAGAATCTCGATTTCATCACCCAGCTCTCCGACCGCGTGCTGATCCTGCAGAAGGGCCGCATCGTCGGCGAGGTCGCGGCCGGCGAGATGAAGAGTGCGGCGATCATCGAGGAATTCGTCGGCTTCGGCGCCTCGCGC
>JAEYTW010000244.1 GCA_023433835.1 Pseudomonadota bacterium | reverse complement strand
ACTTGTTCATGAACACGACGATCGCCGGAACGCCGACCTGGCGGGCGAGCAGGATGTGCTCGCGGGTCTGCGGCATCGGGCCGTCGGCGGCCGAAACCACCAGGATCGCGCCGTCCATCTGCGCCGCACCGGTGATCATGTTCTTCACGTAGTCCGCGTGGCCCGGGCAGTCGACGTGGGCGTAGTGGCGGTTCGTGGTCTCGTACTCGACATGCGAGGTCGAGATCGTGATGCCGCGCGCCTTCTCTTCCGGCGCCTTGTCGATCTGGTCGTACGCGGTGAACGTCGCGCCGCCGGTCTCGGCCAGCACCTTCGTGATCGCTGCGGTCAGCGAGGTCTTGCCATGGTCAACGTGACCGATGGTGCCGATGTTGCAATGCGGCTTCGTGCGCGAAAATTTCTCTTTGGCCATCTTCCGAACTCCTAGAAGGGTTCCTTAGGGTGCTGCTGGTCTCAGGTCTCAGGCCATCTTCGCCCGGACTTCGTCCGAGACTGCCTGCGGCACCTGCGCGTAGTGGTCGAAGGTCATGCTGTACGTCGCACGGCCCTGGGTCGCGGACCGCAGGTTGTTGACGTAGCCGAACATGTTGGCGAGCGGGACCATCGCGTTGATCACCGTGGCATTGCCGCGCGGCTCGGTGCCGGTCAGCTGGCCGCGGCGGGACGACAGGTCGCCCATGACGTCGCCGACGAAGTCTTCGGGGGTCACGACCTCGACCTTCATCATCGGCTCGAGCAGCTTGACGCCGGCCTTGGGGCCGACCTCACGGAATGCCGCACGCGAGGCGATTTCGAAGGCGAGGGCCGACGAGTCGACGTCGTGGTAGGCGCCGTCCGTCAGAACCGCCTTGAAGTCGATGACCGGGAAGCCGGCCAGGACGCCGGTCTCGGCGGTGGCGCGGATGCCCTTTTCGACGGCCGGAACATATTCCTTCGGGACCGAACCGCCGACGACGGCGTTCTCGAAGATGATGCCCGAACCGACTTCACCCGGCTCGATCCGCAGCTTGATGCGGGCGAACTGGCCCGAACCACCCGACTGCTTCTTGTGGGTGTAGTCGATCTCGCCGATCTTGGTGAAGGTCTCGCGGTAGGCGACCTGCGGGGCGCCGACGTTGCACTCGACCTTGAACTCGCGGCGCATGCGGTCGACCAGGATCTCGAGATGGAGTTCGCCCATCCCCTTGATCACGGTCTGGCCACTCTCGTGGTCGACAGTGACGCGGAACGACGGATCCTCGGCGGCGAGGCGATTCAGCGCCACGCCCATCTTCTCCTGGTCGGCCTTGGTCTTCGGCTCGACCGCGACCTCGATGACCGGCTCGGGGAATTCCATCCGCTCGAGCTGGATCGGGTGCAGCGGGTCCGACAGCGTGTCGCCGGTCGTGGTGTACTTCAGGCCGGCCAGCGCGACGATGTCGCCGGCGCGGGCTTCCTTGATGTCCTCGCGGCTGTTCGCATGCATCTGCAGCATGCGGCCGACGCGCTCGCGCTGGTCCTTGACCGTGTTCAGGGCCGAGGTGGCGCTTTCCAGCACGCCCGAGTAGACGCGCACGAAGGTCAGCGAACCGACGAACGGGTCGTTCATGATCTTGAACGCGAGGCCCGCGAAAGGCTCCTCGTCCGAGGTCTTGCGGGTCATCTCGATGTCGGTGCCCGGCTTGACGCCGGTCACCGCCGCCACGTCGACCGGCGAGGGCAGGTAGTCGATGACGGCGTCGAGCAGGGGCTGCACGCCCTTGTTCTTGAACGCCGAACCGCAAAGCACCGGCACGAAGGCATAGGAAATCGTGCCCTTGCGGATGCATGCGATCAGCGTCGCCTCGTCCGGCTCGGTGCCGTCGAGGTAAGCCTCGAGCGCGGCCTCGTCCATCTCGACCGCGGCCTCGACCATCTTGGTGCGATATTCGGCCGCCGTCTCGCGCAGATCCTCGGGGATCTCGTCGTAGTAGAACTCGGCGCCCAGGTCCTCGTTCTTCCAGATGATCGCGCGGTTGCGGAGCAGGTCGATGACGCCCTTGAAGTCGCTCTCGATACCGATCGGCAGCTGCAGCACCAGCGGATTCGCGCCCAGACGGTCGCGGATCATGTCGACGCACCGGTAGAAGTTCGCCCCCATCCGGTCCATCTTGTTGGCGAAGCAGATGCGCGGCACGCCATACTTGTCGGCCTGGCGCCACACGGTCTCGGACTGCGGCTCGACGCCGGCAACGCCATCGAACAGGGTCACCGCACCATCGAGTACGCGCAGCGAACGCTCGACTTCGATGGTGAAGTCGACGTGGCCCGGGGTATCGATGATGTTGATGCGGTGATCGCGCCAGAAGCAGGTGGTCGCGGCCGAGGTGATGGTGATGCCGCGTTCCTGCTCCTGCTCCATCCAGTCCATGGTGGCGGCGCCATCATGGACTTCGCCGATCTTGTGCGAACGACCGGTGTAGTACAGCACACGCTCGGTCGTGGTGGTCTTGCCGGCATCGATGTGGGCCATGATGCCGATATTGCGGTAGCGATCGTACGGTGTCGTGCGGGGCATGGTCGCTGCTCTGCTCTAACGGTTTGCCGGACTAAGACTTACCAGCGGTAATGCGAGAAGGCCTTGTTGGCCTCGGCCATGCGGTGCGTGTCTTCACGCTTCTTCACCGCGCTGCCACGGTTGTTGGCCGCATCGAGCAGCTCGCCCGACAGACGGTCCACCATGGTGTTCTCGGACCGGGCGCGGGCGGCGGTGATCAGCCAACGGATGGCCAGCGCCTGACCGCGGTCGTGACGCACCTCGACCGGAACCTGGTAGGTGGCACCGCCGACGCGGCGCGACCGAACCTCGATAGCCGGGCGGATGTTGCCCAGCGCATCGTGGAACAGGCGGACAGGATCGTTGCCGGTCTTGCCCTTAATCTTGTCGAACGCGCCGTAGATGATGGTTTCGGCGGCCGACTTCTTGCCGTCGTACATCAGGGCGTTCATGAATTTGGACAGGACGGTGTCACCGAACTTCGGATCCGGGAGCACTTCGCGCTTAACGGCAGCGTGACGACGCGACATGACAGCCTCTCCTTACTTCGGACGCTTCGCGCCGTACTTCGACCGGCGCTGGCGACGATCCTTGACGCCCTGGGTGTCGAGAACGCCACGGATGATGTGATAGCGGACACCGGGAAGATCCTTGACGCGGCCGCCGCGGATCATCACCACCGAATGTTCCTGCAGGTTGTGGCCTTCGCCCGGGATGTAGCTCGTGACCTCGAAGCCGTTGGTCAGGCGCACGCGCGCCACCTTGCGAAGCGCCGAGTTCGGCTTCTTCGGGGTGGTGGTGTACACACGGGTGCAGACGCCGCGCTTTTGCGGGCAGCCCTGCATCGCCGGCACCTTGTTCCGGATGGCGCTGGCAAGCCGCGGCTTGCGGATCAGTTGGTTGATCGTGGGCATCGTGTTGGCTACCTCAGCCTCTGCGAAAACTTCTGCTCTTCCACCGGCGCTGCCCGTGCATCGCGCGATCTTTGCGCAACACCACAAACAACGATGAACGAGCAGCCCCAACCCGTGGTTTGCTGCTCGCCCGGTGATCTCACCCAGCCCGACTACGAGTTTCCTCGCGCTACCGGGCAGTCTGTGCGAAATCTGTTGATCGCCCTACCGCCCCTGACAGGGCAATCGCGACCGCGACTTACGCGCCGCATATCGACAAATGCCGACACGACGTCGCTGGAAAGTGGGCGGGTTATACCGATGCCCCCCGAGGCCGTCAAGCCGAAACACCACGCAAGCCGCGCAAACCCGCCGAGATGCCCGGAAAACCATGGTTAACGGTGCCTCGACGACCGTAAAGCAGGTTTTTACCATATCGACTCCGCGCTCGACTCGCCCGGGCAGGGCGCGCGGCAATTGATTCCCGGGGGCTGCGCGACCAAGCTGAACGCCGAGTCCATTCCGGGGGTTTTCATGGTCGGTCGCTGCCTTCTTTTGCTGCTCGTCCTGATGGCGGCGGCCCCCGCCCATGCCGGAGGCCCCGCCCTGCCCCGCGACGAGATCCTGCGCGAGACCGCGCGGATCACGGTCACGCCGCCGCAGGGGCGCAGCTATGTCCTGGCCGCGCTGGTGATGCGCCCGCCCGGTTCGGGGCGCTATCCGCTGGCCCTGCTCACCCACGGCACGCCGCGCGACGCCAAGGAGCGGCCGAATCGGGAAGCCTCGGTCCAGTCGGAAATGGCCATGGAATTCGCCCGCCGCGGCTATGCCGCGGTGGTGGTGCTGCGCCGCGGCTACGGCCAGTCGGACGGCCCCTATGCCGAAAGCCCCGGCCGCAACTGCGAGTCGCCCGACTACATGCTGTCGGCCCGGGCCGGCGCCGCCGACCTGCAGGGCGCCCTGGCCTGGGCCCGCCGTCAGGCTTATGTCGACGCCCGCACCGTCATCGCCGTCGGCCCCTCCGCCGGCGGCTTCGCCTCGCTCGGCCTTGCCGCGGAGCGGCCCGAGGGCCTGAAGGCGGTGATCAGCTTCGCCGGCGGGCGCGGCTCGACCGGCCCGGACGAATTGTGCAACGAGGCGCGGCTGACCGACGCCTTCGCCCAGCTCGGCCGAGCCGTGGCGGTGCCGAGCCTGTGGGTCTATGCCGAGAACGACCATTTCTTCGGCCCCCGCGTCGCCCGCGGCTTCCTGCAGGCCTATGTCAGGGGCGGGGCCAAGGCCGAGTTCGTCATGATGCCCGCCTTCGGCGAGGATGGCCATTACCTGTCCGGCCGGGCCGGCACGGCATTGTGGCGCCCGGTGGTCGACCGCTTCCTCAATGCCCAGGGCCTGCCGAACTGGAGCACCCCGCCGTCGGACCCGCCGGTGCCCTATTTCCCGCCGCCGGTGAAGCTCGGCGAGACCGGCACCAAGGCCTGGATGGATTTCCTGGCCGGCAACGGCCACAAGGCCTTTGCCGCCTCTGCCCAGGGTCGCTTCGGCTGGACCGGCGGCCGCGACGACCTCGATCTCGCCAAGGCACGCGCCCTCGAACTCTGCCAGGGCGAGCGCAATGCCCCGGGCTGCACCGTCATCGCCGTCGATGAAGGGGTGGCGACCGGCCGGGCGGCCGGCGGCGCGCCCCTCGGTGCGCCGCCGGTGTCGCTGGGCGAGAATGCCGCCAAGGCCTGGGCCACCTACGTCAAGGCGCGCAGCCACAAGGCCTTCGCGATCAACGATCAGGGCCGCTTCGGCTGGGCCAACGGCCAGGACGACGCCGCCACCGCCCGCGACAAGGCGCTCGGCTATTGCGCCGGCGACGGCAACGTCAAGGGGTGCCGGCTGATCGCGGTCGACGATGCCATCGTCAGGCCGTGACGCGCAGGCGAAGTTGCCAGGCGCCCCAGGCCAGCACGGGCAGGCCGGTCGCGGCGAGGAAGGCCAGGAGGAAGCTGTCGGCATCGAGCGCGGCGGCACCCACGCCGGCATAGACCAGCGCAACCCCGGCATTGGCCAGACTGGTTACCCAGAGATAGCGCCGCAGGTC
>JAEYTW010000179.1 GCA_023433835.1 Pseudomonadota bacterium | reverse complement strand
GTGGGGCCGGGCCCCCCGGGGGGGCCGGAAGCCGAAGCGGTGTTCGAGCCGGTCGAGGAACTCGGGCGACGGCGTTTCCGTGATGCCGACCGTGCGGGCGCCCTGCACGTTGGAATGGCCACGCACCGGGCAGATGCCGGCGCCTTCGCGGCCGACATGGCCGCGCAGCAGGGCGAGATTGGCCAGCTGCTGCACCGTCTCGGCGCCGCGGTGATGCTGGGTGATGCCCATGCCGTAGACGATGATCGCCCGCTCGGCCCGCATATAGGCATGCGCGGCCTCGGCGATCTCGCCGCGCGAGAGGCCCGACCAGCGCTCGATGTCGGCCCAGCCGGTCCGGCGCAGATCGTCGCGCAGCGCATCCAGCCCGGCCGTATGCTGCGTGATGAAGTCCCAGTCGAGCACCGGCCGAGGGCCCGCGTCGTCGGCCTCGACCAGCACCTTCATCAACCCCTTGACCAGGGCGGCATCGCCGCCGACGCGCACCTGGTAGAGGCGCGCCGAGATCGGCGTCGAGGTCATCGTCGCCATCTCGATCGGGTCTTGCGGCGCCGCGAAGCGTTCCAGCGCGCGTTCGCGGAACGGGTTGAACGACATGATGGTGGCGCCGCGGCGCGCGGCATTGCGCAAGGACGTCATCATCCGCGGGCTGTTGGTGCCGGGGTTCTGGCCGAAGATGAAGATGCAGTCGGCGAGATCGAAATCCGACAGGAGGACGGTGCCCTTGCCGACGCCGATCGACTGCGGCAGGCCGACCGAGGTCGCCTCGTGGCACATGTTGGAACAGTCGGGGAAATTGTTCGTGCCGAACTCGCGCACGAACAGCTGGTAGAGGAAGGCCGCCTCGTTCGATGTGCGACCCGAGGTGTAGAACTCGGCCATGGCGGGATCGGGCAGGGCGTTCAGGTGCCCCGCGATCACCGCGAAGGCTTCGTCCCAGCCGATCGGGACATAGCGGTCGGAGGCCGGGTCGTAGCGCATCGGATGGGTCAGGCGGCCGGCCATCTCCAGGTCGTAGTCGGACCAGCGGCTCAGCTCGTCGACGCTGTGCCGGGCGAAGAATTCCGGCGCGCAGCGCTTCGAGGTCGCCTCCCAGGCCACCGCCTTGCCGCCGTTCTCGCAATATTCGAACGACGAGGTGTGCTTCGGATCGGGCCAGGCGCAGCCTGGGCAGTCGAAGCCCTCCGGCTGGTTCATGCGGGCAAGCGTGGCCATGCCCTTGACCGGGATATCCTGCTTGACCAGGGCGCTGCCCATGGCGCGCAACGCGCCCCAGCCGCCGGCTGGTCCGTTGTAGGGGCGAACAGAATCTCCAGTCGACATGGCCCGATATCCTCGTCTCGTCGCGGTTGAGCGAGGGTAGGGCCGGCGGGATCCGGGCGCCATCATACCTGGGTTTGGTGTGGCCGCAGGCCGCGCCCGTGCATTTGCGAAAGGAAGCGGGCGCCTTCGAAAGATCGCGCCCGGCCGAACCGGCACCCTCGAGGCCATGCAACGCCACCGGGATGCCCCCATGTCGCTCAGCCTGAATCTCGAGACTTCGGACTTCCACGCCGCCCTGGCCGGCCGCCGCGGGCGGCTGCGCACCGCCGTGCTGTTCGCCGGCCCCTCGGTGATCGCCTCGATCGCCTATATGGATCCCGGCAACTTCGCCACCAACATCCAGGCCGGCGCCGCCTACGGCTACGACCTCCTGTGGGTCGTGCTGGCCGCCAACCTCGTCGCGATGCTGTTCCAGGCGCTGTCAGCCCGGCTCGGGATCGTCACCGGGCGCAATCTCGCCGAACTCTGCCGCGACGAGTTGCCGCCGGCCGTCGTCTATCCGATGTGGCTGGTCAGCGAACTGGCGGCGATGGCGACCGACCTTGCCGAATTCCTCGGCGGCGCGCTGGGCCTCTCGCTCCTGCTCGGCCTGCCGCTGATGGCGGGCATGGTGCTGACCGCCGTCATCACCGGCCTGGCGCTCTGGCTGGCGGGCCGCGGCTTCCGCCCGATGGAACTGCTGGTCGGCGGCTTCGTCGGGGTCATCGCGCTGAGCTACGCGGCCGAGCTGTTCCTGGTGCCTGCCGACTGGCCGGCCGCCTTCCGCGGCATGGTCGTGCCCACGATCCCGGATCACGAGGCGCTGGTGCTGGCCGTCGGCATCATCGGCGCCACCGTCATGCCGCATGCGATCTTCCTGCATTCGGGCCTGACCCAGAACCGCATTCCCGCGGCGGGGCCGCGGCAGCGCCGCAAGCTGGTACGCTATGCCGGCCGCGAGGTGGTGATCGCCCTGTCGGTCGCGGGCTTCGTCAACCTGGCCATGGTGGCGATGGCCGCGGCCAGTTTCCATGCGACCCAGCCCGGCCTCGACGACATCGGCGCCGCCTACCGCATGCTGACGCCGCTGCTGGGCGGGGCCGCCGCCTTCCTGTTCCTGGCCGCGCTGATCGCCTCGGGCCTGGCTTCCTCCATCGTCGGCACCCTGGCCGGCCAGATGATCATGCAGGGCTTCGTCGGCTTCCGCATTCCGGTCTGGCTGCGCCGCGTCGTCACCGCGCTGCCCGCCTTCGTCGTGGTCGGGCTGGGCCTCGACGTCACCCGCGCGCTGGTGCTCAGCCAGGTGGTGCTTTCGTTGACCCTGCCGGTGCCGATGATCGCCCTCGTCCTCTTCGCCCGCCGCCGCGACCTGATGGGCGATTTCGCCCTGGGCCGGCTGACGACGGCGGCGGCCGCCGTCGCGACCGTCGTGATCGTCGGGCTGAACGCCGTCCTCGTCTTCCAAGCCCTCGATTGAAAAGGAGATCCGCCATGGTTCAGTTCTCACGCCGCAACCTGTTGGCCCTCGGCGCCGCCGGCGGGGCCGCGATGGCCGCCACCTCGGCCTATGCCGCCAGCTTCGGCAACCCCGACCGGCCCGCCCAGGGCGCGATCAATGCCCGGCCGGACGCCTTGAGCGACCCCGGCCCGCAGAACCGGGCGCTGGCCGACCAGTTTCCGTCGTCGGACAGCCCGCCGGCCACCGATGTCGGCGATCAGCCGCAATTCTGGTCGTCGTTCAACATTGCCCATCGCCGCATCCAGGACGGCGGCTGGGCGCGCGAGGTGACGCAGCAGAATTTCCCGATCTCGGAGGAAATCGCCGGCGTCAACATGCGCCTCTCGGCTGGCGGCATCCGCGAACTGCACTGGCATCTGTCGGCCGAATGGGGCTTCATGACCTCGGGGTCCTGCCGCGTCACGGTGCTGGACGAACTGGGCCAGGCCTATGTCAACGATGTCGGGCCCGGCGATCTCTGGTACTTCCCGCCCGGCCAGCCGCATTCGCTGCAGGGCCTGGGGCCCGACGGCTGCGAATTCCTGATCGCCTTCGACGACGGCCGCGCCTCCGAATTCGGCACGCTGCTGGTAACCGACTGGCTTGCCCACACCCCGCCCGAGATCCTGGCCAAGAATTTCGGCGTGCCGGCGGAAACCTTCCGCGCGATCCCGCTGAGCAACCTGTGGATCTTCCAGGGCCGCGAACCCGGCCCGCTGGCCGCCGACCAGGCGGCGGTGGCATCGGGCGGCGTGCCGGCCAACCCCTTCACCTTCAGCCTGGGCAGCGCCAAGCCGATCCGCGAAACCCGGGGCGGCAGGATCCAGCTGGCCGATTCGACGACCTTCAAGGTTTCGACGGCCATCGCCGGCGCGATCGAGACCATCCGGCCAGGCGCGATCCGCGACCTGCATTGGCACCCCAATGCCGATGAGTGGCAGTATTGGCTGAAAGGCGAGGGCCGGATGACCGTCTTCGGTTCGGGGCCCCGGGCGCAGACCGCCGATTTCCGCGCCGGCGACGTCGGCTACGTCAAGCGCAGCCATGGCCACTACATCGAGAATACCGGCACGACCGATCTGCTGGTGCTGGCGGTGTTCAGGACGGCGAAATATGCCGAGGTCGGCCTGTCCGACTGGCTGGCCCATACGCCGCGCGATCTGGTGGCGCAGCATTTCAACATCAGCCCCGACGTGATCGACCGGTTCCCGAGCGACCAGCCCGGGCTGATGCCGCGATAGACGCTCAGGCGGCGCCTTCATCCTGAAGGCGCCGCTCCCGGCAGCGCCAGCGATGCGGGGTTTCGCCGCAGACGCGCTTGAAGACGGTGGTGAAATGGGCCTGGGTCTGGAAGCCGACACTGAGCGCCACGTCGACCAGCACCGCGCCTTCCTCGCGCAGCAGGCCCTGGGCCCGCTCGATGCGCCGGCGCAGCAGATAGTCATGGGGGCGCAAGCCGGTCGCGGCGCGGAACTGGGCCGCGAAATGCATCCGGCTGAGGCCGGCGGCCGCCGCCATGCCGTGCAGCGTGATCGGCTCGGCCAGGTTTTCCTCGATATGGCGGAAGACCCGCTTCAGCCGCCAGGCGGGCAGGGCGCCGCTGTCCGGTTCCGGCTCCTCGGCCCGCATGAGGCGCAGCAGGATGGCGATGCGCATGGCATCGGCGAAGATGTCGTCGTTGGCCGTCGGCATGGCGGATGCCTTCCGGAATTCTATTTCGCGAAATGGTAGGATTTATTTCCGGTATCTGAAGTCATCCGATAGTTCGTGTGTCCCGTCGGGCGCGGCGCCAGGCGTGGGGCGTGGTGCCCTGGAAGCGGCGGAACAGACGGGTGAAATGCGACTGGTCGGCCAGGCCGCATTCGACCGCGATCTGGGACAGCGGCTCGTCGCCGGCCAGCATCAGCGCGCAGGCCCGCTCGATCCGCTGGCGCAGCACATGGACATAAGGCGCCTCGCCGAAGCTGGCGCGGAAGGCGCGCGAGAAATAGCTGGCGCTGAGGCCCACCAGGGTGGCGAGATGCTCGACGGCGATCGCCTCGGTCAGGTTGGCGGCAATATGGGCCTTCACCCGGCGCATCTGCCAGGGGGCAAGGCCGCCGCTGACCAGGCCTGGAGCCTCGCCCGGCTGGCCCAGCAGCGCGGAGGCGCGCGAGAGGTAGCCGCGCGCCTCATCCGGATCGCGGGTCAGTGCCGATTGGGCATCGGCCAGCAGGCGGGCCAGATCGGTGTGGATCGCGGCCAGCCCCCGTGGCACGGCGGCGTGGTGCATCGGTGTCATCTCGTTTCCCCTTTTTGTCGCCTTGTGGCGTGGGGGAAATCCTGGCCGCCGGGCTTGCGCGCGGAAATCCTACGGTGGTTGGGTCGCCGCATACCTTGGTATAGGCCGGATTTTGGCCGGAATCCGCGGCCTCGGGAGTGACCGTTCAATCGCGAAGATGGCCTTGCTTGCCACCTCGCTGCTGACTGCGGCCCTGCCGCTCGCCGCCGGGGGCGCAGCGAAGCTGTACGTGGCGATGTCGCGGTGCGTCACGGTCCGGTGAGAATGTCGAGCAGCAGCCGGGCCGCCCGGCTGAGATAGCCGCCGCGGCGGGTGATCGCATAGACCGGGTTCGAGGCATCGAGATCGGCCACCGCGATCACCCCCAGGCTTTTTCCCCGCAACTCCTCGTCGATCGCCGACCGCGGCAGCAAGGCGAGGCCGGCGCCGGCCTCGACCAGGCGTTTCTGCGCGGTCAGGCTGTCGATCGCGCTCCATTGCAGGTCGGCGATGCCGCGGGTGAGGAACAGGGCCGACAGCGTGCCGGCCGCAGCCTCGCCGGTTTCGGCGCGATCGGGAAAAACCAGCCAGCGTTCCGCCGCCAGCCCGGCCAGCCGCCTGATCCGCCGGCCGGCCAGCGGATGGGCCGACGGGCAGACCACCACCAGTTTCTCGGGCGGCATCGCATGGCAGTCGAGGTCGTCGGAACGATCGGCGAAATAGCGCACGCCGATGGTGGCGGCGCCCGAGCGCACGAGGTCGCTGACCTGCGCGCTGCGCCCGGTGCGCAGGTCGAGCCGGGCATCCGGCGCCGCGGCGGCGAAGCGGCGCAGGGTCCGGGTCAGCGACAGGCCGGCCAGCGTGCCGACCAAAGCCAGGGTCAGTCGGCCGGCGTGCCGCTCGTGCAGGTCGCGTGCCGCTGCCCGCGCATCCTCGATGGCGGCCAGCGCCCGCTCGGCATGCGGCAGCAGCGCTTCACCCAGCGCGCTGAGCCGCACGCCCGCGGCGGTCCGCTCGAACACCGGGCCGCCCAGTTCGGCTTCGAGCAGTGCGATGCGCCGGCTGATCGCCGGCTGCGAGCGGCCGAGCGCGTCGGCCGCGGCGGAGAAACCGCCCGACCGGTGGATGGTCACGACGGTGAGCAGGGCATCGGAGTCCATCGCTCATCAGTAATACGGATTGCCTATAGAGAAAATATGCATTGGACGCATGACGGGCGAATTTTTAGGGTTGGGTCCGGCACCGATCAAGGAGACGCCCGATGCAGAGCCGTTCCGCCACCCAAGACCAGGCCCGCGAATTCCTGAAGCTGCACCAGGCCGGGCGCGGCTTCGTCCTGCCCAATGCGTGGGACGCGGCGAGCGCGATCATCCTGGCCGAGGCCGGCTTCCCGGCGATCGCCACGACCAGCGCCGGCATCGCCTTCTCGCTGGGCCGCCAGGATTACCATGTCGGCGACCCCAAGCTCGGTGTCGGGCGCGATGCGATGTTCCGGCGGCTGGCCGAGATCGTCGAGGCCTCGCCCGTGCCGGTCAGCGCCGATCTCGAAGCCGGCTTCGGCGATAGGCCCGACGCGGTGGCGACCACCATCGACCGGGCGATCGACACCGGTCTGGCCGGCGGCAATATCGAGGACAAGATTCCCGGCGAAGATCGCCTCTACGACGAGGAACTGGCGGTCGAGCGCATCGCCGCCGCCGCGGCCGCCGCACAGGGGCGTGGCCGCGGCTTCGTGCTCAATGCCCGCACCGACATGCTGTTGCTGGGCGGGGACGTCGACGCCGCGATTGCCAGGGCGAACCGTTTCCTGCAGGCCGGCGCCGACTGCATCTTCGTGCCCGGCGCCGCCGATCTCGCCACCATCCGCCGGCTAGTCGACGGGATCGAAGGTCCGCTCAACGTGGTGGTCGGGCTGGGGCCGGTGCCGTCGGACATTCCCGCGATCCTCGATGCGGGGGCGAAGCGCGTTACCGTCGGCGGCACCATCGCGCGGTCGGTGATGGGGTTCATCCGTGACTGCGCCCGGATGCTGCGCGAACAGTCCTCGATCGGTTTTTCGGCCGGGCAGATGTCGGGTGCCGAGCTCAACGCCCTGTTCGCCCGGCATCGCGGCTGACTGGCCGATCGGCTTCCGTCGCCCGAATCTGTTCGGCCCGGCCCGGGGATAGCAGGATGGCTCGACAAGGGCGGCTACCTGGAAAGCCGCCCGGAGCATCCGTCCGTCGCGGCTGGCCGGGCAGGCTGACAGCAGTTTTACGCGTGACCATGATCCCCAAGCCCGACCGCCACCAGCCGATGCGCGACGCCCTGCGTGATCTCTGCGCGGCCGTTCCCGCCGACTATCACCGCACCCATGGCCAGAACGCGACCTACCCTGAAGAATTTATCGATGCGCTGACCAGGGCCGGGTGGCTCGCCGCGGTCGAGTTGAAGGATGCGATCGGCCGGGGCCTCGCGGTCAAGCCGATCCGCAACATGGTCAACCATGAGACCAACGAGCTGTTCTTCGACGAATTGGAGATTCCGGCCGAGAACCTGATCGGCGAGGAGGGGCGGGGTTTCCACGCAAGTTCCGCGAAACCCGCCTCTAGCACGTCGCGCCGATCTCGACGACCCTGATCCTGTCCTACGTGGCCGAGCATGGGCTTGGGTTGCCCTGGTCGTTCCAAGCGTCGCAATTCCACCCGTTGCCGTCACGGCCGGGCTTGACCCGGCCGTTGTTCAGTCAGCCAGCACCTTCAAACCCCTGGCGACTGCCGGCCGGGCCGCGATGCGGTCGCGCCAGCGCTTGAGATGGTCGAGGCCCGGCGGTTCCAGCAGATGCGGGCGGCGGACGATGATCGGGTAGAGCGCCAGATCGGCGATCGAGATTTCGCCGGCGAGATAGTCGACGTCCGCCAGCCTTCGGTCGACGCGACCGAAATAGGTGGTCAGCCGTGCCTCGAAATCTGCGATGGCGGCGACCGGCTTCTCAGGGAGTCGCGGCAGGAAGACCAGTGCGGTGTTGGTGCCGACATGGTCGGTCATCACATGGAAGAACCATTGCAGCGCCAGAAAGCGCCGGGCCTCGTCGGCCGGCAGCAGGCGGCCCGACTTCTGCGCGAGGTAGAGCGCGATGGCGCCGGATTGGGCGAGCGTCAGCGGGGTGCCGCCGGGGCCGTCGTGGTCGACGATGACCGGCACCTTCGACAGCGGGCTCAGCTTGACGAACTCGGGCGTCAGCGTCTGCCCGGCGTGGTGGTCGACGCGGTGCGGCTGGTAGGGCAGGCCGCTCTCCTCCAGCAGGATGGCGGCGCGGTAACCGTTGGCGGTGGTGTCCATGTACAGGTCGATCATCAGATCCTCGGTTGTCGGAAGCGCAATTTAATCAAACCATAAAATCTATTGAATTAGTAGAATTAAGCGATAACGTACCCCTGTCACCACGGGGGATCCGATGCGTATCGCCACTGTCAGCCTGCTGTCCGCGCTCCTCGCCACCACTGCCTTCGGCCCCGCCGCGGCACAAGGCCCCAAGGCGGGCGGCACCCTCACCGTCGGTCTGGCGACCCAGGCGCAATGCATCGATCCGCAGCAGGACAATTACGGCTACGGCTCGCGCGACGGGCGCCAACTCGTCGATTCCCTGACCGACCAGGCTTACGACGACCCGACGAAGATCGTGCCCTGGCTGGCCACCTCGTGGACCATCGGCGACGAGGGGCGGACCTATGTGTTCCGCCTGCGCGACGACGTCACCTTCAGCGACGGGGCCAAGTTCGACGCGCAGGTGGTGAAGGATAATTTCGAGGCGCTGGCCAAGATTCCCGGCGCCGCCGGTGCCGCCTATTTCCGCGGGCTGAAGGCGATCACGGTCGAGAACCCGACCACGCTGCGCCTCGAATTCGCCGAGCCCAACATCCCGTTCCTGCAGGCGTCCTCGACCGCCGAACTCGGCATCGTCTCGCCGGCGACGGTCGCCAAGACGGCGGAAAAGCGCTGCTTCGAGGGCGTCGCCGGCTCCGGCCCCTTCGTGATCGAGAGCATCGCGCGCAACGAGAAGGCGGTGTTCGCCAGGCGCCAGGGTTATGGCTGGCCGTCAGGTCTGCGCGGCCACAAGGGCGATGCCTATCTCGACCGCATCGTCTACCGCGTGCTGCCCGAAGCCAGCGTGCGCAACGGCGCGCTGCTTTCCAATCAGGTCGACCTGATCCAGAACCCGTCGTTCCAGGACGCGGTCCGGCTCAAGGCGGCGGGTTACGAGCTGATCTCGGTGCCCTCGCTGGGCCTTGCCGTCACGCTGGTGCTCAACACCTCGGGCCCGGTGCTGCAGGACAAGGCGGTGCGGCTGGCGCTGCGCCACGGCATCAACCGCCAGGAAGTGGTCGACATCGCCTATAGCGGCCTGCAGACCGCCGCCACCGGCCTGCTGACCCCGAAATCGGCCAACTACCTGAATCAGTCGGCGGACCTGACCTTCGATCCGCAGAAGGCCGCGCGCATCCTCGACGAGGCCGGCTGGAAGGTGGGGGCGAAGGGCGTGCGTGCCAAGGACGGCAAGCCGCTGACGATCACCGTCTCGTTCTTCGCCAACCCGCTGAACCAGGCTTTCCTCGAAGTCATCCAGCAGCAGCTGCGCGACCTCGGTTTCGATTTCGCGCTTCGCCCGCTCAATGCCGGCCAGTTCGACGAGGCGCTGCTCGCCGGCCGCTACGACCTGCATCGCTGGGCCTGGTTCCTGGCCGATCCGGACGTGCTGCGCGCGGTCTATTCGACCAAGACGCTGAACCGCTTCCGCCTCGCCGCCGACAACCCGATCGACGGCCTGCTCGACGCCCAGCGCGCGGCGACCGATCCAGCCGAGCGCCGCAAGCTGACCGACCAGGTGCAGAAGATCATCATCGACGAGGCCTACGGCATTCCGGTGTTCGACTCCGTGGGCCTCTGGGGCGCCAACCGCCGGGTGCGCGGCGTCACCTACGGCCCCGGCAGCTCGGGCGGGCCCAACCAGATCCTCTACGACGCCTGGCTTGCCGACAACGCGACGGAGTGACGACATGCTGCGCTACGCGATCAGGCGCGCCGGCCACGGGCTGCTCGTGCTGTGGGCCGCCTTCACCGCCACCTTCTTTCTGCTCTACGTCCTGCCCGGAGACCGGGCGCTGGCCAAGCTTGGTGGCGATGCCGGCGGCACCGGCTTCAATGCCGAGCAACTGGCCAAATTACGCACCCAGCTCGGCCTCGACGATCCGGTGATCGTGCAATACGCCCGGGCGCTATGGCGGGCGGTGCAGGGCGATTTCGGCCTGTCGGTGCAGACCGGGGGCGACGCGCTCAGGATGTTTGCGACCGGCGTGCCGGAAACCCTCAAGCTTGCCGCCGCCGGGCTGTTCCTCGGTCTCGTCATCGGCACCACCGTCGCGTTGGCCTCGGCCCTCACGGGTCGGCCCTATCTCCGGCGCATCCTGCAGTCGGTGCCGGTCCTGGGCGTCTCCGTCCCGCCGTTCTGGGTCGGGCTGATGCTGCTGCAGTTCGTCTCGTTCCGCTGGCAGCTGTTGCCCGCCATGGGCAATGACGGGCTGGCGAGCCTCGTCCTGCCCGCCCTGACGCTGTCGATCCCGACCGCGGCGGTGGTGGCCCAGATCCTGTCGCGCAGCCTGGAGGGCGCGTTGCGCGGCGCCTATATCGAGACCGCGCGCTCGCGCGGTGCCGGCCGCGCCCGACTGGTGTTCGGCCATGCCTTGCGCAACGGCGTGCTGCCGATGCTGACGGCGCTGGGCATGACCACGGGCCATCTGATCGCCGGCTCGGTCGTCATCGAGACCGTCTTCTCGCGCTCCGGCATCGGGCTGATCACCGTCAAGGCGGTGACGTTCCAGGATACGCCGCTGGTGCTGGTCGCCGTGGTCTTCGCCGCCGGTGTCTTCGTCGTCGTCAATTTCCTGGTCGACATCCTCTATCCGATCATCGACCCCCGCATCGATCTCGGCCGCCGGCCGGTGGAGGCCGCGGCATGACCGACATCACGCTGCCCTACGTGCCGGCTGGCCGGCTGACGCGGCTGGCGCGCGGCGCGCTCGCCAATCCCGGGCTGGTCGCTGCCATCCTGGTGCTCGGTGCCGTCGCGGTCGCCGCGGCCTGGCCGCAGCTGTTCACCCCTCTCGACCCCCTGCGGGGCAGGGGGGCGGAGCGGCTGCTGGCACCGAGCGCCGCGCATCTCTTCGGCACCGACCAACTCGGCCGCGACCTCTTCACCCGCGTGGTCTACGGCGCGGCGGAATCGGTCAAGGCGGTGTTCGTCGCCGTGTTCATCGGCCTCCTGGCCGGTTCGGCCATCGGGCTGATCGCGGGTTACGTCGGGCGCTGGGTAGACGACGTCCTGATGCGGATCGTCGACGTGCTGCTCTCCGTGCCGCCGTTGCTGATTGCACTCGCGGTGATCAGCGCGCTGGGATTCGGTACCGCGAACATCGCCATCGCGGTCGGCATCGGCTTCGTCTCGTCCTTCGCCCGGGTGATGCGCGCCGAGGTGCTGAAAGTGCGCGAGACCGCCTATGTCGAGGCCACCGCCTTCGCCGGCATAGGCCCGTTGCGCGTTCTGCTGCGCCACGTGCTGCCCAATGCGGTGGGGCCGGTGCTGGTGCTGGCCGCCCTCGATCTCGGCATGGCGATCCTGTCCGTCTCGGCCTTGTCGTTCCTTGGCTTCGGCGCGCCGCCGCCGGCGCCGGAATGGGGTCTCCTGGTCGCCGGCGGCCGCGACTATCTCGCCACCGCCTGGTGGCTGACCACGCTGCCCGGCCTCGTCGTGCTCGCCACCGTCCTGTCCGCCAACCGCATCGCGCGCGCCCTCGATGGCCGGCGCCATGCCACGTTCTGAGGAGGTCGCCGTGACCCAATCCCTGCTGACGATCCGTGACCTGCGGGTCAGCTATCGCGCCCGCGGCCAGACCATCCCCGCGGTGCGCGGCATCGACCTCGATGTCGTACCCGGCGAGATCGTGGCGCTGGTCGGCGAATCCGGCTCCGGCAAGTCGACGGTCGCCCGCGCCATCCTCGGCATGCTGGCCGACAATGCCGACATCACCGGCGGCTCGATCCGCTTCGAGGGCATCGAGACGACGACGCTCGACGAAGCCGGCCTGCGCGATCTGCGCGGCCGCGCCATCGGCTGGGTGCCCCAGGATCCGATGGTCACGTTGAACCCGCTGCATCGCGTCGGGCGCCAGGTGACCGAGCCCTTGACGATCCATCGCCGGTCGCCGCGCCGGGAACTGCGCGGCCGGGCGGTCGAACTGCTGGCCAAGGTCGGGTTGTCGCGCCCGGCCCAGCGCGCCCGCCAGTTCCCCCACGAACTTTCCGGCGGCATGCGCCAGCGCGTGCTGATCGCCGGTGCGCTGGCGGCCGGGCCGCGGCTGATCATCGCCGACGAGCCGACCACCGCCCTCGACGTCACCGTGCAGCAGCGCATCCTCGACGATATCCAGGCGCTGGCCGCCTCGTCGCAGGCCGCGGTGCTGATCATCACCCATGACCTGGCCGTCGCCGCCGACCGCGCCGACCGGGTGGTCGTGCTGCGCGACGGGCTGGTGGTCGAGCAGGGCCGGGCCGACGAGGTGCTGGGCCGGCCGCGCGATACCTATACCCGCCTGTTGATCGCCAGCGCGCCCAGCCTGGCCGACGGGCGCAAGCGGCGCGGCGTGGCGCCCGCGCATGGCGGCACGCCGATCCTCGAGGTCGCGGGGCTGGGCCGCGACTTCACCGGCACGCGCGCGGTCGACGACGTTGTCTTCACCATCGCGCCGGGCGAGACCTTGGGCGTGGTCGGCGAATCCGGTTCGGGCAAGTCGACGGTCGCGCGCCTGGTGTTGGGCCTGACCCGGCCGACGCGCGGCACCGTGCGCTTCGACGGCCGGGACGTCGCCGCCCTCGACGCCGGCGAACGCCGTCTGTTCCGCCAGCAGGCGCAGATGGTCTATCAGGGCGCCTATGCCTCGCTGAACCCGCGCATGACGATCGCCGAGATCGTCGCCGAACCGCTGCGCGGCTTCCGCATCGGCACGGCGGCCGAAAGGCGCCCGCGGGCGCTGCGGCTGCTCGAGGATGTCGGCCTCGACCGCCGCTTCGCCGATCGCTACCCGGCCGAGCTGTCGGGCGGCCAGCGTCAGCGCGTGGCGATCGCCCGGGCCCTGGCCTCGCGGCCGCGGCTGATCGTCTGCGACGAGCCGGTCTCGGCCCTCAACGTCTCGGTGCAGGCCCAGATCCTCGACCTGTTCGCCGAGCTGCAGGCCCGCTACGGCCTAGCCTATCTGTTCATCTCGCACGATCTCGCGGTCATCCGCCAGGTTGCCGACCAGGTGGGCGTGATGAAGGATGGCCGTCTGGTCGAATACGGCTCCGCGGCCGACGTTTTCCTCCGGCCGCAGGCCGACTACACCCGCCTGCTGCTCGACGCCATCCCCGGCCGCCGCGTCGCGGCCGTGCCGGCCAGGCCGGCGGAGGTGGCGGCCTATGCCTGACCTCGCGCTGCAGGAA
>JAEYTW010000091.1 GCA_023433835.1 Pseudomonadota bacterium | reverse complement strand
CGGCGGGGATGCCGTCGATCTTCGTGTCGAGCTGCAGGGCGGTGATGGCGTCGGCGGTGCCGGCCACCTTGAAGGCGATTCGCGGGTCGGCCGGCCGCCGACGGCAGGCCGCGATCAGGTCGGGTCGGACGTCGATGCCGGTGATTCGGGCCGCCGGGAAATAATCGCGCAGGGTGAAGACTTCCTCGCCGGTCGAGCAGCCGAACGACAGCAGATGACGGTCGGCGCCATCGCCGACCGTTGCGCGTACGTATTCGAATGCCGCGGGGTAACGGTCGGCCACGGTGTCGGGGTAGGGCTGGAACAGGTTGGGCGGCGGGCGCAGGCGCAGCAGCGCATAGTCGAGCCGC
The DNA here is from genome assembly GCA_023433835.1 of Pseudomonadota bacterium. Classification (GTDB taxonomy): domain Bacteria; phylum Pseudomonadota; class Alphaproteobacteria; order Ferrovibrionales; family Ferrovibrionaceae; genus JAFKFH01. Next base: position 6,630 of record JAEYTW010000091.1, on the reverse strand, counting down.
TTGCCGCCGCGCAGCAGATGCCACGCGATCCAGGCCCCATCGAGGCCGGGCAGGCGATAGAGGTATTCCTTCAGGCGGTCGAGATGCGAGGGCGGCATGGCCGGTATAATGCCGCAGACCGCCGTTGACGCATATTACCGGGGATGTCACCGTGTCGGACTTCAAAGCTTGTGCGGGCGGTGGGAACCGGACGAGGCGGTCGGCAGTTTCGCTTCGGCTGTGGCCGTCGCGTGTGCCGATCAGATCGCCACGCGTGGCAGAACGGGTCCCGGCCGGTTGATCGAATCGGGTCCGCCTGATGGAACTGAGCAGGTGGCAGTGTCAGCAAAGCCAGCCGATGTCGACTTGACGGGTTGCGCCCAGGAACCCATTCACATACCCGGCAGCATCCAGCCTCACGGCGTACTTCTGGCGGTCACGGCAGGTGATTTCCGCCTGTTGCAATGCAGTGCCAATGCCGGCGCCGTCCTGAACGCCGACGTCGCGATGGCCCTCGGCCGGCCGTTGCGCGACGTCCTCGCCGCGGGCGCGGCCGACCTGCTCGACGACCTGGTGCCCGGGCGGGTGCCGGACAAGGGTACCGCGCTGCTGCGCCAGGTGACGGCCGGCGGCCAGATCTACAACCTCATCGCCCACGAGGCCGATGGGGCGCTGATCCTCGAATTCGAGGAAGTGGATCCGGCCGCTACCGGCTCGCTCGACGCGCTCTACCCGCAGATCCGCACGTTCGTCGACGTGCTGGGCTCGACGCCGTCGATCGAGGAAATGAATGCGGTGGCGGCCGCCGAGGTCCGCCGGCTGACCGGTTTCGACCGCGTCCTGATCTACCGCTTCGACGAGAACTGGCACGGCACCGTGGTCGCCGAGGACCGCAACGACCGGCTGCCCTCCTATCTCGATCTGCGCTTTCCCGCGTCCGACATCCCCGCACAGGCGCGCGAACTGTATCGGCTGAACCGCCTGCGGCTGATACCGGATGCCGACTACGCGCCGGTGCCGATCCTGCCGGTGGCCAATCCGGCGACCGGCCGGCCGCTCGACCTGAGCTTCTCGGTGCTGCGCAGCGTGTCGCCCCTGCACCTCGAATACATGAAGAACATGGGCACGCCGGCCTCGATGTCGATCTCGATCGTGGCCGAGGGGCGGCTGTGGGGCCTGATCTCCTGCCATCATTCCGGCCCGCGGCGGGTGCCGGTCCATGTCCGCACCGCCTGCGACTTCCTGGGGCAGGTCGTGGCCATGCAGATCTCGGCCAAGTCGCGGTCGTTCGATACCGCGCTGCGGGTCGAGCGCCAGGCGATCCAGACCAGGCTCTTGTCGTTCATGGCGGCCGAAGACCATTTCATTCAGGGCCTGACCCAGCATCCCGGCGAATTGCTGGCGCTGGCCGCGGCCGACGGGGCCGCCGTGGTCTTCAACGGCGCCTACGCGCTGCTCGGCAGGACGCCGGACGAAACAGGGGTGCGCGCGATCATCGACTGGCTGGGCCGGGACCAGGCGCAGCATGAGGTCTACCAGACCGATACGCTCTCCGCCGAGATGCCCGGCGCCGACGCCTTCGCCGATACGGCCAGCGGCCTGCTCGCCATCGCCATCTCGCAGCTGCATCCGAGCTTCGTGCTGTGGTTCCGCCCCGAGGTGGTGCAGACCGTCAACTGGGGCGGCGATCCGCGCAAGGCGTCGGCGCCCGAGCCTGGCGCGTTGCGGCTGCATCCGCGCAAATCCTTCGAGATGTGGAAGGAGACGGTGCGGCTGAAATCGCTGCCCTGGTCGCCGGTCGAGGTCGATACTGCCGCCACCCTGCGCAACGCCATCGTCGGCATCGTGATGCGCAAGGCCGAGGAACTGGCCCAGCTGACCGACGAGTTGACGCGGAGCAACAAGGAACTGGAAGCCTTCTCCTATTCGGTCAGCCACGACCTGCGCGCCCCGTTCCGCCATATCGTGGGCTATGCCGAACTGCTGAAAAGCGACGATACGGTCCAGTTGCACGATCGCGGCCGGCGCTATCTCGATACCATCATCGAATCCGCCTTCTCGGCCGGCAAGCTGGTCGACGATCTGCTCGGCTTCTCGCAGATGGGCCGGGCCACGCTGATGCCGATCAAGGTCGACATGAATCGGCTGGTCGACGAAGTCCGGCGCACGATGAAACCCGACATGAACGACCGCGAGATCGACTGGCAGGTCGCCGATCTCGCGGCGAGCTGGGGCGATCCCAGCATGCTGCGCCTCGTCATCCAGAACCTGTTGTCGAACGCGGTGAAATATACGCGGCCGCGCGCCGTGGCGCGGATCGAGGTCGGCAGCGAACGCAACCAGAAGGAAACCGTCTACTGGGTGCGCGACAACGGCACCGGTTTCGACATGGCCTATGTCGACAAGCTGTTCGGCGTGTTCCAGCGGCTGCACCGGATGGAAGATTTCGAGGGCACCGGCATCGGGCTGGCCAATGTCCGCCGCATCGTCGAGCGACATGGCGGGCGGGCTTGGGCCGAAGGGCAGGTAGACAAGGGGGCGACCTTCTATTTCGCGCTACCCAATCAGGCGAGGGAGTGACATGGAGGTGCTGAAGAAAATCCTGCTGGTCGAGGATAATCCGAAGGACCTGGAACTGACGCTGGCGGCGCTGGAGCGCAGCCAGCTGGCCAACGAGGTGATCACGGCGCGCGACGGGGCGGAGGCGCTGGACTGGCTGATGTGCAAGGGGCCGCATGCCAACCGGACATCGGGGGATCCGGCTGTCGTGCTGCTCGACCTGAAGCTGCCCAAGATCGACGGGCTGCAGGTCCTGGAACGGATCAAGAGCAGCGAGGAGTTCCGGCACGTGCCGGTCGTCATGCTGACCGCCTCGCGCGAGGAGAGCGACCTGGTGCGTTCCTACAAGCTCGGCGTCAACGCCTTCGTGGTCAAGCCCGTGGGCTTCCAGGATTTCTTCAAGGCGATCCAGGAGGTCGGCATGTTCTGGGCCATCCTGAACGAGCCGCATCCGCCACGGCGCCTGCACCCGATGAAGGTGACCGAAGCTTGAACGACGCCCCGCTCGACATTCTGCTGCTGGAGGATTCGACGCTCGACGCCGAACTGATGGGGGAGCATCTGCGGCGTGCCGCCATCGAGCATGTGTTCGATCGGGTCTGGACCAAGGCCGATTTCATCGATGCGCTCGACCGTCGCGCCTATGACCTGATCCTGGCCGACTACACGCTGCCGAGCTTCGATGGCCTGGCCGCGTTGCGGATCGCGCAGGAAAAGGTGCCGCACACGCCGTTCATCCTCGCCTCCGCCACCTTGAGCGAGGAGTCGGCGATCGAGGCGATGCGCCAGGGGGCCAGCGATTTCGTCGTCAAGGAACGGCTGCGCCGCCTGCCCAACGCGGTGCGCCGGGCGCTGAACGAGGCGGCCGAGCGGGCGGGGCGCGAGCGGGCGGAGCGGCGGCTGGAGGACATCAACGCCCATCTCGAGGCGATCATCGACGAGCGCACCGGCGAGCGCGACCGCATCTGGCGACTGAGCCAGGATCTGTTCGCCGTCTTCGACCTGCAGGGCCGCATCCTCAGCGCCAATCCCGCCTGGAAGACCGTGCTGGGGCTGAGCCCGTCGGCGGTCGAGGGGCGGCTCAACGCCGATTTCAAATACCCGGCCGATCTCAACATCCCGATCCGGCCGCTCGACCACGAGGGCGATGCCGTGTCGGAGACGGTGGTGCGCTACAGCCATCGCGACGGCGGCTATCGCTGGATCGCCTGGCGCGCGGCGGCACCCCAGAACGGCCGGATCTTCGCCGTCGGCCGCGACGTGACCGAGGCCAAGGCGCAGGCCGAGGCGATCGCGCGTGCCCAGGACCAGCTGCGCCAGGCCCAGAAGATGGAGGCGATCGGCCAGCTGACCGGCGGGTTGGCGCACGATTTCAACAACCTCCTGACCGTCGTCATCGGCAACCTCGAAATGCTGCAGCGGCGCGAGGCGCAGGTCGTGTCCGAACGCGGGCGCGCCGCCATCGAGAATGCGATGAACGGCGCGCGGCGCGCCGCCCGGCTGACCTCGAGCCTGCTGGCGTTCGCCCGGCGCCAGCCGCTGGCGCCCAAGCCGCTCGATGCCAATGCGCAGATCGAGGGCATGTCCAACCTGCTCGACCGCTCGCTGACCGAGCGGGTGCAGGTCGAGACCATCCTGCAGCCCGATCTCTGGGGTGCGCATGCCGATGCCAACCAGCTCGAGGCCGCCATCCTCAACCTGGCCCTCAACGCCCGTGACGCGATGCCCGACGGTGGCCGGCTGACGATCGAGACTGCGAACGTCGTGCTCGATGCCGACTATTGCCGCGACAACGACGAGGTCGAGCCGGGGGAGTATGTCGGCATCTTCGTCGGCGATACCGGCCACGGCATGGACGGCGAAACCCAGGCCCGCGCGTTCGATCCGTTCTTCACCACGAAGGATATCGGCCAGGGCACGGGCCTCGGCCTGTCGCAGGTCTATGGCTTCGCCAAGCAGTCGGGCGGCCACGTCCGGATATACTCCGAACCGGGCAGGGGCACGACGATCCGCCTCTATCTGCCGCGGCGCGATGCGCCGAGGATCGAGGCCGCGCCGCCCGGGCGCCTCGCCGCCCCGGCACCGGGGGGCAGCGAAACCATCCTGGTCGTCGAGGACGAGGACGGGGTGCGGGCCCATTCGACCGCGATCCTGGAGGAGCTGGGCTATCGCGTGCTGACCGCGCCCGATGGGCCGGCCGGGCTTGAGATCGTCCGCCGGCACCCGGAGATCAAGCTGCTGCTCAGCGATCTTGGCCTGCCCAAGGGCATGGACGGCGAGCAGCTTGCCCTGCTGGCGCGCCGGCACATGCCGGGCCTGAAGGTGCTGTTCGTGTCGGGTTACGCCCACAGCGTCGTTGCCCATGACGGCCAGCTGCCGGACGGGACCGAGCTGATCACCAAGCCGTTCACCTTCCAGACCCTGGCCCAGCGCGTGCGCAGTCTGCTCGACCGGCCGGCCGGCGCGGGCGAGGGGGCCCGGCGCATCCTGCTGGTCGAGGACGAGGACCTGGTGCGCATGGTTGCCGTCGACATGCTGGAGGAGGCCGGTTTCACGGTCGACGAGGCGGGCAGCGCCGCCGAGGCGCTGGACAAGGCCCGCCGCCTCGATGGGGCGCTGGCCGCCGCCATCGTCGATATCGGCCTGCCCGACATGTCCGGCGACCGGGTCGCGGCCAATCTGTGGCAGCTCCACCCCGGCCTGCCCGTGCTGGTGGCAAGCGGCCATGACGAGGAGACGGTGCGCGGCCGCTTCCGCCGGGAGGACCACGTCGCCTTCGTCGGCAAGCCCTATCAGTCCGACGACGTCATCGGGTCGCTGGCCCGTCTCGGCATCCGTCCGGCTGCGGCGAAGTAGGTTCTTACCCCTCAATGTTGACCCGTGCCGCTTTCCTCAGGTCGAGGACATCCGTTGACCATGAAGCGGTCGAGGCGCGCCTGACCGCCTTGCGCCCCTTCGCCACGCGGGCGCGCTACGGCCTGTTCCTGCGGGCCCAGCTGCGGTTCCACCGCCACGTCGAGCCGCTCTACCGCCAGGGTCTGCTGGCCGGCGACGGCCATTGCTCGCGTCTGGCGCAGGTCGAGGCGGACCTTATCGACCTCGGCCACGAACCGGCCGGGCAGGAGGCCGGCGCCGCCATGCCGATGCCGGCTGCGGCCGGCTGGCTCTATGTCGCCGAAGGCTCCAAGCTCGGCGCCGCGATCCTGTTCAAGGCGGCGGCGGCCCTGGGCCTCGATGCAGGCTTCGGGGCCCGCCACCTGGCCGGGCAGGGCGAGGCCCGGGCACGGGCCTGGCGCCGCTTTACCGACGCGCTGAACGCGCTGGACCTGACGCCGGCGGAAGACGAGCGGATGGCGGTTGCGGCCGTCGCCGCTTTCGGCTTCTTTGCCGCGGGGATGGAACAGGCGTTCGCGGGGGCGGAAGGGTGAGGCTGCCGATCTACTATGGCTGGGTGATCGTCGCGGTCGCCTTCGTGACGATGGCGATCGGCGTGACCGCGCGCACCGCCTTCTCGCTGTTCCTGCCGCCGATCGTGGACGAGTTCGGCTGGGATCGCGGCCTGACCGCCGGGGCGTTCTCCTTCGGCTTCTTCGTCAATGCGCTGGCCAGCCCGCTGATCGGCCGGTTGATGGACCGGCGCGGCCCGCGCTTCGTCATCGAATGCGGCGTCGCCATGCTCGCCGCCGGGCTGCTGCTGGCCGCGTTCGTGAACCGGCCCTGGCAGATGTACCTGACGCTCGGCCTGCTGTTGTGCTGCGGCGCCGGCTGCCTGACCTATACGACCCAGTCGCAATACCTGCCGCACTGGTTCGTGCGGCGCCGGGCGCTGGCGATCAGCATCGCCTTCTCGGGCGCCGGCGTCGGCGCCATCGTGCTGATGCCGTGGCTGCAGGCCGTGGTCGAGGGCGAGGGGTGGCGGGCCGCCTGTACCGCGCTGGGCGTGATGGTGCTGGTGGTGCTGGGACCGATCAATCTGTTGCTGCGGCGCCGGCCGGAGGATATCGGCCTGGTGGCGGACGGCGCCCCGGCCGCCGGATCGGCCCCCGCGCGGCGGCCCCGGCTCGTCGCAACCCGCTGGGCGGCGACCGAGGG
>JAEYTW010000070.1 GCA_023433835.1 Pseudomonadota bacterium | reverse complement strand
GATCGCCGCCACCCGCGGCGAGCGGCCGAGCCAGTAGCCGACGATGACGCCGGACAGCACGCCGACGATATAGCCGAGCACCAGTTCCTGCAGCGTCACCACCAGATGCGGCAGGATCTCGCCGGTGGCGAACAATTCGTAGAGCCGCACGGCGATCGCCGTGGGCTTGGAGACGTAGATCTCGCGGATCAGCCGGCCCGAGGCCCATTCCCAGAAGGCGAGCAGGACGAAGCCCGGCAGCAGCGCCAGGACGATCTTCTTCATGCCAGCACCTCGGCGCGGAAACGTTGCCAGACCTGGCCGTAGGCCTCGTCGAAACCCGGTACGGCGAAAGGCTCGAACACGTTGCGCGGCCGGGCGAGGCCGATCGGCACGCGGGCGATCACCCGGGCCGGGCGGCGGCTGAGCACCACGACCTCGTCGGCCAGCAGCACCGCCTCGGTGATGTCGTGGGTGATCAGGATGACGGTGGCGCCTTGGGCCGCGACCAGGCCCTGCAGGTCGTCCTGCATCACCATCCGGGTCTGGGCGTCGAGTGCGCCGAACGGCTCGTCCATCAGGATCACGTCGGGGCGATAGACCAGGGTGCGGGCGATCGAGCCGCGCTTCTGCATGCCGCCCGAGAGCTGGTGCGGATAGTGGTCGGCGAAGCCGTCGAGGCCGACATCGGCCAGGATGCGGCGCACCCGTTCCTCGCGCTCGGCCGCAGCCACGTTCTTGAACACCAGCGGCAGCGCCACGTTCTGCGCCAGCGTGTACCAGGGAAACAGCAGCGATTGCTGCGGGATGAAGCCGATCGTCGAATTGACCCCGGCGATCTCGCGCCCCGCCTGGCGCACGCAGCCTTGCGAGGGTTTCAGCAGGCCCGCCAGCATCTGCAGCAAGGTCGACTTGCCGCAGCCCGACGGCCCGATGACCGCGGTGAACGTTCCCCTCGCCATCTCGAAGGAGACATCGTCGATGACCGGCATCGGGCCGGCAGGCGTCTTGAAACTGTGGGAGACCTTCTCGAACGCAATCTCAGGCGCGGCCATCAACCCTCCATCTCGGTGCTACAGAATGCCGGCCGGATCGTTTTGCTGCAATGCAGTAGCGAGGCGAATGAAATCATGACCCTGCGCGCGATCTTCTTCGAGCATCGGCACCAGGCCGCGCACGAAGCGATGCGCGGCGGCGGCGCCACGACCGATCGGCGCCGCGGCCTTGCGCAGGTCGACCGCTTGCGCCGCCGAGATCAGCTCGATGGCGACGAGATAGCGCAGCCGTTCGACGATGCCAGCCATCTTGGCCAGCACCGTCGGCGCCATGCTGGCCTGATCTTCGACGCCGTCGGCCGCCGGCAGCGGCGCGAAGGAGGCGGGCAGCGCCAGGTGGCGGATCTCCGCCTCCATCGCCGAGACCGTCTTCTGCACGGTGGCCGAACCGGTGCGGCTCTGGCCCAACGGCGTCAGGAAACGCGGCAGATCGGAGAAGCCCGGCGACATGATCTTCAAGGTGCGATAGGCAGTGCCGGTCGCGGCATGGACCAACGCCTGGCCCAGGCGCTCCCAGGACAGCACGAAGGCGGTCAGGTCGAAATTGCCGTGCGACAGGATCAGCCCGTCTCCCGGCAGCACCACGGGATTGTCGCCCGACGAGACCAGCTCGATCGCCGTCGCCTCGCGCGCTTCGTCCAGCGCGTGGATCAGCGCGCCGAAGACCTGCGGCACGCAGCGATAGCTGAGCGGATCCTGCACGCGGCGGGCGGCGCCGTCCTGCCACAGCCCGCTGCCCTCCAAGAGGCCGCGCAGCCGCTCGGCCGCGAGGCGCTGGCCGAAGGCCGGACGGGCCGCCAGCGCGCGATCGTCGAGCACGCTGAGATTGGCGCGGAACGCCTCGAAGTTCAGCACGGCGCCGAGGTCGAGCCAGCCGAGCAGCCGGTCGAGATCGGCCAGCGCCAGACAGGCCTGGCCGACCGAATAGGAATTGGCGACCAGCAGCGCATGGCCATCCTTGGGCCCGAGGTCGAGCGGCTTCAGCCCGGCGGCTGCCAGGGCCTCGATCGCCGGGCGCACCGTGCCCTGGTATTCGGCCTCGCCGGCGCCGAGCAGGCCGTCGGCCATGTTGGCCAATGGCGCGAGGTCGCCGGCACCGATCGAGCCCAGCGCCGGCACGATCGGATGCACCCCGGCATTGAGCGCGGCGACCAGGCCCTGCAGCACCGGCAGCGAGACACCCGAGCCGCCCGCCATCATGCCGGCGGCGCGCACCGCCATCATGGAGCGGACCACGTCGGTCGGCGCCGGCCGGCCGACGGAAACCGCGCGGGCCGGCACGGTGCGGCGCTGGAAGGCGACGAGATCGTCGTTCGACAGCCTGGTATCGACCCCCGCCCCCAAGGCGGTCGTCAGGCCGTAGACCGGCACTTCGGAGGCAGCGTAGCGCTCGACCACGGCGCGGGCGGCAAGCACCCGGGCCTCGGCCTCGGGCGAAATCTCCAGCCGCGCGCGATCGCGGGCGATGGCGACGATGTCGGCGACGGTGAGGCGATCGGTCATTTGTCTTCTCGTTGTTGTCAGGCGCGCGGCGAGGGCTTGCGCCCGCCGCCGGAAAGGCGGATGCCGCCATCGACCGACAGCAATTCGCCGGTCACGTAATCGGTGCCTTCGACCAGCCAGAGAATGGCGTCGGCGACGTCGTCCGGCTTGGCCACGCGGCCCATCGGCGCGGTCTGGGCAAAGCGCTGTTCCAGCGCGGCATAGGCATCGGGGCCCAGCACGTCGCGCATCCAGCGGGTATCGATCACGCCCGGACAGACCGCGTTGACGCGGATCTCCGGCCCCAGCGTGCGGGCCAGCGCCAGGGTCATCGAATTGAGCGCGCCCTTCGATGCGGTATAGGCGATCGAAGAGCCGCCGCCGGTGAAGGCCGAGTTCGACGAGACGTTGACGATGGCCCCGCCGCCCGCCGCCCGCATCTGCGGCACGGCGGCCCGGGTCATCTGATAGGTGCCGACGACGTTGACGGCAAAAACAGCCTGGAAATCCTGGGCCGACAGGGTGTCGAGGTCGAACGGGTCCGACTTCTTGGTCACCGCCGCATTGTTGACCAGCACGTCGAGGCGGCCCCAGCGGTTGACCGCGGCCTCGACCAGGCGGCGGCAGGCGGCATCATCAGACACGTCGGCCTGCACCAACTCGACCTCGGCGCCGGCGGCACGGCAGGCGGCGGCGGTTTCCTCGGCCTCGGCCGCGCTGCGCGAATAATTGACCACGACCCGGGCGCCGCGCTCGGCGAAGCGGCGCACGCAGGCGGCGCCGACGCCGGTGGCCGAGCCGGTGACGATGGCGACGGCATTCTCGAGTTTCATGGCTGGAAATCCCGCATGGCGGTTGAAGCGAAGAGGCGCGCGTCCATCACCCTGAGGTCGCCGGCAACGCCGACGCCTTCGGGCAGGCGGTCGAGGATATGGGCGCGGACATCGATATCAGGCGCATGCTCGACCAGCGTCAGCCGGCCGTCGCGGCGCTCGAACACCGCGCGTTCGGTGACAACCATCTGGCGCTGGCCCTCGCGGCCGGCATCGGGAGCGGACGAGACCTGCTCGACCCGAGGCACGACCTTGCACAGCCGCCCGTCGGCGCGGATGTCGAGGCGGCCGTCGGCGACCGCGATATCGGCGCCGCCGGTCGAGAACGTGCCGAGATAGACGACGCGGCCGGCGGCCTGGGCGATGTTGGTGAAACCGCCGACGCCGACGATGTTACGGCCGAACTTGGAGACGTTGACCGCGCCGGTGACGTCGACCTCGGCCATGCCGAGAAAGGCGATGTCGAGGCCGCCGCCATCGTAGAAATCGAACTGCGAGGCCTGGGCGATGATGGCCGTCGGGTTGACCGCCGCGCCGAACGACAGTTCCTCGGCCGGCACGCCGCCGATGACGCCGGATTCGATGGTCACGGCGTAATCGCCGAACCCTTCCTCGTCGGCGATGCGGCCGATGCCCGCGGGAATGCCGATGCCGAGATTGATGACGGGGTTGTCCAGGCTTGTCATCTCGAGGAAGGCGCGGCGCTGGATCACCTTGTCGGGCGACAGCGCGGCGGGGCGCAGCGCGCCGGCGGGGATGCGCAAGGCGCCGGTATAGGCGGGATTGTCGGTTTCGCCGAAGCTGAGGCCGTGCTGGGCCGGGTCGCTGCAGACGACGATGCGATCGACCAGCAGGCCGGGGATACGGACGAGGTTGGGGTCCAGGCTGCCGCGCGCGGCCAGCCGCTTGACCTGGACGATGACGATGCCGCCCGAGTTGCGCGCCGCCTGGGCCATCGCCAGCGCGTCGAGCGGAAAGGCTTCGTCCTCCATCGTGATGTTGCCATCCTCGTCGGCCGTGGTGCCGCGCAGGATGGCGCAATCGATCGGCAGGCTGGGATAGAGCAGCCAGTCCTGGCCGCGCAGGCTGACGCGTTCGACCAGCGGCGCCGGCGTCGAGGCGTTCATCCGCCCGCCGCCATGCCGCGGATCCATGAACGAGCCGAGGCCGACCTTGGTCACCACGCCGGGCTGGCCGGCGGCGATGGCACGATAGAGCTGGGCGATGACCCCTTGCGGCCAGCAATGGGCCTCGATCTTCTCGTCCATCGCCAGTTGGCCCAGCCGCGGCGTGCCGCGCCAGCCGCCGGCGATCACTCGCCTCACCAGGCCCTCGAAACCGAAATGCCCCATGCCGCGGGTCTTGCGGTCGCCGCCGGAGGCCGCGAACAGCAATGTCAGGTCGCGCGGATGACCCTCGGCCTGGAAGCGACCCTCGACCGCCGCGGTCACCGCCTCGGCGAGGCAGCAGCCGCCGAACGAGGCGGCCGTGACGGTCATGCCGTCCTTGATAAGCGACGCGGCTTCCGCCGCCGAGACCACCTGCATGCCGCCCCCGTCATGTCTGATCTTGTATAGACAAGCATCTTTGACGAGAGGGTGGAAGCCCCTTTCTCAGGAAAATTTCAGCCCGGCTGCTGGTCCATGACGTCGCCGAGGGGGCATGCCAGGCCGTCGACGTCCAGCTTGACGAACCTGCCGCGCGCCATGTCGATCTGCCAGGCGACCTTCGCCGGCAGGAAGGTCTGCTGGTCCTGCGGCGTGCGCGTCTTGCGCAGGGCCTTGGGGTTGTCGAGGATGGCGAGGACCATGTCGGGCAGCGTCCGGCCATCCTTCACGCAGGTCCCGATCAGGTCGGGCGCGGTCCATGACCGTTCGGGCAACGCCACGGCATCGCGGATCCGTTTGCCGTTGAGCGTGGCGTATTCGGTGCCGCAGATCCGGAACGAGGTGATGGCGACGTCGTCGGTCAGCCCGAAACTGCCGACGACCTCGAGGCCGATGTTCTTGTGCCTGGCTTCCAACCGTCCGATCGGTGTGTTCGGCACACTCCGGCCGACCAGGGCGCCCGGAATATCGCCGCCGCATTTGATGGCGTCGAAGACATCGGCCGCCCTGGCGGGGGCCGATGCCAGCAGCAGCGCGACGACAATTCCGAACGGCCTGATCATCTAGTCTCCACCTCGCGCCAGCGCCTGCTCGGCCGCCGCGATGTCGGCCTGCCGCCGCGCGCTCATATCGCCGCTCGGCGGGCCGGCGAAGCG
>JAEYTW010000069.1 GCA_023433835.1 Pseudomonadota bacterium | reverse complement strand
GCCGAGGCCGGCCGCCGGGACCCGGCTGATCGACCGCTCCTGCCGCGTCGCCGCCGCGCGCCTCGACGGGCTGGTGGCCGACGCCTTTCCCGCCTTCAACGCGCCTGCCATCCTGCCGGCCTTCGATGCCGGCCGGCACGCGGCGCGCTTCGACGTCGATCTCCATCGCCTGGTGACCCGGACGGTCGTACCCGAAACCGGCGAGACGCTGAAGGTCAGCGGCCTGCTGGCCCTGCCGGCCGGTGGCCGCGGCCGCGACCTGCCGCTCTTATCCTGGCAGCATGGCACGATCCTGTCGTTCGACCAGGTACCCTCCAACCTGACGCGGCTGGCCGACCCGGCCTACCGGACATCGGATTCGGCCGACTCGCTGGAAACCCTGTTCAACGTTCACCGTTTCGCGGCACAAGGCTACGCGGTCGTCGCCGCCGACTATGTCGGCAAGGGGCCGTTCCGCGACGGCCGCGGCGAAGCCTACGCGGTCAAGGGCACCAGCGTGCGCACCTGTCTCGACATGCTGGCCGCCGGCGAGGCGGCGCTGCGCGCCCTCGGCCACCGGCCTTCCAGGCTGTTCCTGCATGGCTGGTCGCAGGGCGCGCTCAATACCCAGTGGCTGCACCAGGCGCTGCGCGCCCGGTCGCGCCCGGTTGCCGGTACCGCGGTCGCCAGCCCGTTCAACGACCTCAACGAGGCCTGGCGGTTCTGGAGCGGGGCGGGCAGCTTCCCGCTGCCCGCGGGGGTTTCCAGCTATCCGGCGCTGCCACCATGGATATCGCTGTGCATGATCGTCGCGCTGGGCAGCTACGAGCGGCAATACGGCCTCGACGGCCTGCTGACCAGCGCGGTGCGGCCGGAATTCCGGGCCATGGCCACGAAATACTGGCGCGACTACAAGACCGACTTCGATCCCGCGGCGCCGTTTCCGACCGGCGCCGATCTGCTGGTGCCCGGTTTCCTCGACCGCTTCACCGATCCGCGCAACAGCGCGTTCCTGCGCCGGCTTGCCGCCAACCGGGCATCATACTGGGATTACGATGCGCCGATCCGGTTCCACTACGGCCTCGCCGACGAGGCGATCCACCCGGCGATGGTTGCCCGCGCGCTGTCGGCCGGCGGGGGGCTGGCCACCGGCGTGCCTGTCGCCGGCGGCAGCCATCGCGGCACCTTCCTGGCCGGGCTTTACGGCGATCCCTCGACGCTTGCCGGATTTGAGGACATACCCGGCTGGTTCGCGCGGCTGTGAGCGCGCTGCTACACTCCGCGCCCCATCGATTCGCCTGGTAGCCGGGAGCCGCCACATGAGCATCGCCGACGAGATCACCCTCGAGCGCATCCGCGCCACCGCCGCGGGCCTGGCGGCGCATCTGCCGGTCACGCCCGTGGCGCCGCTGCAGGGGCCGGTCGCCACCGCCCTGCGGGCCGAGGGGATCGACGTGCACCTGAAGCTCGAGATCTTCCAGAAGACCGGCACGTTCAAGGCGCGTGGCGCGCTGAACAATTGCCTGGGCCTGGACGCCGACCGGCGCGCCCGCGGCATCACCGCGGTTTCGGCCGGCAATCATGCGATCGCGGCGGCCTTCGCCGCGCAGGCGGTCGGCGCGTCCGCCAAGGTCGTGGTAATGCCGACGACGCATCCCGCGCGGCTGGCCATGGTGCGCGGCTACGGCGCCGAGGTGATCGTCGCCACCGACGGGGCCAACGCCTTCGCGACCGTCGACGAACTGGTCGCCAACGAGGGCCGCACCTTCGTCCATCCGTTCGGCAGCCCGGCGACGGTGCTGGGTACCGCAACGCTCGGCCTGGAATTCGTCGAGCAGGTTGCGGGCCTCGATGCCGTGCTGATCGCCGTCGGCGGGGGCGGCCTGGCCAGCGGGGCGGCCACCGCCATCAAGCTGGTGAAGCCGGACTGCATGGTCTTCGGCATCGAGCCCGAAGGGGCGGACGTCATGCGCCGGTCGTTCGACCAGGGCGCGCCGGCGCGGATGGAGAAGACATCGACCATTGCCGACAGCCTCGCCCCGCCGATGACCGTCGAGCTGCCCTACGAACTGTGCCGCCGCCACCTCGACGACCTCGTCACCGTGTCGGACGACGCACTGTGCCGGGGCCTCGCCATCATGTTCCGCGATGCCAAGCTGGCGCTGGAGCCGGCGGCGGCCGCGCCGATCGCCGCCCTGCTCGGGCCGCTGCAGGCCCGGCTCAGGGGCAAGAAAGTGGGCCTCGTGGTCTGCGGCGCCAACATCGCCTCATCCGTTTTCGCCGAGTATCTGGCACGGGGCGAAGCCCTGTTGGCCGCCTGAAGGGGATACCCATGACCGCGATCGACCTGCGTTCCGATACCGTCACCCGGCCGACCGACGCGATGCGGCGGGCCATGGCCGAGGCCCCTGTCGGCGACGACCAGTACGGCGAGGACCCGACCGTCAACCTGCTGCAGGAACGCATCGCCGCCCTGCTGGGCAAGGAGGCGGCGCTGTTCGTGCCCTCCGGCACGATGTCGAACCAGTTGGCCCTGAAGCTGATGACCCGGCCGGGCGACGAGGTCATCGTCGGCGACGAATCCCATATCGTCTGGCATGAGAGCGGCGCCTCGGCGGCCAATGCCGGGGTGCAGTTCACCGTGGTCGGCCGGGGCGGGCTGTTCACCGCGGCCGATGTCGTGCGCGGCGTCAAGC
>JAEYTW010000046.1 GCA_023433835.1 Pseudomonadota bacterium | reverse complement strand
CCTCAATTCCATCCGATCAGACGAGGCCGTCTCCGCCCCGGATGTCGGCATGGCGCAAGCCGCCGACGCGTGCATTCAGCCGCCCGCGATTGGCCAGGCAGAAGATGACCGCGACCTCGTCGGGACCCGGGGTATCCGGCAGGGTCAGGGTCATGCCGTCGTAGTGCGAGCGGACGTAGAGGGCATCCTTGCAGGCCAGCGGCACGTCGATGGTCGTGCCGGGCGCGGCACGTTTGGTGAAGGACGAGATCCAGGACACGCCGCCGCCGATCGCATCGCGCAGCGGCTCGGCGAAGACCGTAGTCAGCAGCGCATTGGCATGCTCCTGCTCGCCGTCGACGCCGACGACCCCACCCTTGCCGTAACTCTCCGCCTTGTAGCGACCCATTGCCTCCAACGCGATCTCGGCGAGCTGGCGGCCGATCGCGGCACTGGCGCCGATGATCGGTTCGAGATCCTCGACGAACCGCCCGGCATAAGGATTTTCGACCACGGCGATCGCGGCAACCTTGCGCAGCGGGATTTCCGCGACGATCCCGGCCTCGCTGATCTTGTGTTCGACGACGCTGAACCAGCGGCGGACATTGAGATTCATGTTACTCCCCAAGCTGTCTCGACGCGCCCGCCCGCCCCGGAATAAGGATCGAACCACCGGCGTCACAGAAATTATCATTACCTATTATTGTATTACGATGTCAACGAATTTCCCCGACATGCACCCTCGCCTGCTCCAGCAGATTTGCTGGAAAATCGACCAAATAGCCGCAGGAATCCCGGAAACGACGCCCCATTCGCAACAGCAAGGTGATTTTTCGGATAAAATGGCCGGGAAATCGCCTGACACTTGAATTATAATACATTGTGAACAGAATTCCGGTCCCGCAGCCGGGCCCCGCAACGCGGCCCGACTTTCCGGATTCCAGGCAGGAGAAGTGAACATGGCCAACGGCCCCAGCGCACATGCCGACATGAGGGTGATGCATGTCACCGTCCAGGGGCAGACCGCGGCCAAGCTGCGCGAAGGGATTCTGGCCGGGCTGTTCAAGCCGGGCGAACGGCTGATCGAAGCCAATCTCTGTACGCTGCTGGGTGTCAGCCGCACGTCGGTGCGCGAGGCGCTGCGCACGCTGGAGACCGAGAAGCTCGTCACCATCACGCCCAACAAGGGGCCGGCCGTCACCGAGATCACCTGGGAGGAGGCGCGCAAGATCTACGAGGTGCGCGCGATCCTGGAGAAGGAGGCCGCCGCGCTGATGGCGCGTCATGCCACCGACGACGAGATCGCGCGGATGCGCCAGGCCCTGGTCGAATTCGACCAGGCCGTGACCTCGACCGATTCGGTCGGCCTGGTCACCGCGACCGGCCGCTTCTACGACGTGATCCTGAAGGGCTGCGGCAATTCGATCATCGCCGAGATGCTGCAGGGGCTGAACGCGCGGATCAACTACCTGCGCAGCCGGTCGATGTCGGTGTCGGGCCGCTCGCGCCTCAGCGCGATCGAGATGTGGCGCATCCTGGAAGCCATCGAGAAGCGCGATGCGGATGCCGCGGGCCAGGCGGCGGTCGACCATGTGCACGCGGCCTGCAAGGCGGCAAAGAACGTGTTCGACCATGTCGAGCCCGCCCAGCCGACCGCGCTCGCGCCGCGGCCGCGGCGCGGGGGGGGGGGCCGCCGAAGGCAGCCGCCCGGTAACGGCGGTTCAGAGACGCTTGGTCAGCCAGTCGAACATGAACGGAATCGAGATCGACCAGTTGTCGTAGTTGCAGTGGACGGCGCCACCCTCGCTGCCGTCCCACAGCTTCAGAGTCTTGTCGGTGCTGCTGATCTCCTCGTAGAGGCGCTTGGCGCCGCTGACGTTCATCACCACGTCGCCGACACCGTGCGAGATCAGGGTCGGACAGGTGATACGGTGGGCGATGCCCTTGAGATTGAAATCCTTGAGGCGCTCGCGCGCGGCCGCATCGCCGTCGACGCCCAGGATCCACTGGATCTGGCCGCGGATCGGCGGGTACCACTCGTAGAGCTCCTCCAGGATGTCGTAGCAGGCGCACCACAGCACCAGCGCCTTGATCCTCGGCTCGAAGGCGGTGCCGCGCGGCGCGTAATAGCCGGCCATGCTGACCCCGACACAGCCGACGCGCTCCGGATCGACCTCGGGCCGCGCCACCAGGTAATCGATCGCGGCCTTGACCGGCACTTCATAGTCGGGACGGGAGACGATGTTCTTCAGGCGCAGGCTGGAACCGCGGCCGGGGGTGTCGAGGATCAGCACGGAAATGCCGCGCTCGGCGATCTCGGAGCCGCCGAAGAAATAGAGTTCCTCGGCCAGCGAATCAGCGCCGCCCAGCATCAGCACGGCCGGCCCCGGCGTCTTCTCCGGGTTCACCGCGTGGACGAAATAACCGTCGTAGACGTCGCTGCCGCAGGAAACCTGTACCCATTCGACCTTGCGGGAATGCAGCTTGATCGCGTCCTTGAAGCAGGCCGTGGTGCGCAGGAAATTCTCGCGCTTGCGCGGGTCGGTGCCGGGCAGGAAGAAATCGGCGTGGCGATAGTAGTTCGACGCGCGGAACAGCCGCTGGCGCGCCGTCACCGGCGCCCCGTCGGCCAGCGCGGCGCGGCCCAGCACCTCGACCTCGCGCCCCAGCGCATGCCACTCGCGATGCCAGCTTTCCTGGTCGCCCGACACGATGCGGTCCGCCGCCCGGGAACATTCGAAAACATCGGCGCCGCCGTAGGCCGCCTGGGCGATCACGCGTTCTGTCTGGATCGCCCAGTCAGGCTGGCCGGGGAATATGTTCAACATGCTTGCTCTCCGATAATGGGCTTGCGAATTCAGACAAAATCATAATAATGTCTGACAATCAAGAGGTGGTTAGCATCCCATCCGGAGGGCAGGCATGAGTGAGTTCGACGCGGGCGAAAAATTCGCCCTGGGTTCGGTCGCGGACCAGCGGCCCTGGCAGCAGGTCTATCGCGGCCTGGCCGACCCCGACCGGCAGGAAGCGGCGTATGTCGGTCGCAGCGTGCCGCGCAACGACGTGCTCTACAAGGTGCGGGGCAAGGCGAAGTACGCCGCCAACCTGACGATGCCAGGCATGCTGCACGGCCGCTTCGTGCGCTCGACCCATCCCCACGCCCGGATCCTGCGGATCGACATCTCGAAGGCCGCGGCGCTGGCCGGCGTCGTCTGCATCCTGACCGCGGCCGACATTCCCGAAGACCGGTTGCATGTCGGCTCGCTGGTGCACGACACGCCGATCCTGGCCAAGGATCTGGTCCGCCATGTCGGCGAACCGATCGTGGCCCTTGCCGCGGAGACGCCCGAGATCGCCGAGGCCGCCGCCACGCTGGTCGAGATCGACTACGCCCCGCTGACCCCGGTCCTGTCGCCGGCCGAGGCGCTGGCGCCCGGCGCGCCGCTGCTGCAGCCGGGCGGCAACCTGATCGCCGACCTGCAGAACGAGAAGGGCGACGTCGAGGCGGCGCTGGCCGCCGCCGACATCGTCATCGAGGGCGTCTATTCGAACGAGCCGATCGAGCATGCCTATCTCGAGGCGCAGGGCGGCCTGTCGTTCATCGACGACGACGGCGTGCTGACCCTGATGGTCTGCACCCAATACCCGCATTTCCACCACAAGCAGCTGGCCCGCGTCACCGGCCTGCCGCCCGAGAAGGTGCGCGTCGTCCAGACGGTGGTCGGCGGGGCGTTCGGCGGCAAGATCGACGTCACCATCGAATGCGCGGCCAGCCTGATGACGCTGCGCACCGGCCGTCCGGTCAAGATGATCCTCGATCACGAGGAAGTCTTCACCACCACCACCAAGCGCCATGCGATGACCATCCGCCATCGCCTGGGCGCGACGCGCGACGGGCGCATCACCGCCCTCGACATGGACGTGCTGGCCGATGGCGGCGCCTACGCCTCCTACAGCCTGATCGTTGCCGGGCGCTGCGTCGTGCATGCCGCCCTGCCCTACGACATCGCCAATGTCCGCGCCCATGTCCGCACCGCCTTCACCAATAATTCGGTGGCCGGTGCGATGCGCAGCTTCGGCATCGTCAAGCTGGCCTTCGCCACCGAGACCCAGATCAACCGCCTGGCCGACCGGCTGGGCATCAGCCCGATCGAGATCCGCCGCCTCAACGCCGTCGAGACCGGCACCCGGACCGTCACCGGCCAGGTCCTGCACGCGGTGGGCTTCAAGAAGACGCTCGACGCCATCGAGCCGATCTACGAGGCGCGGCGCAAGGCCCTGGCCGACGAACCGCAGCGGCCGGGCATCCGGCGCGGGCTGGGCGTCGCCGCGCTGGGCTACGGCATCGGCTACAGCGGCGTGCGCAACCCGTCGACCGCGCGCCTCGAAGTGCTGCCGGACGGGATCGTCGTCGCCAATTGCGGCACGCCCGACATCGGACCGGGGTCGGACACGACGCTGGCCCAGATCGTCGCGGACGCCGTGGGGATCGGCATCGGCCGGATCCGCGTGGTCAGCGGCGATTCGACCAAGACCGATGATTCCGGCCCGACCTCGGCGTCGCGCACCACCTATTTCTCGGGCAACGCCGCGCTGCTGGCCGGCCTCGACTTCAAGCGGCAGTTCGCCGGGCTGGTCGCCGCCGCGATGGATACGGCACCCGACCGCATCCGCATCGAGGGCGACCAGGTGTTCGTCAACAACGAGGCGCGCAGCTTCGAGGAGGTCTGCGGCATCGTCGGCGCCGAGGCGCTGGCCGGCCTGCGCGCCTACGGCGTGTTCAACCCCGACAGCCAGCTCGACTTCGTCACCTTCAAGGGCAATCCCTACCCGACCTACACCTACGCCACCCAACTGGCGGAAATCGAGATCGACATCGAGACTGCCAAGGTTTCGGTGCCGCGCTACTGGGCGGCGCACGACGCTGGCAAGGTGGTCAACCCAATGGGCGCCGAGGGACAGATCGAGGGCGGCGTAGTGATGGGCCTGGGCATGGCCCTGTGGGAAAAACTGGTCCGCGACGGCGGCTACATCCAGAATCCGAGCTTCCGCGACTACCTGCTGCCCGGCAGCAAGGACGCCCCGCCCGAAATCACCACGATGTTCGTCGAGAGCAGCGACGAGACCGGCCCCTACGGCGCCAAGGGCGTGGCGGAGGCCAGCCTCATTCCGGTGCCGGCCGCCGTCGGCGCGGCGCTGCACCAGGCGGTAGGCATCTGGCCCTCGAAGATGCCCATGGATCAGGAGAGCGTGTTCAGGATGATGACCCAGGCTGAGAAGATGGGGACCGCGGCATGAGCGGCCAGCCGCGCTACCTGCGGGCGCGCAGCCTGGCCGAAGCCGCCGCGGCCCTGCGCGAGGGCGGCGGCGAAGGCATGGTGCTGGCCGGCGGCACCATCGTCGCCTCGCTGATCAACCAGCGCCTGGCGGCGCCGTCGGTGATCGTCGACATCACCCGCATCGCCGACCTGACCCGCATCGGCGAGTTCGCCAACGGCGACACCATCATCGGCGCCCTGGTCACGCATGACGCGGTGCTGCGGTCGGACCTGCTGCGCCGGCGTGTACCGCTGCTGCCCGAGATCGCGCGCGACATTTCCTGCATGCGGCTCCGCAACCGCGGCACGCTGGGCGGCAGCCTCTGCACGATCGGCGGCCAGGGCGATCCGGCGACCGGGCTGATCGCGTTGGGCGCGACCCTGCACCTGGAGGGGCCCGACGGCCGGCGCGACTTGGCCGTCGACGCCTTCTACAAGGACGGCTTCTCCCTCGACCTGGCCGAAGACGAGATCCTCAAGGAAGCACTGGTGCCGACGCTGCCGGCCGGTGCCGGCTGGGCCTTCGCCAAGGAGGGGCCGCGCAATGCGATGGACTGGACGCAGATCACGGTCTCGGCCACCGTGACCTGCGACGCCGGCGGCGCGATCGACCATCTGCGCATCGGCATCAACGGCGCGGCGGCCACGGC
>JAEYTW010000806.1 GCA_023433835.1 Pseudomonadota bacterium | reverse complement strand
GCTGAGGCGCGGCACGCCGGTCAGGGCGGGCGCGACCAGCCGCCCGGCGGCCAGATGGGGCGCGACCTCCTGCGCCAGGAAGAAACCGCCGCCGCAGCCGGCCAGCGCCAGATGCAGCCCGACATCCATCGGCACCTCGATGTGATGGCGGGCGCGGCTGGCCAGCGCCATGACGATGTCGGGCGTCACCTGCCACCAGCGCATCAGCAGGAAGCTCGGCAGCACGTCGAGCACCGCCTCGATCGACGCCGGGCCGGCCTGCGGCCACAGGGCGGGGCTGACCGCGAACACCACGGGTTCGGCGACCGTCAGCGCGACCGAGGGCTGGTCGAGCAGCGGATCGAGATTGGGCCAGGCCAGCATGGCCAGGTCGACGGCGCGGTCGTGCAGGGCCGCGACCAGTTCGTGATGCAGCCCTTCGCGCAGCACCAGGGTCATGCCGGGGTCCTCGGCCAGCAGCCGCTCGACCACCGGCCCCATCAGCAGCGAGGATTGCGAGCGCAGCACCGCCATCGACAGATGCCCGCCCTGGCCGTGCCCGGCCAGCCGCGCCACCTCGACGCCTTCGCCCCACATCGCCAGCAGCCGGCGGGCATAAGGCAGGAAGCGGCGGCCACGATCGGTCAGCTGCAGCCGCCGGCCGCGGCGAAACAACAGCCCGCCCAGCCGCGCCTCCAGCGCCTGGATGCGCAAGGAGACCGCCCCTTGCGTCAGGTCGAGCCGGGCGGCGGCGCGGGTGAAGCTGCCTTCGCGGGCGACCTGGTCGAAGGCGTGCAGCAGGTCGGCATCCATCTATGAGAAATCCTCATGCAAGCCATGGGTACTAGCCCATTGAACCATGATCGGTGCGGCCGTCATATGAGGCTCGTAAATCTTGCTGGACTTTGCCGATGCTGATCCGCGACGCCCGTGACGACGACCTGCCGGAAATCCTGGCCATCCACAACGATGCCGTGCTGACCACCACGGCGATCTGGAATTCGACGCCGGTCGACCTTGCCGATCGCCGCGCCTGGCTCGATGCCCGGCGCCAGGCGGGTTATCCGGTGCTGGTGGCCGAGCGCGACGGCCAGGTCGCGGGCTATGCCAGCTTCGGCGACTGGCGGGCGTGGGAGGGGTATCGCTTCACCGTCGAGAATTCGATCTACATCCGCGGCGACCGGCGCGGCCTCGGGCTCGGCTCCGCCCTGCTCGGCCCCCTGATCGAGGCGGCGGCCGCCCTGGGCAAGCACGTGATGGTCGCGGGCATCGAGGCGTCCAACGAGGCGTCGGTCCGGCTGCATCGCCGGCATGGCTTCGAGCAGGTCGGGCATTTCCGCGAAGTCGGCGAGAAGTTCGGCCGCTGGCTCGACCTGGTGTTCCTGCAGAGGGCATTGGCCGGCTGAGATCTGAGATCATGGAGTTGATCGTCTTCCTCGCGGCGCTGGCCCGCGCCGCGCTGCATGCCGGCTGGAATGCGGGCGTCAAGGTCAGCCCGTCACGCGACGATGCCGTCGCCGCCGTCGTCATCGGCTGCGGCCTGGTCTCGCTGCCGCTGCTGGCCTTCGTGCCGCTGCCGCGGACGGAAGCCCTGCCGTGGATGGCGCTGGCGGTGGTGGCCAACCTCGCCTCGATCAAGGCGCTGACGACCGCCTACAGGTTCGGCGATTTCGCACTGGCCTATCCGTTGGCCCGCGGCGGCGCGCCGCTGGTCGTCGCCGGGCTGTCGGCGATGCTGATCGGCGAGCCGGCGACGCCGCTGATGTTGGCGGGCATCGCCGCGATCTCCGCCGGCATGATCATCCTGGCGCTGGAGGGGCGCCGGCGGGGCGGCGGCGGCATGAAGGCGGTACTGCCTGCGCTGCTGTCCGCCGTGCTGATCGGCTGCTATTCGTTCATCGATGCGATGGGCGTGCGCCAGTCGGGCTCGGCCGCGGGCTACGGCCTGATGGTCTCGGTGCTGAACGGCTGCATGTTCGCGCTGATGCAGGGCCTGCGCCGGCGCAATCCGATCGCGCTGGTCACGCGCCAATGGCGGATCATGATCTTTGCCGTCCCGGCCTCGGTGACCTCATACATCCTCGTGCTGTGGGCGATGACCCGCGCGCCGGTGCCGCTGGTCGCCTCGCTGCGCGAGACATCCGTGTTGTTCGCCACCCTGTTCGCCGCCTTCATCCTGAAGGAGCGCGTGGGGCCGTGGCGGTGGCTGGCCGCCGCCGCGGTCGTCGCCGGCATCGCGCTGTTGCGCCTGGCGTGAAGAGACCCTATCTGATCGGCCGAGAAGGAGAGCATCCGATGTTCCAGGCCCAGGCGATAGCCGCGACCGACAAGCCGACGTTCTACGCCGAACTGGCCCAGCAGCTCGAAGGCCTGCTGCACGGCGAGACCGACCCGGTCGCCAACGCGGCCAATACCTCGGCGCTGCTCTACGATGCGCTGCCCGACCTGAACTGGGCCGGCTTCTATTTCATGCGCGGCGGCGGGCTGGTGGTCGGGCCGTTCCAGGGCAAGCCCGCCTGCGTGCGCATTCCGGTCGGCCGCGGCGTCTGCGGCACGGCGGTCGAACGCAAAGCCTCGATCCTGGTCGAGGATGTCCATGCCTTCCCCGGCCATATCGCCTGCGACGCCGCCTCGCGCTCGGAACTCGTGGTGCCGCTGCTGCGCGACGGCGCGGTGCTCGGCGTCATCGACCTCGACAGCCCGACGCCCGCGCGCTTCGATGCCGACGACCAGGCCGGCATCGAGACGATCGCGCGGATCTATCTGACCGCGAGCTATCCGGCCGGCCAGCCCGGTCCTGACGCCGTCGGCCGCTAGTAAAGTTCCCGCATGCCTATCGGCGTCCGGACCGACGCCCGATGGCGCAGCCGCGGCCCCTGCCGCACCCGCGGCGGGTTGCGCAGGTCCAGCCGCCGATGGACTGCCTCGACCGCGGCCGGATCGGGATGCTCGATCGTGACCTCGGCCAGCGCCAGTCCCAGATCGGCCATCGCCTCGACAGGGTGGCCGCGCACGCCCCAATCGATGACCGAGGGTGCGATACCGTCCAACGGCAGGCGCCCATCGGCCGGGACACCGAACAGCCAGTGCCGATCTCCGCGCGACACCGCCGCCTTTTGCCCGAGGATGTCGCCATGTGCGGCCAGCACGGCATCGATGTCGCCGGTCCTGGCAACCCAGCCGCGCAGGCGGTTTCCGGCATGCCAGTCCCGCCGCACCGCGGCCGCATCGTCCAGTCCGAACCAGCGGCGGCGCGCCGGCTCGGCCACCGCCGGATCGACGGCGATGACCTCGAGGAACACGTCGTCGCCCAGCCGCAGCAGCAGATTGTGGGTACCCATCTGCGGATGGCTGCCGCCCACCGGCATCTCCACCCCGAGCAGGTCGCGGACATGCGCGGCACCCGCCGCCAGGTCGGGGGCGATGATCGTCAGGTGATCGAGCTGCATCAGCCTGCCCTGCCCGTCCAAGCGCGGGCATGGACGACGCTGCAGACCTGATAGCTGAAGGCGCTGAAGAATTTCGTGAAACCGAGCTTCTTGGCCTCGATATGCGCCGGATGGCGCTTCCAGGCCTGCAGCGCCGCCTCCGAGGCGAACTCGACGATCGTCACCCGCTCGCCGTCTTCCGCGACGAACCCCTTGTGCGAGACATAGCCCGGTATTTCCCGCGCCAGGGCGCTCATGTCGGCGGCCATCGCGCCATACTCTTCCTGCGCCGCCGGATTGAGGCGCGAGCGAAACACCGTGACGATCATGGGAAGGCCCTCCAGGCGATATCTACCGCCGCACTATGCGAGGCGCCGCTTAATCGCTCAAATGCATAGTCCCTATAAACTTTATGCCTGAAGCTTATGATCGAGCTCGGCCGCGATCGCCGCCGCCAGCAAGTCGATCGCCGGGTCGAAGCGGCCAGGCACCGGATGGCGGAGCAAGGTTACCATCGCGCTGACCCGGAATTCGTCGACCTCCAGCACATGCAGCCCGGCACGATGCGGGCTGCGCGCGAACTGCCGGCGCGGCACCAGGCCCAGCCCGCCGCTATGCGCCAGAAGCGCCATCTGCAGCTCTTCGCCGAAGACTTCGGCCGCCACCCTCAAGACCAGGTTGTGGCGGTCGAACGCACGCTCCAGCGCCGCGCGGCAGCCGCAGCCCCGGGGATTGAGCAGCCAGCCTTCCTCGGCCAGGTCGCGCAGGCGCCACGGCCTGCCGTCGCGCCGGGTCGAAGGCCGCGACACCGGCGCGACCACCACCACCTGTTCGGCGCCCAGCGACAATTTCTGCAGGCCGCCGGCGGTCGTATGGGCGTCGGTCAGCAGCCCGACGGCGCAGTCGATCGAGCCGCTGCGCACCGCCTCGATCAGCTCGGCGCTCCAATTGGCGCTGACCTGCATGCGAAGTCGGGAAAACGATCGCCGCAATGCGTCGAGCGGCGCGGTCAGCACCATCTCGCCCAGGCCATGAGCGACGCCGACCCGCAGTTCACCGGCGGGATCGGCCGCGCCCGCCGCGCAGGCTTCGAGCTCCGCAGCGGCGACCAGCACGCGCCGGCAATGGTCAAGCACGTTGTGGCCATGCGCGGTCAGGATCGCCGGCTTCACCGTGCGGTCGAACAGCGGCGCACCGTCAAGGGCGGCCTCGAAATTCTGGATCCGCCGCGTGGTCGCGGGTTGGGTCAGGTTGAGGCGGAGGGCGGCGCGGTTGACCGACCCCGTCTCGGCCACCGCGACGAAGGCCTGGATGTCCCGGATGTTCATGAAGGAAAAGCATAAACCGATTCCCGTTCATGCGGGACCTGGCATCAGCCCTGCGCCGTCGGCCGGATGACGATCTCGCCGACATCGATGTCGGCCGGCTGTTCGATGGCGTAGGCGATGGCGCGGGCGACCGCGTCGGGCGGCATGGCGAAGCTGCCCTGGGCATCGGCTATCTGCGCACGGACCTGCGGGCTGGTGATATGGCCGGCGGCATTGGTCCGGGTCATGCCGGGCGAGATCACGGTGACCCGCAAGCTGTCCCCGGCTTCCTGGCGCAGGCCTTCCGAGATCGCCCGCACCGCCATCTTGGTCGCGGCATAGACCGACTGGGCCGGCACGATGCGATGCGCCGAGGTCGAGGCGGTATGGACGAAATGTCCCGAACCCTGCGCCCGGAACAGCGGCAGCGCGGCGGCGATGCCGTACAGCACGCCCTTCAGGTTGACGTCGACCATGGTTTCCCAATCGTCGACACGCAATTCGTCGAAGACCGAGATCGGCATCGCCCCGGCATTGCTGATCAGCACGTCGAGCCGGCCGTGGCGCTCGCGGGCCTCCGCAACCAGGGCCTCGACATCGGCGCGGCGGCTGACGTCGGTGACGCGCCAGGCCGCGTCGAGCGCGCCGGCCAGCGCCGCCAGCGGTTCCGGGCGCCTTGCGCCGAGCACGAGCCTCGCCCCGCGCCCGGCCAGCAATCTCGCACTGGCTTCGCCGATGCCGCTGGAAGCCCCGGTGATGACGACGACTTTTCCCGCGATTCCATCCATGGCGCGTCTCCTTTGTTCGATCTCCCCTGGATATCGCGCCGATGCGTGAGATAATCCATGCGCCTGGCTCCATGATTTCGTCGCGATCGTCCAATGGATCCGTTATCGGACGTCTTTTCGCTGCTCGATCTGCAAAGCGCCGCCTCGGCCCGGTTCGAAGCGGGCGGCGACTGGGCACTGCGCTTTCCGGCCAAGCCCTACCTGAAGTTCAACGCGGTCCTGCGCGGCCAATGCTGGATCGCGCTGGAAGGCGAGGCGCCGCGCCGGCTCGAGGCCGGCGACACCTTCCTGCTGGCCGACGCGCCGCCCTTCGTGCTGGCCTCCAGCCCGCGCACCGAGGCCGAGGATGCCAGCGCCTATCTCGGTTTCGGCCAGCCGCGGGTGATCCGCCACGGCGGCGACGAGACCGTGCTGATCGGCAGCGGCTTCGTCTTCCGTGACGACAATGCACGATTGCTGCTGGATGCCCTGCCGCCGATGATCCATGTCCCGGCCGGCGAACCGGCGGCCGCGGCCCTGCGCGCGACCCTGGGCCTCGTCGACATCGAACTGACCGAAGCGCCGATGGGCGCGGCGCTGGTCACGCGGCGCCTGGCCGACGTGCTGCTGGTGCAAGCCCTGCGCGCCTATGCCGCCCTGGGCAAATCGGACGATCTCGGCTGGATCGGTGCGCTGGGCGACCGCCAGATCGGTGCGGCGCTGCGGCTGATGCACGGCGATGTCGAACGGCGCTGGACGGTGGCCGAACTGGCCTCGGCCGTCGGCATGTCGCGCTCGGCCTTCGCCCTGCGCTTCCGCCGGCGCACCGGCCGCGCCCCGCTCGATTACCTGACGCAATGGCGCATGCAACTGGCGCGCGAGGCGCTGCGGCGTGGCGATGCCACGGTCGCAAGCCTCGCCGCCCGCTTCGGCTATGCCTCCGAAAGCGCCTTCGGCAATGCCTTCAAGCGCCTTTTCGGCCGGGCGCCGAAGCGTTACTGGCCGGCATCGGCGACCAGCACCGGCTTGTCGCGATAGACGTCGGGGAACAGGCGCTTGAGGTTCTCGACCTTCGGCAGGTCGTTGATGACGATGTAGGGCTGGCGCGGGTTCCGGACCAGGTAATCCTGATGGTAGTCCTCGGCCGGATAGAAGGCCTGGCCCGGCTCGATCTTCGTCGCGATCTTTTTCGGAAAGGCATGGGCCTGGCCGAGCTGGGCGATATAGGCGGCCGCCACCCGCGCCTGCTCGTCGTTCTGCGGGAAGATCGCCGAGCGGTATTGCGTACCGACATCCGGGCCCTGCCGGTCCAATTCGGTCGGGTCGTGGGCGACCGAGAAATAGATCTGCATCAGCCGGCCGTAGGAGATTTTCCGCGGATCGTAGGTGATGCGCACGGCCTCGGCATGGCCGGTCCAGCCGCGGCTGACCTTCTGGTAGTCGGCGGTCTCGGCCTTGCCGCCGGCATACCCCGACACGGCGGTGCCGACGCCCTCGACATGCTGGAACACGCCCTGCACGCCCCAGAAGCAGCCGCCGGCGAACACCGCCGTCGCCGTGACGGCGGGGCCTGCCGCGAGGTCGGCCGCCGGCGGGGCGATGACCACGGCATCCTCGGCGGCCGAGGGCAGCGCCTTGAAGCCGACGGCGGCGGCCACCAGCAGGCCGCCGATGAACAGTGCAGGGACGAACTTGGACATGACCCGATGTCTCCGACCTTGGGTAGGCTCTCAGTCTAGGCCGGCGCGCGGCGACGCCGGCTCACGAACCGGCGACGTCACGGCCATGTGAAGCGATGGTCAGTCCTTCAGTTCGACATAGCCGCGCTCGATTGCGCGCTCCAGCGCCTCGAAGGCCTGGCGGGCTTCGTCGTAGGCTTCGCGCCTGGCCCGGAGATCGGCGAGATCGGCCGAGGCCGGCCGCACCAGCCGCATCGCCGCCGCGAGATAGGCGCCGCGCAGCTTGGCCACCGCGACGGCCAGCGCCAGCACATGGTCGCGGCTCATCCGCGGCAGGACCTGGTTCAGCACCTCGCGATTGGCAAGCCGGATGCCGTGCTCGATTTCCTCGAGGATATGTCGCTGCCTCAGCAGCATCTCCGCGTCGCCCGACATGTCAGGCCCTTTTCCCTGCCCCGCCGCCGGCCAGAGAGTAGCAAGCGGCGGGGAACAAGGAAATCAGGCTGCGCGGGTTGCCTTCGCCGCCGGCGCGGTTGGCTTGCCGATCATGCCGGAGACGCCGTCGAGCGCGCCCGGGGCCAGTTCCATGATCAGGAACCGGGCGGGATCGACCCAGCCCGGCAATTCCAGGCCATGGTCGAGCGCCGAATGGAAGCCGAACGGTTCGTAGTACGGCCGGTCGCCGACCAGCATGCAGATCTTGTGGCCGAGCCGGGTGGCCGCCCACAGGCTGTGGCGGATCAGGGCCTTGCCGATGCCCTCGCCGCGCCGCTCGGGGTCGACCGCGACGGGGCCGAGCATCACGGCGGGCCAGCGCCCGCCGATCTCGATCGGCCAGTAGCGGATCGAGCCGAGCAGCTTCTCCCCCTCGAAGACGCAGAACGACAGGCTGGCGATCGGATCGATGCCCTCGCGCAGCTTGTAGACGGTCTTCAGGTGGCGGTCGGGACCGAAGGACTGGTCGAGCAGCGCTTCGATGGCGAGCTCGGTGCCCGGCGGTTCGGAAATGATCGGCAGCATGGACGTGCTTCCTGGGACAACTTGAGCGACTGTTGGCGGTTTCTTGCTCCGCCGCTGACGCTGCCCGGAAGCGGGTCTGCCGTTGATAGGGGTCTCCCTGGGGAGAACGGCGATCCGGGTTACGCGCGCACGACGGCCTTGCGCTCTTGTGGAGCGCGCAGCATTCGTCGTCGCTGGATCGTGAACCCCGTGGTCATGAATCGGTAGATAACACGCGGTCGGGCTGTAACAAAGCGGATTATTGACGGCGCCTCGCGCCCCTTACAGAGTGCGCCAATGCGCTCCGCCGGTACCACCCTCGACCGCCTGGCCTCGATGGCCGTCTTCGCCCGCGTGGTGGAGGCCAAGAGCTTTTCCGCCGCCGCCCGCCAGCTCGGCCTGTCGAAATCGGCGGTCTCCAAGCATGTCGCGCGGCTCGAGGAACTGCTCGGCGCCCGCCTCTTGCAGCGCACGACGCGGCGGCTGGCCCTGACCGAGACCGGCACGGTGTTCCATGCCCACTGCCTCCGGGTGGTGGCCGAGGCCGAGGAGGCCGAGGCGGCGGTCACCAACCTCACCGCCTCGCCGCGCGGCTTCCTGCGGATCTCGCTGCCGATGACCTTCGGGCGCATGCACGTCGCGCCGCTGCTGCCCGATTTCATGGCGCGCTATCCCGACGTCACCATCGAAGTGGCGCTGAACGACCGCGTCGTCGACTTGGTCGAAGAGGGCTTCGACGTCGCCATCCGCATCGCCTCGATGCCCGATTCCTCGCTGGTCGCGCGCAAGCTCGCCATCTGCCGCTTCGTGGTCTGCGCCGCGCCGAGCTATCTCGCCGCGCGCGGCGAACCCGCAACGCCACAGGAGCTCGTCGGCCATAACTGCCTGGGCTATACCCACACGCCGACCTCGATGGACCAGTGGGTGTTCGACGGGCCGAGCGGCCTGCAATCGATCAAGGTCAGCCACAACCTGATCGGCAACAACGGCGAGATGCTGCGCGAAGCCTGCATCGCCGGCATCGGCATCATCCGCTCGCCCAGCTTCATCGTCGGCGACGCGCTGGCCGACGGCCGGCTGAAGCCGATCCTGTGCGACTTCGCCGTGCCGCCTTTGTCGATCAACGCCGTCTATCCGTCGCGCCGCCACCTGACGCCCAAGGTGCGCGCCTTCATCGACTATTTCGCCGAGGCCTATGCCGGCGAACCCAGCTGGGACTGCTGGTTCACCCGGACGCCTTATACCCGTAACCATGATCGCGACGGCAGATAAACAGTGCCAAATTAGCAACACGAAATCAATGTAATCATGACCAGATCAGCTAGCCCGGATTTCTCAAACGACAGCCTGACTTGATCGGCTGCTGTTTTTTGGTGCCCTGCTTGTGTTGGTGCGCTGGATGGTGGGCGTAGAAGAGTCGGCTTGGTTTCGTTGGGACGAGCGGGATAGTTGCCGGCGTCGGCGAGCAGGCAAGCTATGTCTTTCGGCTTGCTGTTTCGTTGCTGTTTCGTGTCAGCGCTCTGCGCGTGAGAGTAAGGCGTTAGCCAGTGCCCATTCAGGTTGCCAGGGATAGGCCGATGCCATTGCGACCTTGATGCGTCGGACG
>JAEYTW010000787.1 GCA_023433835.1 Pseudomonadota bacterium | reverse complement strand
GCGCTGATCTGCGGCGACCAGCGGCGCGACTATGCGGCGCTGGCCGCGCGGGTCGAGCAGGTCGCGCGCGCGCTTGCCGCCGCAGGCGTCGGGAAGGGCGATCGCGTGGCCATGCTGGCCCAGGCCTCGATCGCCTATGTCGAACTGTTCCTCGGCACGCTGGCGGCCGGGGCCTGCGCCGTGCCGCTGTCGGGCCTGGCCTCGCCCGCCTCGCTGGCCGCGATGGTGGCGGATGCCGGCGCAAAGGTCTTCGCCGTCGACCGCCATTACCTCGACCTGGCCGCGGAGGCCGAGGGGCCGCTGCGGATCGGCTTCGATCATGCCGAGCCGGGCTGGCGGTCATACGAAGACTGGCTTGCCGCCGCGCCAAGCACGCGGCCCGACGTGGCGATCGGGCGCGAGGATCCGTTCAACATCATCTATTCGTCCGGCACCACCGGCACGCCGAAGGGCATCGTCCACGCCCATGGCACGCGGGAGGGCATTATCAGGCGGATGAGCGGCGAGGGCATCGACGAGACGTCGGTCTCGCTGTTTGCCACACCGCTCTATTCCAACACCACGCTGGTCGTGCTGCTGCCGTCGCTCGCCAAGGGCGGCACGGCGATCCTGATGCCGAAGTTCGACGTGGCGGGCTATCTGGAACTGGCCCAGCGCCACCGCGCCACGGTGACGATGCTGGTGCCGGTGCAGTACCAGCGCATCCTCGAACATCCCGATTTCGACCGCTACGACCTCGGCTCGTTCCAGCTGAAATGGTGCACCAGCGCGCCGCTGCGCGCCGATCTGAAGCGCCAGCTGATCACCCGCTGGCCCGGCAGGTTCATCGAAGTCTACGGCTTGACCGAGGGCGGCGGCTCGTGCCTCCTGCGCGCCCACGATCACCCCGACAAGCTGCATACGGTCGGCCAGCCGGCACCCAACGCCGACATCCGCATCATCGATGCGGATGGCGGCGAGCTGCCGCGGGGCGAAGTCGGCGAAGTGGTCGGCCGCGCCGCCTCGATGATGCTGGGCTATCACAACCGGCCGGAATTGACCGACGCGATCCTGTGGCGGTCGCCCGAGGGCCAGGTCTTCTTCCGCTCGGGCGACATGGGGCGGTTCGACGAGGATGGTTTCCTCGTCCTGCTCGACCGCGCCAAGGACGTGATCATCTCCGGCGGCTTCAACATCTATCCGGTCGACATCGAGGCCGAACTGGCCCGCCATCCCGCCGTCGCCGATTGCGCCGTGATCGGCGTGCCGTCCGAGCGCTGGGGCGAGACGCCGCTGGGGCTCGTCGTGCTGCGGCCCGACATGGCGGCCAGCGCCGACGAGCTGACGGCCTTCGTCAATGGCCGCGTCGGCAAGGCGCAGCGTGTCTCGGGCATCGAATTCCGTCAGACACTGCCGCGCTCGCCGATCGGCAAGCTGCTCAAGCGCGAGCTGCGCGCGCCCTACTGGGAACCTGTTCAGGACTTTGCGCCCAGCCGCGGCTCGGTTCCCGACAACAGCCGCTGAATATTGGCGCGATGGCGCAAGATCACGTAGGCGGCACCCGCGATCACCAGCAACTGATAGGGCAGGGGTTGCGATAATCCGAAGACCAGCGCGATCGCGGCCAACGCCGCGAGCATCGAGCTGAGCGAAACGATCCGGGAAACGGCAAGGGTGGCGCCGAAGACGATCGCGGCACCGAGCCCTACCGGCCAGGACATGGCCAATAGGACGCCCAATCCGGTCGCGGCGGATTTGCCGCCGGTAAAATTCAGCCAGACCGAACGGCCGTGCCCCAATATTGCGGCAAGGCCGCCCAGGCAAACCGCCCAAGGCACCGAAGCCTGCGGCGCGATGCCAGACAGCAGCGAGATCGCCCAAGGGGTAACCCAGTGCATCAAGGCGACCGCCGCAGCGCCTTTCATCACGTCGACGGCGAGAACCACTGCCGCCGGCAATGGGCCCAAGGTCCGCAGCACGTTCGTCGCGCCGGTGGATTTCGAGCCATGCTCGCGGATATCCATGCCCTTGAGCAGTTTTCCCGCCAGATAGCCCGTCGGTATGGACCCAAGGAGATAGGCGATCGCCAGCCCGGCTGCAGTCACGATCCAGAAAGCCATGCGTGATCCTTCAGCCTTCGTCTTTTGTACCTTTGGCCGCTTCAGTCAATCAAGCGGTCTCGTCGGCGGCCACCGGCCGGCCCAAGGTTTGTTCGGCGACGTTCTGATCAGTCGAAGATGCGATCCGCCGTCTGCAAAGTCAGCGGGATTTCGACGCCGAGGGCGCGGGCGGTGGCCAGGTTGATCCAGAGCTCGACGACCGTGGGTTGTTCGACCGGCAGGTCGGCCGGCGCGGCGCCGTCGAGGATCCGCCGCACGAAATACCCGGCGCGGCCGAGCAGTTTGCCCGGCACCGGGCCGAAGCCGAGCAACCCGCCGATCTCGGCCGCCGGCGGATAGGGTGCGAAGAACGGCAGGCGGTGCGCGAGCGCGAAGGGGGCGATCCGGTCACAAAGGTCGAGGCTGGCTGCGTCGGCCAGCAAGTGGAGCGCATCGAGGTTGGCAGCGGCGAGGGCCGCAAGCGCGGCGTCGAGGTCACCGGGCAGCCGCACCGGTGCCGCGACCACGGCCATGCCATGGCTGGCAGCGCCGGCCTGCAGGCCAGCCAGCATGCCCTGGTTGCTCGGGTTCGCCGGGTTCAGCACGACGCCGATCCGCCGCGCCTTTGGCAGGATCTGGCGCTGGAAATCGAGCATCTTGGGCGTCATGTCCTCGATCTGGGTGGCGATACCGGTGGTCTGGCCGCCCGGCCTCGCCAGCGTCGCGATCAGCCCGGATTCGACGGGATTGTTGATGCCCAGCATCACCACCGGGCGAGCGGGCAATGCAGCCTGGGCACCGCGCACCCCGGCGATCGTGTTGGCCAGGATCAGCGCGGCGCCGGAGGCCGCAAGCCCCTGCGCCAGCGGCCCGAGCCGCTGGTAGTCGCCGCCGGCATAGTGCAGGTCGAGCTGATAGTCACGACCGTCGCGCAGGCCGGCGTCGCGCAGGCCCTGGCCCACGATCGCAGCCGTCGCGTCGGTGAAATAAGCCCCCTTGCTGCCGGCAAGCAGCAAGCCGATCCGCGCCGGCGCCGCCCCGGCACTCCAGGGACAGGCCGTTGCGGCGGCAGTGGCACCGAGCCGCGCCAGGAAAACCCTGCGTCCGATTCCCGTCATCTATGTCGCTCTATCCTGAGACTTGTTGAGCCTGCTTGTCTGCCAGTACAGAATGTTCCTTCGCCAGCTTGGATCAGAAATCGACATGCTGGGGAATTCTGGATCTCAACATATCTTAGATCATATCCGACGGCCTGCGGTCCGGCACCCAGGCGGCATAGATCACCAACGCGATCCCGAGGCAGGCGGCGAACAGCGCGAAGGCCAGGCGATAGGCATGCTCGGGCGCGGCCGCGCCGGCCGGGGTCAACCCGGCAATCAGCCAGCCCGAGACGAACTGCACCGCCGAGACGCCGAGGATGTTGGCCATGTTCAGGATGGTCAGGCCACGGCCGAGCAGCCGCGGTGGCAGCAGGCCGCGGCCATGGGCCATCACCGTGGCAAAGTAGCTCGACGTATAGCCCATCACCCCGAGGATCGCCGTGATCAGCCACAGCGGGGGCGAGGGGATGGCCGCCAGCAGGACGAGGAGGCCGCAATTGACGGCGCCCCCGGCCAGCACGATGCCCTTGCGCGTGTCGAAGCGGCGGTCGAGCGAGTTGGTGGTGAAATAGCCGAGCGCGGTGGCCCCCGCCATCACCAGCAGCACGTTGCCGCGCGCCGGGCCGCCGAGGCCGTGGACCTCATAGAGATAGGGCCCGCCCCACAAGCCCAGGATGGCGATGGTCACGGCATAGCACGAGGCATAGACCGGCAGGACGGGCAGGATGCCGGGCAGGCGGAAGACATCGCCGACGCCGAACAGCAATTGCCGCAGCGATTCACCGCCGCCGGCAGGGGGGGCCGCGCCGGGCGGCGCGTCGCGCACCATCACCCAGACGGCGACGGTGAGGGTGGCGGTGATCCCCGTCATCAGCCAGAAGGCGCCGCGCCAGCCGATGGCAACAGCGACATGGGCCAGCGGGGCGGTGGCGACCAGGCTGCCCAGCGTGCCGACGCCGATGATCACGGCGGTGAGTTGGGTGAAGCGGGCCGGCGGATACCAGCGGGCGATCACGACCAGCGGCCCCATCAACAGGCAGCACGAGCCGAAGCCGAGCAGGGCGCGGGCGAAGGTAAGCCCGGCGAGGCCTTCCGCGGCGGCGAACAGCGCCGCGCCGGCAACCGCCACCACCATCGTCGCGCCCATCGTCGCCCGGGCGCCGAAGCGGTCGAGCGAGATGCCGGCCGGGATCTGGCAGGCGGCGAAGACCAGGAAGAACACGCCGGTCAGCAGGCCCAGGTCGTCGGGGGCCAGATGCAGCTCGGCCTTCAGGTCCGGGGCGATCACCGAATTGGCGGCGCGGAAAAACTGGCTCAGCGAATACGAGGCGGCCAAGGTCGCAAACATCACGGCGGCCCACCAGCGCGTGGCGGTCGTCAACGGCATTTCCCCCAAGGATTCCTTTGTGTTGCCAGCACCCTAGGAGATGTCAGCCCACCTTGTCACTTGAAGACGTCCGACCCGCCGATCAGCCGGGCCGGATCGATCCGGTCGAGCCATGTCCAGACGCGCCGGCACTGCCGCCGCAAGCGCCGGAAAAAGCTGAGTTTATTTTGCGCGCACGGGTTCGCCTGCGCCTCGCCGGGCCCGTCCATCATCATATTTCCTGCTGAAATTCCCGCGGAAAATCTGGCTGAAGTGACGGGGCGCGACAAACGAGTTATCCGGCTGTTAGCATAAGGAGAATTTATCCATTGGAGGGATCATGCGCCTGCCGCCGCTGGGATCGATCCGCGCCTTCGAGGCGGCGGCGCGGCATCTGAGCTTCACCAAGGCCGCCGCGGAGCTCGGCATGACCCAGGCGGCGGTCAGCTGGCAGATCAAGACGCTGGAGAGCCATCTCGGCCAGAAGCTGTTCCTGCGCCAGCCGCGCCGGCTGACCCTGACGGCGGTCGGCGCCGCGCTGGCCCCGGGTGTCGCCGACGGTTTCCTGCGGCTGCAGGCGGCCTTCGCCGCGGCCACGCTGGAGGCCACCGCCTCGGCGGTGCTGTCGATCAGCGCGGTGCCGACCTTCGCCAACAACTGGCTGGTGCCACGGCTGGGGCGGTTCCAGGTCGCCCATCCCGGCATCGCCGTGCGCCTCGATGCGGTCGACGCGGCGGAGCTGACCGATTTCGGGCGGCGCGGCGCCGATGTCGCCATCCGCATCGGCACCGGATCGTGGCCGGGCCTCGTGGCGCACCGGATCATGCCGGTCGAGCGGACGCCGCTCTGCCGGCCCGAACTGCTCGCGGGCGTGAAGACGCCTGCCGATCTGCTGACCCTGCCGCTGCTGCAACCCTACGAGTTGTGGCTGTCCTGGCTCGAGGCGGCCGGCGCCGCCCCGCCG
>JAEYTW010000748.1 GCA_023433835.1 Pseudomonadota bacterium | reverse complement strand
TCGTGTTTGGGGGCCTGGGGGGGCCCGCCGGCGCCCTTGCGGTTCTGCGACAGCAGCAGATGCATGGTCGCGGCATGCACCTCGATCAGCGAAACGACTTCCGGCGCGTTGTCGGGCGGGGCGTTGCGCAGCTTGTCGACGAACTTCGACAGCGATCCGGCCGCAGCCGAGATCAGCGGGAAATCGAAGCTGCCGGCCTGGCCGCGGATGTCATGGGCGATGCGGAAGCATTCCTGCAACTCGACCGCCAACGGCGATCCCTGGCGCAGCCGCCCGGCGATCGCCATCAGGTCGGCGATGTCGGAAGCCGCGATCGTCGGGTATGACGAGCCGTTCCGGCGGACCACATGGTCGCCGGCCTTCGCCAGGTCGTCGAAGCTGCGCCCGCCGGGTTTCGACGATCGCGTCTTCAGCGTGTTCGGCAGGTTGAAGACCTTGGTCTCCGTCACCGACCCGTTCCCATTCCAATCAACCCTTCGCGGCAGACAACGCCAATCAAGGCGCAGTTTATCCCGAAGAATTTATCGGATCGTTATCGAAAGTCGAATCTTGTGAACAAACGTCTAGGCTTCGGAACGTGTACGGGTGAGGAACAGAACATAGGCAAGGCAGGCGAGTGCCACGACGATGGGCAGACCATGGGGGCTGAAATCCATGCCCAGTCCGGCCAGTGAAGGACCAAGCAGCGCGCCTGCGCCCCAGGCAAGGCTCATGACCGCGTAGACCCCGACGAGGTCGGCTCCCTCGAACCGGCTGCCGATCAGGGTCAGCATCATGGTGTAGATGCCGACGAACACCCCGCCCCAGACGAACAGCAGCGGATAGGCGACCAGCGGCTGGTCCAGCACGAACGGCCATACCAGGGCACCGATGACCGAGGCGACGCCCAGCCATAGCATCAGCCGCCGGCGGTCCATCTTGTCGCCGGCCCAGCCGATCGGCAGCTGCAGCAGGATGGCGCCGATCATCATCGTCGAGACCAGCCGGGTGCCTTCCGCCTCGCTCCAGCCGAAACCCATCGCGTAGAGGGCGAGGAAGGAGAGGCCGGCGGTCTCGACCCCGGCGTTGAGCAGTGTGGTGGTCAGCGCGATCGGGGCGATGCGCAGGTAGGCCGCGGCCTTGATGCCGGCCGGCTTCTCGAAGCGCGGTGCGCGCACCCGGGGCGGCAGCACGGCAAGCATGGCCAGCACCGCGCAGGCCGCGCCGACCAGGTAGGGCGTGGCCCCGTCGCTGCCGACGACCGACAGGATGGCCGGGCCCAGCGCGAAGCCCGAGGACAGCGCCGCGGTATAGATCGCCATCGCCCGGGCGCGCGATCGTTCGTCGCTCAAGTGGTTGATCCAGGTTTCGGACAGCACGAACAGCAGTTCGGAGGCAGCCCCGAGCAGCAGGCGCAGCGGAAACCACAGCCAGATCGTCGGCATCGCCGGGAAGGCCGCCATGACCACGGCGGCGATCGCCAGCGCGACCAGGATCAGCGGCCGGATGCCATAGCGGGTGGCAAGCCTGGGCAGTACCGCAGCCATTGCCAGCACGCCGATCGCATGCATCGCGGCATTGGCGCCGATGGTGAATTCGCTGAGCCCGCGTTCGGCGAGGTCCAGCGCGATCAGCGGCGCCGACAGGCTGTAGGTGAGGCCGAAGATGGCGGCGGTGACGACGACCGCCGCGCGCGACCACAGGCGGGTCGATGCCGACAGTTCGGCACCCTGATCATGACTCATGCCGGCGGCATCTCCTTGGCTGCGAGCGCGGTGCGGCGGCGGAAGTTGCGGTATCGCCGGATCGCCTCGCTCAGGATTTCGCCCCAGGCGCGGGGCTTGGGTTCGACGATGCGCCTGAGGGCCCGGGCGTAATCGAGCACCAGGCCCGGCGTCCAGGTCATCGCCTCGGCCTGCTGGCGCAAGAGCATGGCCAGCCACAGATCCGGGTGGACCATCAACTGGGCGAAGCGCAGCCAGCTGCCGCGGGTATCGAGCACGCCTTCGAGCGCGACGTCGAGGGCCAGCGCCACGGCGACCGAGCAGTTGCGGTTGGTCAGGTTGTAGACCTCGGTCCGCCGATAGACTTCCCAGAATGCCGCCAGCCGCGCCTGATCATAGCGGCGGAAGCGGACATGCGCGTCGGCCTCGCACCAGCCGGCGACCTCCTCGGTGTAGGAGGGCAGGAACCGCCCCGTCACGTCGTTCTCGCCGGTGGCGCGCAGGGTACGGGCGAATTCGCCGGGATTGCGGTCGATATCGGCCGCCGGATAGTGGCTGATATAGCCGGCGGGCGGGAATTCCAGCGCGGCATGGCCGGTCGAGATCACGCCGTTATGGTCCACCGCGGCGATATAGCGATCGATCAGCGGCCGCCGCCGCGGGTCGGTCGCTGCCCCCATCGGGGTCCAGACATGGACCCACATCGGATCCTCCTGCCGGGTCGGGGCCGGGTCGGGCAGAGCGGCCCAGGCATTCTCGCCGCCGCGCAGGGCGAAGGCCGACAGGCCGGCCAGCGACGCGCCGGGCTGCATGCGCTTGAGCAGGAAGGCGACGCGCAGGATGGCCCAGCCGGTCAGGATCAGCGCGACGGCGATGCAGAACGGCACGGTCATGGCGTAGGACACCGGCCAGTCCAGCACGGCCAGCGCGGCCAGGAGCAGTTCCAGGAAACCGCCGGCCAGCGCGGTGCGCCAGCGCGAGAAGCGGATGACGACTGCCGCGGCGATGCGCACCAGCCCGTCGGTCGCCAGCGCCACGCCGAACAGGATCGAGTTGGCGATGTCGTTGCGCCAGGGCATGTCGACGATCAGCAGGCCGAAGAAGAGCAGCGCGATCGCCTTGATCGTCGCAAGCCGCGCGCCCTGCGCGCTGGCCCCGATGCGGAACGAAAGGGCGATGATGCCTTCCAGGACCAGGAGCCAGCCGAAGGTCTCGGTGGCCACCACCGTGATGCCGTCGGCCGCGTCCGTGATGATCGCCAGGCCCAGGGCGATCCAGATCAGGCCGAAACCCGCCATCACGCTCCATTGCCGCCGCATGGGCCGATGGCCGAGGAGGAGCAGTGCCAACCTGATCACGTGATTACGGCAGCCTTGTGCAAAACCGGGAGAATCTCGCTTAACAGCAAGCAGGCCGTCTGGCAATCGCCCCCTTGCGCGGGTGTCAGCCTTGCGACTTTGGTGTTAAGCTTACGCGACAAGCAACCAAACGGGGCAGGGGTGGATATGGCCGACGAGCACATGGTCGATGACGACGTCCGGGTGCTGCATCGCATGGGCTATGCCCAGGAACTGGCGCGGCGCATGCGCGGCTTTTCCAACTTCGCGATCTCTTTCTCGATCATCTGCATTCTGGCCGGCGGCATCACCTCGTTCCAGCTGGGCTTCTCCGCCGGCGGCGGCTTCGCCATCGGCGTCGGCTGGCTGGTCGGCGGCATCTTCGCCCTGGTCGTCGCCTGCTCGATGGCCCAGATCGCCTCGGCCTATCCGACGGCGGGCGGCCTCTACCACTGGGCCTCGATTCTCGGCGGCCGCTTCTGGGGCTGGGCGACCGCCTGGGTCAACCTGCTCGGCCTCATCTTCGTCGTCGCCTCGGTCAATGTCGGCGCCTATCTCCTGTTCCGCGACCTGATCCTCGGCGGCATCTTCGGCCTCGACGTCTCGGGCTGGGGCTACGCCCAGCAGGTTGCCGGCATCGCCGTGATCGCGGTGATCCACGGCCTGTTCAACCATCTGGGCATCCGAGCCACCACGCTGCTGACCGATTTCTCCGGCTATCTGATCCTGGTCGTGGCCGTGCTGCTGACGGTCGCCATGCTGTGGGCGGCGCCGGGCCTCGATTTCGGGCGGCTGTTCGCCTTCGCCAACAATACCGGCCCGGCCGGCGGCGACGTCTTCCCCCGCACCGACAGCGTGCTGCTGGCCTTCTGCCTCGGGCTCCTCCTGCCGCTCTATACGATCACCGGCTTCGATGCCTCGGCCCATACCGCCGAAGAAACGCTCGATGCGCCGCGCGCGGTGCCGCGCGGCATGATCAACGCGGTGCTGTGGTCGCTGATCTTCGGCTATGCGATGACCTGCTCGTTCGTGCTGGCGCTGCCCGACCCGGCCAAGGGCGCGGCCGACGGCGCCAACGTCTTCTTCAACCTGATGGCGGGGCTGGCCGTGCCCGACAGCGTGCGCGACCTGCTCTATGTCGGCATCGTCGTCGCCAATTTCCTCTGCGGCCTGGCGGCGATGACCTCGACCTCGCGGATGATCTACGCCTTCGCCCGCGACGACGGCCTGCCCGCCGCGCGCTGGCTCAAGCAGGTCAGCCCGCGCTATCGCACCCCGGTGCCGGCGATCTGGACCACCGCGGTGCTCTCGATTCTCGTCACCCTCTATTCGCCGGCCTTCGCCGCGCTGGCCGCCGGCTGCGCGGTGTTCTTCTATATTTCCTACGCCATGCCGATCGCGGCCGGCATCCTGGCCGAAGGCAAGACCTGGACAACCTTCGGGCCGTTCCGCCTGGGCGCCTGGTCGCGGCCGCTGGCCATCGTCACCGTGCTCGGCGTCGTTCTGATCGCCTTCATCGGCCTGCAGCCGCCCAACGACATCCTGGTCAGCTACGCCGTCGGCCGCGCCCTTGGCCGGGTCGGGCAGCGCCAGCACGAACGAGCAGGTC
>JAEYTW010000736.1 GCA_023433835.1 Pseudomonadota bacterium | reverse complement strand
GTTCAACACCCTCCATCCGGCAATCGCGCTGATGGCGGCGCGCCGCCGCGGCCAGATCGCGATCGTCGCCTCGATCGCCGGCTATCGCGGCCTGGCCACCGCCCCGGCCTATGCCGCGTCGAAGGCGGCGGTGAAGGCTTATGGCGAAGGCCTGCGGCCCTGGCTGCGCGGCCACGGCATCGCGGTCTCGGTGATCAATCCGGGCTTCGTCGTCACCCGGATGACCGCGCGCAACGCCTTTCCGATGCCGTTCCTGATGCCGGTCGACCGCGCCGCGGAAATCATCGCCCGCGGCCTCGCCCGCGACAAAGGCCGCATCGCCTTTCCCTGGCCGATGGCGATCCTGGGCTGGCTGCTCGCCGCCGCGCCGCAAGGCTTGCTGGATTTCGTGACCGCCCGGCTGCCGGCCAAGCGGTGAGCCGAGCCGTCAGGGCCGCTGCTGTAACAGGACCGTAAGTGTCTGCGTTCTATCCGTCCACGACGCCGCCGTAGGACTGCGCCAGGCGATGACCTGAAGTACCAACCGGTAATCCGCACGAAGATCTCGGGCGAAAACTGGTTCGTGATGTGCAATGCGACTACGCAATCTGCGGATCGCCTGCAGCGCTTCGAATGCGGAGGCCGTGCAATTGGAACGGCGATCATCGGCGCCACGCCGGGCAGAACCCGATGCAGATGGCCCTGCCAGAGCCTGCCGTCTTGCCCGCGGGTAAACAGCTGCTGCCAGAATGCGAAATTCAGCTGGGCAACAACTTTACCCGGTGTAACTTCGCGCTTGGCTATATCTCGGAGATTTGACTGCGGGTTGTAATGTTGGCGCAGTCGCGGCTGCGGCAGGCTACTGACGAACCCATTCGACCACGGCCAGTTTGCACCGTGTACTGCTTCAATAGCGTCGACGACAGCGTTTCGAATGCCCACCTCACAGATGTGGAGCGGCATCGTCATTGCTGCCGAAACCTCCATGTTCCACCGATATAGTTCAAGCGCTCGCGGCAAGGAATTTTCAACGGCTTGCAAATAGATCGCAAAGCGAGGTGCGGAAATTACCGTGGGAAGCTCGCGAAGTTCGTCTGGCGAGAATGCCAATCCGGGCCTCAGCTCCTTAAGATGCAGGTCCGTTGACGAGCTGCACCACCGTTCCTACATTACGAGGATGCGTATGGCTTTGAGACTCGCGGGCCCGCCCCCCCTCATCGTCACTAGAATACGCCAAGAGACCCGCTAGCAATAGCGGGGCTCACGCGTTTCCGGAGAGTCTGCTCAGAGCCGCGTAGCCTGTGCCGCGAGCAGCCGGAACAGGGCCGACGCCTCGACCGGCTTGGCCAGGAAATAGGTCATGCCGGCATCGAGATAGGACTGGCGCTGCGAAGGCAGCACGTTGGCGGTCAGCGCCACGATCGGGATGTCGCGCACGCGGGTGTCGAGCGCCCGGATCTGGCGGGCGGCGGCGACACCGTCCAGCCGCGGCATCTGCACGTCCATCAGCACGATGTCGTAGGGGAACTTCTGCACCATCTCGACGGCTTCGACGCCATCGGCGACGAGATCGCA
This sequence comes from Pseudomonadota bacterium, assembly GCA_023433835.1. Taxonomy (GTDB): domain Bacteria; phylum Pseudomonadota; class Alphaproteobacteria; order Ferrovibrionales; family Ferrovibrionaceae; genus JAFKFH01. The sequence goes on along the minus strand of JAEYTW010000736.1, from coordinate 9,852 downwards.
GTAATGGCCCGCGCCATGCAGCAATTCGCGCATCAGCGCCTGGTTGATGATGTTGTCCTCGGCCACCAGGATGCGCAGCGGGCGGATCGGCGGCAACGGCTCGCCGGCATCGCGGTTCTGCGGCGTGCCGGGCACGCAGCGCATCGAGAACCAGAAGCGCGAGCCGCGGCCGGTCTGGCTGGTCACGCCGATCTGGCCGCCGAGCGCCTCGACCAGCCGCTTGCAGATGGCCAGGCCCAGCCCGGTACCGTCATGGGCGCGCGACAGCGAGGAATCGACCTGCGAGAACGGCTGGAACAGCTTGCCGAGCTTCTCCGGCGGAATGCCGGTGCCGGTATCGATGATCTCGACCTGCAGCATCCCCGACTCCTCGCCGACCATCCAGGAGAAGCGGATGTCGACGCGGCCGTCGCGGGTGAACTTGATGGCGTTGCCCACCAGGTTCAGCAGGATCTGGCGCAGGCGCCCGTCATCGGCCCGCAGCCAGGCAGGCAGGGCGGGATCGATGGTCCAGTTCAGGCGGTCGCCCTGGGCAGCGGCGCGCGGCGCGAACAGCGCGGCCAGCGAATCGACCAGTTCGCCCAGCTGGAAATCGACCGGTTCGATCGACAGCCGCCCGGTCTCGAGCTTGGAGAAGTCGAGGATGTCGTTGACGATGGCCAGCAGGTCGCGGGCCGAGCGGTCGGCCAAGGTAAGCCATTGCAGCTGCTGGGGTTCGAGCGGCGTCTTCAGCGCCAGACCCAGCATGCCGATGACGCCGTTGAGGGGCGTGCGCACCTCGTGGCTGACCACTGCCAGGAAGTCCGACTTCGCCGTGCTCGACGCCTCGGCCCGGGCGAGCAGCGCCACCTTCTCGTCGGCGAGGTCGAGCAGATAGCGGAACTGCAGCCAGTTGCCGCGCAGGAACCAGACCTGGCCGATCAGCATCAGGGCCAGCATGAACGTGACGGCCCAGGCGATCGGGTCGGGCGAGATCAGCGAGACGGCGAGGCCGGCCAGCATCATCGGCAACGCATAGGCCAGGCAGGCCAGCGGCATCGACGACAGCACGGTCACCGCGGCCAGGCACAGGAAGCCGACGGCGGCAAGCAGCAGGGCCGTCAGCGAGAACGGCGTCGAGGGCAGGTAATAGAGGATCAGCGCGGCCCAGCACAGCCCGACCACGGCCGAGTAGATGCCGATCGAACGGATCCGCCGTTTCGACACCGACGCGGGGGCCGGCTTGCCGCGCAGGCGGATCCAGGAGCGGATCAGCGGTATCTGCAGGACCCAGGGGATGATCAGCAGCGGCAGCAGCTGCCTGAACGTGAAGGTACTGGCAAGGGCAAGCATCGCCACCATCGCGCCGACACCGTTGCCCATGATCAGCATCGGCACATGGCGCGCCACGGCAACCGACTGGGCAACGCGCGTCGCGTTATCCTCGGGTATGCCGAGCCAGTCCCGCCCCCAGGTGAACAACCACGCCCTCCGCAGGCTGCACGCGTGTTTCGAATGCACCGCAGTATCGACAAGTCACGCCAGATTGCCGAGAAAATAGTTGTGTCCAGTAACCCCGATTTCGTCATTAATCGTCACCGAAAAGGTTTCCGATGACCTGCGACAGCTATGTCGATCCGCGGTTGAGCGCCGTCTACGACGCCTTGAACCCACCCGGTGCCGACACGGCGTTCTATCTCGATCTTGCCGGCCGGGCGCCGCTCGCCATCCTCGACATGGGCTGCGGTACCGGCTGGCTCGCCGCCGACCTCGCCGCCCGCGGCCACCGCGTGACCGGGGCCGATCCCGCCGGCGCGATGCTCGACATCGCTCGGGCTCGACCGGGCGGAGAGCGGGTCGCCTGGGTGCAGTCGGACGCCGCTGGCCTCGACCTGCCCATCCGCTTCGACCTGATCGTGATGACCGGCCATGTCTTCCAGGTTTTCCTGGACGACGCCACCACCCTCGCCGGCCTCGAGACCCTGCGCCGGCATCTGGCACCCGGCGGGAAGCTGGCCTTCGAGACGCGCAACCCTTTGGCTCAAGAATGGCAGGAATGGACGAAGGCGCGGACGCGGCGACGGATTGATGCGTCAGGAATATCGGTCGAGGTCCACTACGACGTGACCGGCATGAGCGGCGATATCATTACCTATGAAACCCATTTTGGGTTCGGTCCAACCGACAATGTTGTCAGTATCGGCAGGCTACGGTTCATCGACGAGGACAGGCTGAGTCAGCTATTGGCGACCGCAGGCTTCACCGACGCGACCTGGTTCGGCGATTGGGATCGTTCACCGCTGGGGGCAGGCAGCCCGGAGATCATCGTCATCGCCGCCTAAAGCCCCGCGGCGATCCCGATCAGCGCCGCGCCGCCCAGCAGCCACAGCGGATTGACCCGGGTTTTCAGCACGATCAGGGCCGTTACCGCGGCGATCGCGATCGCCGGCCAGCCGGCATCGCCGCCGGTGGCGAGCAACAGGCCGGTCGAGAACAGCAGGCCGACGGTGAGCGGCGTCAGCCCGGCCTGGATCGCCACCGCCCAGGGCCGGGTGCCGTAGTGGGCCCAGCCGCGATAGGCGAAATAGGCAAGGATACAGGACGGCCCGCACATGCCGGCCGTGGCGACCAGGGCGCCGGCAAGCCCGGCGACCTCCCAGCCGATCAGGCTGACCACCAGGACATTGGGCCCGGGTGCCGCCTGGGCCAGCGCGAAGACCGTGGCGAATTCCTGCCCCGTCAGCCAGTGCTGGACGTCGACCACCTGGCGGTGGATCTCGGCGATGATCGAGTTGGCGCCGCCGATCGCGATCAGCGACAGGAAGGCGAACTGCACGAACAGCTGGGCCAGGACCGGCATCTCAGCGCCTCCATGCGATCAGGATGCCGATGGGCCCGAGCACGGCCAGCACCGGCAGCAGCGGCAGATGCAGCAGCGCGACGCAGACGAAGGCGGCGGCGGCCACGCCCCAGGCGCCCCACCGCCGGCGCAACGGCTGGGCCGTCTTGACCGCCATGGCAAAGACCAGCCCGGCCGCCGCGGCGGTGACGCCGGCGAAGCCATGGCGCAGGATATCCTGCGGCCCCAGCCGGTCGATCAGAACGGCCAGGCCCAGCACGATGGCAAGCGGCATCGCCATCAGCCCGGCCAGGGCGCTGACCGAACCCAACGGCCCGCGATAGCGCGCACCGACGCAGACCGACAGGTTCACGACATTGGGGCCCGGCAGCAATTGGCAGAGATTGAGCAGTTCGCCGAAGTCGCGCGGGCTGAGCCAGCCGCGATCCTCGACCAGCATGCGGCGGGCCCAGGGCAGCGCGCCGCCGAAGGAAGAGATCCCGACGAGGAAGAAACCCTTGAACAGGTCGGGGCAGGAAACCGCCGGGCTGGCCGGCATGGCTGGGGCTTGGGTCATGGCAACAGCAATACGGCCGGGCCCGCGCGCGACAAAACGAGTAATACTGGCGAGCTTTGTGAGTTATCCTCACAAGGATGGAACGCAAGCTGCCGCCGCTGAATGCGCTGAAAGCCTTCGAGGCCGCCGCCCGCCATGGCAGCTTTTCAGCAGCTGCCGACGCACTGGGCGTGACCCATGGTGCCGTCAGCCGTCAGCTTCAGACCCTCGAGGACTGGGTCGGCACGACGCTGTTCGACCGCCTGGGCCGGCGAGTGCAGTTGAACGAGCGCGGGCGCGACTACCTCGTCGCGGTTCAGCTCGCCCTCGACGGCATCGCGGCGGCGACCCAGCGGCTGATCGAGACGACCGGTAGCGTGCGGCTGGTGATCGACGCGCTGCCGACCTTCACCATGCGCTGGCTGCTGCCCCGGCTCAGCCGGTTCCAGCAGCGCCATCCCGGGGTCGAACTGCAGCTGGTCACCTCCGAACGGCCGCTCGGCCATGGCGAGGGGTTCGACATCGCGGTGCGGCGCGAGACGGCAGTGCCGGCGGGCTGGCAGGCACGCGGTTTCCTCGTCGAGCGTGAACTGCCGGTCTGCAGCCCGGCCCTGCGCGCCGCGTTGCCCCGGCCGGCCGATCTCGGCGCCCAGGTGCTGTTGGAATCGCCCCGACGGCAGCAAGGCTGGGGCCGCTGGCTGCAGGCGGCCGGACTGCCCCAGGCCACCGGGTGCCACCGCCAGCGCTTCGATCACTATTACCTGGTGCTGCAGGCCGCCATCGACGGCCTCGGCGTCGCTCTGGGCGCCCTGCCGATCATTGCCGACGATCTGGCCGCCGGCCGCCTGGTGACGCCGTTTCCGCGGCCGGAAGTGACCGCGTCGGGCTATTGCTGGATCCTGCCGCCGCGATCCGAGCCGCATCCGGTGGCGCAGGCGTTCTGCGACTGGCTGGAACAGGAAGGGGCTGCTACTGCGCCGGCTGCGGCTGGGCCGACTGGCGCTGGCGCCAGCGGGTGACGTTGCGGTTGTGCTGGTCCAGCGTCTCGGCGAAGGCATGGCCGCCATCGCCGTCGGCGACGAAATACAGCGCCTTGGTCTTGGCCGGGTGCAGCACGGCATCGAGCGAGGCGCGGCCGACATTGGCGATCGGCGTCGGCGGCAGCCCGGCGATGCGATAGGTGTTCCAGCGGGAATCGCCGTCGAGATCGGCGCGCGTGAGGTCGCGATCCAGCACCCCCAGGCCGTTCGACACGCCATAGATCACCGTCGGATCCGATTGCAGCTTCATGCCGCGGGCCAGCCGATTGTAGAAGACGCCGGCCACCTGCGGCCGTTCGGCCGGCACGGCCGTCTCGCGCTCGACGATCGAGGCCAGGATGATCGCGTCGGCCGGGGTCTTGAGCGGCAGGCCGTCCTCGCGCTTGGCCCAGGCATCGTCCAGCACCAGCGACATCGCCCGGCGCATCCGGTCGAAGGCCTGGGCGCGGGTGTCGCCGCGCTGGAAGAAATAGGTTTCGGGCAGCAGGCTGCCTTCGGGCGGGCCGAGCGGCACTTCGCCGGTGAGGAAATCGGCCTCCGAGACCAGCCGGGCGATCTGGCGCACGGTCAAGCCTTCCGGAATGGTCAGGCGATGCTGCACCACCTGGCCGGCGACCAGCATGGCCAGGATGCCGGCCTCGGAAATGCCGGCGGCGAAGCGATATTCGCCGGCCTTGATCCGTTTCTCGTCGCCGCGCGACAGCGCCACCGCGGTCAGCACCCAGGGCTGGCGCAGCACGCCGCGGTTCTGCAGCAGCATTGCGGTGTCGAGGACGTTCGAGCCGCGCGGCACGACGACCGTGCGCTCCTCGGTCAGCGGGCCCGGCGCGTTGAATTCCGACCAGCCCCAGCCCAGAACGGCTGCGGCCGCCACCCCGAACAGGATGACGGCCGCGAACAGTGCCGAAAGCGCGCTGCCCATCGGGGCGTTACGCCACTTTCTTCATTACCAGCGTCGCATTGGTGCCGCCGAAGCCGAACGAGTTCGACAGCACGGCGCGCACCTCGCGCTCCTTCGCCTTGCCCGGCACCAGATCGACGCCGTCGGCGGTGGCGCAGGGATTCTCGAGGTTCAGGGTCGGCGGGACGATATTGTCGCGCATCGCCAGGATCGAGAAGATCGCCTCGACCGCGCCGGCGGCCCCGAGCAGATGTCCGATCGACGACTTGGTCGACGACATCGACATCCGGGCGACCGAATTGCCGAAGACGCGCTTGATCGCGCCGAGTTCGATCTCGTCGCCCAACGGCGTCGACGTGCCGTGGGCATTGACGTAATCGACCTCGTCCGGGCTGATGCCCGCACGCTTCATCGCCATCGACATGCAGCGGAACGCGCCGTCGCCATCTTCCGCCGGGGCGGTGATGTGATGGGCATCGCCCGACAGGCCATAGCCGATGATCTCGCCATAGATCGTGGCGCCGCGCTTCTTGGCATGCTCGTATTCCTCGAGCACGACGCAGCCGGCACCCTCACCCATGACGAAGCCGTCGCGGCCTTCGTCCCACGGGCGCGAGCCTGCTTCCGGCCGGTCGTTGTAACCGGTCGACAGCGCGCGCGCCGCGCAGAACCCGGCCATGCCGAGCGGGCTGATCGCAGCCTCCGCCCCGCCGGCCACCATGACGTCGGCATCGTCCCACATGATCAGCCGGGCGGCGTCGCCGATCGCGTGCGCCCCCGTCGAGCAGGCGGTCACCACGGCATGGTTCGGGCCTTTCAGCCCGTGCATGATCGAGGTGTAGCCGGAAATCAGGTTGATCAGCCGGCCCGGCACGAAGAACGGGCTGATGCGCCGCGGCCCCTTCTCCTTAAGCAGGAGCGAGGCTTCCTCGATGCCCGGCAGGCCGCCGATGCCGGAACCGATCAGCACGCCGGTGCGGCAGCGTTGTTCTTCGGTCGCGGGCGTCCAGCCGGAATCGCGCAGGGCCTGGGTGGCGGCGGAAACGCCGAAGACGATGAAATCGTCGACGCGCTTCAGCTCCTTGTGCTCCATCCAGTCTTCCGCCCGGAAGGCGTCGTCCGCGGCCCCTTCCCAGGCGGCCAGCTTCACTTCGCCCGCAATCTGCGCCGGCAGGTTGCTGGCGTCGAAGCGGCGGATCCGCCCGATGCCGGATTCGCCGGCGATCAGACGCTTCCAGGTCGCCTCGACCCCGCACGCCAGCGGCGTTACGAGGCCGAGGCCGGTGACGACGACTCGTCGCATCCGGTGCTCCCGTTCAGGCGGGCGCGGGCTATCAGCCCGCGTGCGCCTTGATGTAGTCGATCGCGTCCTTGACGGTCAGGATCTTCTCCGCCGCATCGTCCGGGATCTCGACGCCGAACTCTTCCTCGAACGCCATGACCAGCTCGACGGTGTCGAGGCTGTCGGCGCCCAGATCGTCGATGAAGCTGGCGGCCTCGGTGACCTTGTCTTCCTCGACGCCGAGATGTTCGACGACAATCTTCTTCACCCGATCGGCGATATCGCTCATTTGTAGGATCCTTGTCTCGTTTAAGTTTTCAGTCCAAACCACGCGCCCGTCGGCGACTCCAAGTCCCCCCTGAGCCGGGCACGCGCTCAGGCGAAAAGCGGCGGCTAGATACCATAAAGCACCGCGAAAGCAAAGCTAGGCCCCCCAAGGTTCCCTGGCGGGGTCCCGGGGCGCGGGCTCACGGCATCGCCATGCCGCCGTTGACGTGCACGGTGTGGCCGGTGACGTAGCCGGCTTCCGGCGAGGCGAGATAGACCACGGCCGCCGCGATCTCGTCGGGCGCGCCCATCCGGCCCATCGGGATCCGCGCGGTGATGCCCTCTTTCTGCTTGTCGTCCAGGGCATCGGTCATCGCGGTGGCGATGAAGCCGGGGGCCACGCAATTGACGGTGATGTTGCGCGAGGCAAGCTCGGCGGCCAGCGACTTCGACATGCCGATCAGCCCCGCCTTGGAGGCGGCATAGTTCGCCTGGCCGGGATTGCCGGTTACGCCGACCACCGAGGTGATCGAGATGATACGGCCCCAGCGGCGCTTCATCATGCCGCGCATCGCCCCGCGGGCCAGCTTGAAGGCGGCGCCGAGATTGACGTCGATCACCGCCTGCCAGTCCTCGTCCTTCATGCGCATGGCGAGGCCGTCGCGGGTCAGGCCGGCATTGTTGACGAGGATGTCGAGCTGGCCCATCGCCTTCTCGGCCTCGCCCACCAGCCCCTCGACCTGGGCGGCATCGGCGAGGTTGCAGGGCAGGACGTGGGCGCGGCTGCCGAGGTCGGCCGCCAGCGCCTCGAGCGCCTCGCGCCGGGTGCCGGAGAGGCCGACGGTCGCGCCCTGGGCATGCAGCGCGCGGGCGATGCTGCCGCCGATACCGCCGGAGGCGCCGGTGACAAGCGCGGTCTTGCCGGTCAGGTCGAACATGGATCGGGCCTCAGATCTGCTTGAGAAGGGTTTCGACATCGGCCGGGGTGCCGCAGGCGACGCCGGTCATTTCCTTGTCGATGCGCTTGACCAGGCCGGACAGGACCTTGCCCTGGCCCAGTTCGATCAGCGTGGCCACACCCTGTTCCTTGAGCCACAGCACGCTTTCGCGCCAGCGGACCAGGCCGGTGACCTGACGGACCAGAAGGTCGCGGATCGCTTCCGGATCCGATTCGGCCCGCGCGGTGACGTTGGCCACCACCGGCAGGCGCGGCGGGGCGATGGCGATCCTGGCCAGCGCCTCCTGCATCTCGTCGGCCGCCGGCTGCATCAGCGCGCAATGGAACGGGGCGGAGACCGACAACGGCATCACCCGCTTGACGCCGCGCGCCTTTGCCAGTTCCGGCAGGCGGTCGATGGCTTCCTTGTGGCCGGACAGGACGACCTGGCCGCCGCCATTGTCGTTGGCGGCCGCGCAGACCTGGTCGCTGGCAGCAGCAGCCGCCAGTTCCTCGGCCAGCGGCAATTCGGCGCCGAGCAGCGCCGCCATCGCGCCGACGCCGACCGGCACGGCGCGCTGCATGGCAAGGCCCCGCCGTTTCAACAGGCGGGCGGCATCGGCCACCGAGAAGGCGCCGGCGGCGGCCAGGGCCGAGTATTCGCCCAGCGAATGCCCGGCGACGAAGGCGCCCTTGGCGGCGAGGTCGAGGCCACCCTCGGCCTCCAGCACCCGCAGGGTGGCAAGGCTCACGGCCATCAGCGCCGGCTGGGCATTCTCGGTCAGCGTCAACTGGTCTTCCGGCCCTTCGAACATCAGGGTCGACAGCTTCTGGCTCAGCGCGTCGTCGACTTCCTCGAAGAGATGGCGGGCGACGGGGAAAGCCTCGGCAAGCTCGCGGCCCATGCCGACGGCCTGGGAACCCTGACCCGGAAAGACGAAAGCGTTGGCCATGCGCTGGAATGCTCCCTGAATTGCGGCGCGGCCAGTCATAACGGCGACCCTGGCCCTGTCAAGTCCAACCCATTATAAATCATGGACCTGGCTAGTCGTTGCGGGCCGCCGCGGCATCATATCCGGGCATGAAGCCGGCGAAGACTGGAAAGGGTCCTGGCCGCCGGCCGAATCGGTCCGGCGGTTTTCCTTGCGTCCGATGGCCCCCTGTGTATAGTGCGCCCGCTCCTTGCCGGCCCCCTTGAAGGGCCGGCTAGGCTCGTTCTGCCGTTGTCCGATGGTCGGCCGGCACCGAGCCGTTAAAAGCCAGAAGGAGAGCGAGACGATGGCGTTCTACGAGAACGTGTTCATCGCCCGCCAGGACATCTCGGCCCAGCAGGTCGAGACTCTCGTTGAGCAGTTCAACGAGATCGTCAAGGCGCAAGGCGGCGAAATCAAGAAAGTCGAGATGTGGGGCCTGCGCAGCTTGGCCTACCGCGTCAAGAAGAACCGCAAGGGGCACTACGTCCTCTTCAACATCGACGCCCCGGCGGCGGCGATGCAGGAGCTGGAGCGTAACCAGCGCCTCAACGAAGACATCCTGCGCTTCCTGACCGTGCGCGTCGAAGAGCTCGAGGATGGCCCGTCGGCCATGCTGCAGAGCCGCGCCCGCGACGATCGTGGCGACCGCGGCGATCGTGGCGACCGCGGCCCCCGTGGGGATCGCGGCGACCGTGGTGATCGTGGCGACCGCGGCCCGCGCCGCGACCGTGACGCCGGTTCCGAAGGAGGGCTCGCCTGATGATGCCGCAAGTCGTTTCGCGCTCGGCCACCCCGGCGCGCCGTCCGTTCTTCCGTCGCCGCAAGACCTGTCCGTTCTCGGGCGCCAACGCGCCGAAGATCAACTACATGGACGTCAAGCTGCTGTCCCGCTTCATCTCGGAGCGCGGCAAGATCGTCCCGAGCCGCATCACCGCGGTGTCGGCGAAGAAGCAGCGTGAGTTGGCGCAGGCGATCAAGCGGGCCCGTCAGCTCGCTCTGCTCCCCTACGTGATCCGCTGAACCCGGCTGGGGGGGGGGCGGGGGGGCCCCCGGGCCCGGGGGGGGGGGTTTGTGTGT
>JAEYTW010000623.1 GCA_023433835.1 Pseudomonadota bacterium | reverse complement strand
CAGGCAGAACAGCGACTTGTTCTGGTGGATCGGCCCGTCGCCGGTATTGGCCAGCAGGCACATCCAGTCGGCCTGGGCGCCGTTGGTGATCCAGAGCTTGCCGCCGTTGATCACGTAGTCGTCGCCGTCGCGCCGCGCCGTCGTCCTGATGGCCGCCACGTCGGAGCCGGCGCCGGGCTCGGAGACGCCGATGCAAGCCACCTGTTTGCCGGTAATGGCCGGCGCCAGGAAATCACGCTTCAGCTCGTCCGATCCGAAGCGGGCCAGGGCCGGGGTCGCCATGTCGGTCTGCACGCCGATCGACATCGGCACGCTGCCGCAATGGCAGGCGCCCATCGCCTCGGCGAAGACGATCGCATAGCTATGGTCGAGGCCGGCGCCGCCGTGGGCTTCCGGCTTGGTCAGGCCGAGCAGGCCGAGGGCGCCGAGCTTGCCCATGATGTCATGGGCCGGATAGATCCCGGCGGCTTCCCACTCATCGACATGCGGATTGATTTCCTGCTCGACGAAACGCAGCGTCGTGCGGCGGATCTCTTCGTGTTCGTGCGTGAACAGCATCGGTTCAATCCTTCAGGGCCGGGCGACGCCGAAATCGAGCCGGTTGGGCCGGCGGCGGGCCGCCTCGGCGCAGACCGCCAGGGTCAGCGCCAGCACGCGGCGGGTATCGCGGGGGTCGATCACCCCGTCGTCGAGCATCAGCCCGGAGGTGTAGAAGGCCGAGGTCTGGCGGTCGAAATTCTCCACGACCTTGGCTTTCAGCCCGGCGATCTGCGCCGCGTCGACCGGCAGGCCGCGGGCCTTGGCCCCGTCCTCCATCACGATCGCCATGGTCAGCGCCGCCTGCTCGCCCCCCATCACCGAGGTGCGGGCATTGGGCCAGGAAAACAGGAACGACGGCGCCAGGCCGCGGCCGCACATGCCGTAATTGCCGGCGCCGTAGGAGGCGGCGCAGAGAATGGTGATCTGCGGCACGGTCGCGTTGGCCACCGCCTGGATCATCTTGGCGCCGTGCTTGATCACGCCGCCGCGTTCGGCCGCGGTGCCGACGATGAAGCCGGTGGTGTTCTGCAGGTAGATCAGCGGGGTACCGGCCTGGCAGCAGGCCTGGATGAAATGCGTGGCCTTGGCCGCGCCGTCGGGATCGATCGGGCCGTTGTTGGTGATGATGCCGATCGGCATGCCGCAGAGGCGGGCCTGCAGGCAGACCGTCGCCGGGCCGTAGCCCGGCTTGAATTCAAGCAATATGGACTCATCGACAATCCGGGCCGCGACCTCGCGCATGTCGACGGGCTTCTTGCCGTCCATCGGCATCAGGCCGAGCAATTCGTCGGGCGACAGGCTGGGCTCGGGCCCCGAGGGCAGCGGCGCGCTTTCGCCCAGTTGGCCGATCAGTTCGCGGGCGATGCGCACGCCGTCGGTATCATCCTCGGCGAGATATTCGGCCAGGCCCGACACCGTCGCATGCATCTCGGCGCCGCCGAGATCCTCGTCGGTCGCCACCTCGCCGGTCGCAGCCTTCAAGAGCGGCGGGCCGGCCAGGAAAGCACGCGCCCGGCCGCGCACCATGACGACGTAATCGGCCAGGCCCGTCATATAGGCGCCGCCCGCGGTCGACGACCCGTGGACCAGGGCGACGACGGGCAGACCCGCGGCGGAGTGGCGGGCGAGATTGCGGAAGATCGAGCCGCCGGTGACGAAATCCTGCACGCGATAGCCGAGCAGGTTGGCCCCGGCCGATTCGACCAGGTGTACGAAGGGCAGCTTCATCGCCAGCGCGATTTCCTGGGCGCGCAGGAATTTCTCCAGCCCCATCGGCTGCAGCGCGCCGGCATCGATGCCGGAATCGTCGACCACCAGGAAGCAGCGCACGCCCGACACCTGGCCGATGCCGGCGATGAAGCCGCCGCCGGGGATCGAGGCCGCGGGATCGGGCTTGTCGCGCAGATACCCGGCCAGCGCCGAGAGTTCGAGGAACGGCGCCCCGGCATCGAGCAGCAGGCCCAGCCGCTCGCGCGGCAACAGCTGGCCGCGCTTGGCGAATCGCGGGCCGGCCTTGGCCGAGGCCGCGCGGGCCCGCGCCTCCAGCCCGCGCAATTCGGCGATCAGCCCGAGGAGGTGCTGGCGATTGCCGTCATAGGCGGCGCCTGCGGCGACCAGCCGCGATTGGAATTGCGGCATGGCCTCAGTTTTCCCCGCTGCGGCAGGTCATCGGCGCTTCCTCCATTGCGTCTTGTACTTATTGGTACTCATACGGTACTAATCGGTACTGACAGATGTCAATGGGGATGCGGGCGATGACCTCGGCAATGAAGGACGACGTCAGCCAGTTCAAGCGTGAGCTGATCCTGCGCACGGCCTGCGAGCTGTTCTGCGAGCATGGCTACCCGGCCACGACGATCGAGATGCTGGCCCGCCGCCTGTCGACCTCGAAGACGGCGGTCTACGCCCATTTCGCCGGCAAGGCCGACCTGCTCTATGCGATCGTCGAACGGTCGGTCGCGCTGTCCGTGGCGCTGGCCGAGCGCGTGGCGAAGGAGGAGGCGGACCCGGCCGAGCAGGTTGCCCGCATCGCCCACGACTTCGCCCTGATCGTCATCGAGCACCAGGACTATATCGCGGTGGCCTACCGCGAACTGAACACCCTGCCGCCGCCCGAGCGCGCCAGGATCCTGGGCCTGCAGGAACGCTTCGACTTCATCCTGCGCCGGATCATCGAGGCCGGCGTGAAGCGCGGCGACTTCGCGGTGCGCGATGCCGGCCTCGCCGCGCTGGGCATCGCCGGCATGGTGATCTGGATCCATTCCTGGTATCGCGCCGACGGCCGGCTGTCGCCCGCCGACATAGCGGTCGCGACAGCCGACAGCGCCCTGCGGATGGTGCAGAAACCTCAGGCCGTACCCGACATTGCTCATCAATCGCCAACCTCTTGAATTTTGACGCCGGTCACATACGGCCTGAAGCGGTGCGGGCATAGTCGTCTCCAGGCAAACGACGAACCCCAACTCCTCAAAGGAACCGTGTCATGTCCGACCTGATCATCATGGATTGCAAGCATGAAGGCGAAGCCACCGAGACGGGCTTCGAGAACAAGATCGCCTGCATCGCGGCGCAGTATTCGGCCGAGGTACCGATCACCTACGACCGCACGAAAGGCGGCCGGACCGCGGGCGTCGCCGTGCACAAGCCGGTGGTGGTGGTGAAGGCGGTGGACAAGTCGACCCCGAAGCTGTTCGAGAGCCTGTGCAAGGCCGACTCCTCGCTCGGCGACGTCAAGCTGCACTTCCTGCGCCAGT
>JAEYTW010000234.1 GCA_023433835.1 Pseudomonadota bacterium | reverse complement strand
GGCGACGATCGGCCTTTCAGAGGCTTAGCTGAACGCCTGGATGCCGGTCTGGGCGCGGCCCAGAATCAGGGCATGGACGTCGTGGGTGCCTTCGTAGGTGTTGACCGTCTCGAGGTTCACCAGATGGCGCATCACGTGGAATTCCTCGTGGATGCCGTTGCCGCCGTGCATGTCGCGGGCCATGCGGGCGATCTCGAGCGCCTTGCCGCAGGAATTGCGCTTGATCAGCGAGATCATTTCCGGCGCGGCGCGGCCCTCGTCCTTCAGCCGGCCGACGCGCAGGCAGCCCTGCAGGCCCAGCGAGATCTCGGTCTGCATGTTGGCGAGCTTGAGCTGGATGATCTGGTTGGCGGCGAGGGGGCGGCCGAACTGCTTGCGGTCGAGCGTGTACTGGCGCGCCTGGTGCCAGCAGGCCTCGGCCGCGCCCAGCGCGCCCCAGGCAATGCCGTAGCGGGCCGAATTCAGGCAGCCGAACGGACCTTTGAGGCCCTGGACGTTGGGCAGCAGCTGATCGTCTGATATCTCGACGTTGTCCATGACGATCTCGCCGGTGATCGAGGCGCGCAGGGACAGCTTGCCGTGGATCTTGGGCGCCGACAGGCCCTTCATGCCCTTCTCGAGCACGAAGCCGCGGATCACGTCGTCATCGGTCTTGGCCCAGACGACGAAGACGTCGGCGATCGGCGAGTTCGAGATCCACATCTTCGAACCGTTCAGCACGTAGCCGCCATCGACCTTGCGGGCGCGGGTCTTCATGCCGCCGGGATCCGAGCCGTGGTCGGGCTCGGTCAGGCCGAAGCAGCCGATCCACTCGCCGGTGGCGAGCTTGGGGAGATATTTTTCGCGCTGCGCTTCGGTCCCGTAGCTATAGATCGGGTGCATGACCAGCGAGGACTGCACGCTCATCATCGAGCGATAGCCGGAATCGACGCGCTCGACCTCGCGGGCGATCAGGCCGTAGGCGACGTAGGAGACACCGGCGCAGCCGTAGCCTTCGATGGTCGGACCGAGCAGGCCCAGCTCGCCCATCTCGCGGAAGATCGCCGGATCGGTCTTTTCCTCGCGGAAGGCTTCGAGGACGCGCGGCAGCAGCTTGCCCTGCGCGTAGTCATGGGCGCTCTGGCGCACCATGCGTTCCTCGTCGGTGAGCTGGTCATCGAGAAGGAAGGCGTCATCCCACTGGAAGCTGGCTCGGGACGAGGATTTGCTCATGGTTCGAATGCTCCTTGGGTCTTCTCAGTCGGGAATGACGGCGGTGGTCTCGATCTCGACCTTGGCCCGATCTTCCAGGAGATCGGCGACCTGGACCAGCGTCATCACCGGGAAATGGCGGCCGATGACGGCACGATAGGCGGCGCCGATCGCCTTTTCGGCGGCGAGATAGGCGCGCTTGTCTACGACGTACCACGTCATCCGCACAATATGTTCCGGTCCCGCCCCGGCCTCGGCCAGCACCGCGATGGTGTTGCGCAGGGTCTGCTCGACCTGGGCGGCGAGATCGTCGGTCTCGAACCGCTGTTCGGCGTTCCAGCCGATCTGGCCGGCGACATAGACGGTGCGGCCCCGGGACTCGATGCCGTTGGCGTAGCCCTTAGGCTTCGCCCAGCCCGCCGGTTGCAGGATTTTCATCGCTCGATTCCGTTCCCAGTTTGTCGAAACATTTTATATCTAAAATAATTTTGAAGGCAAGCTGACTGCGGAATGGGCATTTTTGCCGGCGTTGTCCTGGCATACCTCCCGCACCTGCGAAGCCCGCCCGATCATCGGCATATCTGTCTTTCCGCGACATGTTCTTTCGGAGCAGCCGGGGAGGGGGTATGGTTTGTTGACGAACTGGTGTACGGATCGTGTTGATGCTGTTGCCTGGACCCGGACCGGCGCAAGGGAAGCGCAAGGTTTGCTGCGCTGCACGAAGCGGCCAGGGCGCAGTTTTCGCTGGAAATCGCGGAAAAAAGGTAATAATGGCTCGCGCCACCGCGGCAGGTACCGGCCTATCGGTATTGATGCGCGGGAAGAAAGAACAAGGACGTCGCCGCTCGAATGGGGAGGCAGAGCGATGTCACCGACCGGATCCAAACGGACGGCACGGCGATTGCATGGCCGCTTAGGCGGCCTTGCGGCGCGGTGACGGGGAAGCCACGCTTCGGTGCTTGAGGGGGACTTAAGCCGACCATGGAATATTTTCTTCAGCAGCTGATCAACGGGCTGACGCTCGGCAGTATCTACGGGCTGATCGCCATCGGCTACACGATGGTCTACGGCATCATCGGCATGATCAATTTCGCCCACGGCGACATCTACATGATCGGTGCCTTCATCTGCGTCATCAGCTTCACGATCCTCGGCGTGGTCGGCATCACCTGGGTGCCGCTGGCCTTGCTGATCGTCCTGATCATCTCGGTCGTGTTCACCGCGGCCTACGGCTGGGCAGTCGAACGCATCGCCTACCGGCCGTTGCGCGGCTCGTTCCGCCTGGCGCCGCTGATCTCGGCGATCGGCATGTCGATCTTCCTGCAGAACTACGTCCAGATCGCTCAGGGAGCGCGCGTCAAGCCGCTGCCGCCGCTGATCCAGGGCGGCGTGGTGCTGATGGAATCCGCCAACGGCTTCGCGGTGCGCTTTTCCTACATCCAGATGATCGCCATCGCGGTCACCGTGGTGCTGATGATCGGGCTGACCTACACGATCACCCGCACGCCGCTGGGCCGCTCGCAGCGCGCCTGCGAGCAGGACCGGTTCATGGCCGCCCTGCTCGGCGTCAACGTCGACCGCACGATCTCGCTGACCTTCGTGATGGGCGCGGTGCTGGCCGCCGTCGCAGGCGTCATGGTCTCGCTCTATTACGGCGTCATCGACTTCTTCATCGGCTTCCTCGCCGGGCTCAAGGCGTTCACCGCCGCGGTGCTGGGCGGCATCGGCTCGATGCCGGGCGCGATGCTCGGCGGCATCATCATCGGCCTGATCGAAGCGTTCTGGTCGGCCTATTTCTCGATCGAGTACAAGGACGTGGCCGTGTTCGGCATCCTGGTCCTCGTGCTGATCTTCCTCCCGACCGGCATTCTCGGCCGTCCGGAAGTCGAGAAGGTTTGAGGCCGATGAGCGCGAGCGCAACCACCACCGCCAACACCCGCGCGGGCCTCGACGTCGTGGCCCTGCTCAAGGACGCCGGCCTCACCGCCTTCGTCGCCCTGATCCTCGCCATCCCGCTGGTCGGGTTCGAAACCTTCGACAAGTCGGGCTCGACCAGCCTCGGCCTGCGGACCCGCTTCGGTGCCGTCGCCATCGGCGTCGTCGCCGTCTTCCTCGGCCGGCTGGCCATGCAGGTCTGGCGCCAGACCATGCTGTCGGCCCCGCCCGGCCAGGTCCCGCTGTGGGACCGGGTCGCCGGCTCGGTCCCCAAGGTCCGCCTGCCGTTCGGGCCGTTCCTGGTCGTCTTCGCGATCCTGGTGCCGATCCTGTGGTCGGGCAACGGCTACGTCATCGACATCGGCATCACCGTGCTGATCTACGTGATGCTGGGCTGGGGCCTGAACGTCGTGGTCGGCCTGGCCGGCCTGCTCGATCTCGGTTACGTCGCCTTCTACGCCGTCGGTGCTTATTCCTACGCGCTGCTCTACCATCACTTCGGGCTGACCTTCTGGGAATGCCTGCCGCTGGCGGGCCTGTTCGCGGCCACTTTCGGCGTCATCCTGGGTTTCCCGGTGCTGCGCCTGCGCGGCGACTATCTTGCCATCGTCACGCTGGGTTTCGGCGAGATCATCCGCGTCATCCTGATCAACTGGTCCGACCTCACCGGCGGCCCGAACGGCATCGCCTCGATCCCGCGTCCGTCGTTCTTCGGCCTGCCGTTCCAGGCGGCGGCGCCGGCGGGCAAGGATACCTTCGCCACGTTCTTCGGGCTGGAGTTCAGCCCGTTGCATCGGGTGATCTTCCTCTATTACGTCATCCTGGCGCTGGCCATGCTGACCAATCTCGTCACGCTGCGCCTGCGCAAGCTGCCGATCGGGCGGGCCTGGGAAGCGTTGCGCGAGGATGAGATCGCCTGCCGCTCGCTCGGCATCAACCCGACCAACACGAAGATGACGGCCTTCGCCATCGGCGCTTCGCTCGGCGGTTTCGCCGGCGCGTTCTTCGCCACCCGGCAAGGCTTCATCAGCCCGGAAAGCTTCACCTTCATCGAAAGCGCGATCATCCTGGCGATCGTCGTGCTGGGCGGCATGGGCAGCCAGCTCGGCGTCGCCCTGGCCGCCCTGGCCCTGGTGGTGCTGCCCGAGCTCGGCCGCGAATTCGCCCAGTACCGCATGCTGATCTTCGGCGCGGTCATGGTGATCATCATGGTCTGGCGCCCGAACGGGCTGCTGTCGAGCCGCGAGCCATCGATCAAACTCAAGACCGGGAAGGGAGGCTGACCGATGAGCAAGCGCCCCCTTCTCACCGTCGAACACCTGACCATGCGCTTCGGCGGCCTGACCGCGATCGACGACCTGTCCTTCACCGCGATGGACGGTGAGATCACCGCGATCATCGGCCCGAACGGTGCCGGCAAGACCACCGTGTTCAACTGCATCACCGGCTTCTACAAGCCGACGGTGGGCCGCATCGCGCTCAGCCACAAGGATGGGCACGAACACCTGCTGGAACGGATGGACGGCTTCCGCATCGCGCAAATAGCGGGTGTCGGCCGCACCTTCCAGAACATCCGGCTGTTCGGCAGCATGACGGTGCTTGAAAACCTGATGGTGGCCCAGCACAACCCGCTGATGCGGGCATCGGGCTATACGGTGTTCGGCCTGCTCGGCCTGCCGGGCTTCAACAAGGCCGAGCGCGAGGCGGTCGACTTCGCCCGCTACTGGCTCGACCAGACCAAGCTGACCGACAAGGCCGACTGGCCGGCCGCCAGCCTGCCCTATGGCGACCAGCGCCGGCTGGAGATCGCGCGTGCGATGTGCACCCGCCCCGTCGTGCTCTGCCTCGACGAGCCGGCGGCGGGCCTCAACCCGCGTGAATCGGCCGATCTCAACACCCTGCTCATCAACATCCGCGACGAGCAGAAGATCGGCCTCTTGCTGATCGAGCACGACATGTCGGTGGTGATGAAGATCTCCGACCATGTGGTCGTGCTGGAATACGGCCGCAAGATTTCCGACGGCACGCCCGACGAGGTGCGCCACGACCCGAACGTCATCAGGGCCTATCTCGGCGAGGAGGATGTCGACGAGCTGCCGCCTGAGATCGTCGCCGATCTCAAGGAAGAGGGGATCGTCTGACATGCTGTTGAACATTTCGGGCGTGCATACCTATTACGGCCAGATCGAGGCCCTGAAGGGTATCGACATCGCGGTCAACGAAGGCGAGATCGTCACGCTGATCGGCGCCAACGGCGCCGGTAAGTCGACCTTGCTGAAGACCATCTGCGGCAACCCCCGGGCCGCCCGCGGCAAGGTGGTCTATGAAGGTCGCGAGATCACCAGGCAGCAGACCTACGACATCATGCGGCTGGGCATCGCCCATTCGCCGGAAGGCCGCCGCATCTTTCCGCGGATGAGCGTGTTCGAGAACCTGCAGCTCGGCGCGATCGCGACCGATCCGCAGTATTTCGACCGCGATCTCGAGATGGTCTTCGAGATGTTTCCGCGGCTGAAGGAGCGGCGGCTGCAGCGCGGCGGTACGCTGTCGGGTGGCGAACAGCAGATGCTGGCCATCGGCCGCGCGCTGATGAGCCGGCCGCGGCTGCTGCTCCTCGACGAACCTTCGCTGGGCCTTGCCCCCCTGATCGTCAAGCAGATCTTCTCGGTCATCGAGGAGATCAACCGCAGCCAGAAGATGACGATCTTCCTGGTCGAGCAGAATGCGTTCCATGCGCTGAAGCTTGCCCATCGCGGCTACGTCCTGGTCAACGGCCGGGTCACGCTGTCCGGCACGGGGCGCGAGCTTCTGTCGAACAAGGAAGTGCGCGCGGCCTATCTGGAAGGGGGGCACTGAACCATGGGTGGAATCATCGGCCCCAGCGTCTGGGTCTTCATCGGCCTGACCGTCGTGCTGTTCGGCGGCGCCGCCTGGATGACCGGTCAGGCGCTGGCCGCGACCTGGCGGCCGGCCTGGCATCTGGTGCCCTACGCGCTCCTGATGTCGGTCGGCGACAATTTCCTGACCTTCGCGCTGTTCGACGGCGATCTGCTGTCGGCCTCGGCGTATTTCAGCCATGCCCTGATCCTCTGGGCGATCGCGATGGTCGCCTATCGGGTGACGCAGGTGGCCAAGATGGTGGCGCAATATCCGTGGCTCTACGAGCGCGCCGGGCTGTTTGCCTGGCGCGATCGGGCGCCGCAAGGTTGACGGGAATATCTGCAGGGATTGGCGTTGCCGGGGGGCGGGGGCTGACCTAAGATCGCGCCACCGACCCTTTGGGCGTACGCCTGAAGGGCTCGTCGACCGGGAGATGGGCCCGGCGGCGGGGAGTTCACGATAAACCAGGGAGAAGGGACCACAATGCGCACGTTTATGTATTCGCTTCTGGCCGTCGGTGCGGTCAGCACCCTCGCGCTGACTGCCGGGGTTGCGCAGGCGCAGGATATCAACATCGCGACCGCCGGTCCGATGACCGGCCAGAACGCGGCCTTCGGCGAGCAGCTGAAGCGCGGCGCCGAAATGGCGACTGCCGACATCAATGCCGCGGGCGGCATCGGCGGCAAGAAGCTCAAGCTCGAAGTCGGCGACGACGCCTGCGATCCGAAGCAGGCCGTGGCCGTTGCCAACCAGCTGTCGGGCAAGAAGGTTTCCTTCGTCGCCGGCCATTTCTGCTCGGGTTCGTCGATCCCGGCGTCGGCCGTCTACGCTGAAAACAACATCATGATGATCAGCCCGGCCTCGACCAACCCGGCGCTGACCGATCAGGCCGCCGCCAAGGGCTGGAAGAACGTGTTCCGCACCTGCGGCCGCGACGACATCCAGGGCACCTATGCCGGCAAGTGGCTGGCCAAGACCTACACCGGCAAGAACGTCGCGGTCATCCACGACAAGTCCGCTTACGGCAAGGGCCTGGCCGACGAGACCAAGAAGGCGATGAACGCCGCCGGGGTCAAGGAAGCCATGTACGAGTCGATCACCGCCGGTGACAAGGACTTCTCGGCGCTGATCTCGAAGATGAAGGCCGCGAACGTCGAGGCCATCTACTTCGGCGGCTACCACACCGAAGCCGGCCTGATCATCCGCCAGGCGGCCGAGCAGGGCCTGAAGGCCCAGTTCGTCGGCGCCGACTCGCTCGTCACCGACGAGCTGTGGAAGATCGCCGGTCCGGCCGCCAACGGCGTGCTGATGACCTTCAACCCGGATCCGCGCGAGAACCCGAAGGCGAAGGACGTCGTCGCCAAGTTCAAGTCGCAGGGCTATGACCCCGAGGGCTATACCCTCCTGTCGTACGCCGCCGTCCAGGTGTGGGGCCAGGCCGCCACCAAGGCCGGCTCGGTCGACACCGCCAAGGTCGGCGACGCGCTGCGCGGCGGCACGTTCGACACGGTCATCGGCCCGCTGTCGTTCGACGCCAAGGGCGACCTGAAGAATCCGGAATACGTCTTCTACATCTGGAAGGATGGGAAGTACGCCGAAGACAAGTCGAAGATGTAATCGGGGTTTTTCCCTCGTTTGCGGCGCACGGCCCGGGGGCAACCCCGGGCCGTCGTCTTTTGGGATGACGGCTTGGGGCTTGGCTGCCGGTTTTCGTGCCGTGTATAACCGACGCATCATCCGTGCATGGATGCCAACATAAGAAATCCTCAGGAGAGTTCGAGATGATCAGGAAGACCTCCATGCTGCTGGCCGCCGCCGCTATCGGCGCGCTGCTGGTCGAGGCGGGCGCGGCCCGCGCGCAGGATATCCCGGTGGCCGTCGCCGGGCCGCTGACCGGCCAGCTCGCCGCCCTCGGCGACCAGTTCAAGCGCGGCGCCGAAATGGCGGTCGAGGATCTGAACGCCGCGGGCGGTGTCGCCGGCAAGAAGCTGAAGCTGGAGCTGGGCGACGACCAGTGCGATCCCAAGCAGGCGGTCGCGGTGGCCAACCAGCTGTCGGTCAAGAAGGTCGCCGTCGTGGCCGGCCATGCCTGCTCGGGATCGTCGATCCCGGCCTCGGCCGTCTACAACGAAAACAACGTCATCATGATCACCCCCGCCTCGACCGCGCCGGCCCTGACCGACGAGGCCGCGAAGAAGGGCTGGCACAACGTGTTCCGCGCGCTGGGCCGTGACGATGCGCAAGGGGCGGTCGCGGGCCGTACCATCGCTGCCCGCTTCAAGGACAAGAAGATCGCCGTGCTGCACGACAAGTCGGCCTACGGCAAGGGCCTGGCCGACGAGACCAAGAAGGCGATGAACGCCGCCGGCGTCAAGGAAGCCATGTACGAGTCGGTCACCGCCGGCGACAAGGATTTCTCGGCGCTGATCTCCAAGATGAAGGCCGGCAATATCGACGTCGTCTACTTCGGCGGCTATCACACCGAAGCCGGGCTGATGCTGCGCCAGGCGCGCGAGCAGGGCTTCCAGGCCCAGTTCATCGGCGGCGACGGCCTGAATACCGACGAGTTCGGCAAGATCGTCGGCCCGGTCGGCGAAGGCTTCCGCATGACCTTCACGCCGGATCCGCGCAAGAACCCCAACGCGGCCAAGGTGGTCGAGCGCTTCAAGGCCAAGGGCCTCGATCCGGAAGGTTACACCCTCTACACCTACGCGACCTTCCAGGTCTGGGCGGACGCGGTGAAGAAGGCGGGGACCATCGACTCGACCAAGGTGCAGAACGCGCTGCGCCAGGGTGAATTCGACACGGTGTTGGGCAAGCTGTCCTTCGATGCCAAGGGCGACGTGAAGAACCCGGACTTCGTCTTCTACGTCTTCAAGGACGGCAAGTGGGTCGAGGATCCGACCTGGTCGACCAAGGGCTGAGACAGGGCGCCGGAACGACGACGGCCCGGAACGATGTTCCGGGCCGTTTTCGTCTCCGCCGCGCCGGGGAAAGAACCGGGATCAGCGCTTGCCGGCGCCGCGGCCGCGCTTGCCCAGGCCGATCTGCTTGGCAAAGCTCGAGCGCTGCTCGGCATAGTTCGGGGCGACCATCGGATAGTCGGGGGCCAGGCCCCACTTTGCGCGGTAGTCGTCCGGCGTCATGTTGTAGGTGGTGCGCAGGTAGCGCTTCAGCATCTTCAGCTTCCGCCCGTCTTCCAGGCAGATGATGTATTCCGGGGTCACCGACTTCTTGACCGGGACGGCAGGCTTCAGCTCCGGCGCCAGGACGGGCGCGGTGCCGTGGGTACCTTCCAGCGCCTGGTGCACCGACCGGATCAGGTCCGGGATCGAGGCCGACGGCACTGAATTGTGGCTGACATAGGCGCCGACGATGTTGGCGGTCATCCGCAACAACTCGTCCTTATTGACCGGCTTCGGGTCGGCGTCGTCCATGACGGCGTTGTCTCCGCGCATCGTCCGAAATCTCCAGGGCAGAGGAAAATCAGCAAATCATTCGAAATTTGTGTCCGCCTTTCAGCGAGACTTTGAGATGGATAGGCGCCACGACAATCCTTGTCAACACGACTTGGGAATATTTCTTGGCATCGCTGTGCAGTCGTGATTAAGCGGCGGGCGGGTGACAAATCGCCGGGCACTATGCTACTAGGGCGCCGTTCAGCCAGATTTACGCGCGAAGCGAGGACCCAGCCATGGCGACCGAAACCATCGTGATCGCTTGCGACCATGCCGGCGTCGACCTCAAGGCCGAGCTCAAGCGCGACCTTACCGCCCGCGGCTTCGAAATCCTCGATCTCGGCACCGATGGCAGCGCCTCGGTCGACTATCCCGATTTCGGCTATGCCGCGGCCGAGGCCGTGGCCGATGGCCGCGCCACCCGCGGCGTCATCATCTGCGGGTCCGGCATCGGCATCTCGATTGCCGCCAACCGCCACCCCAAGGTGCGCGCGGCCCTGGTCCACGACGCGCTGACCGCGAGACTCGCGCGAGAGCACAACAATGCCCAGATCCTGGCCCTCGGCGCCCGCACCACCGGGATCGAGACCGCCAAGGACTGCCTCAAAGTCTTCCTCGACACGCCGTTCGCCGGCGGCGAGCGGCATGAGCGCCGCGTCGCCAAGCTCGGCGATCTCGGCCAAAGCTGCTGATTTAAGGAAAACCGCCATGAGCACCGCTTACACGCCGGCCGACGGCTATTTCTCGCGCGGCCTCGCCGATGCCGATCCCGAACTGTTCGCGGCGGTCCAGGGCGAGCTGGGCCGGCAGCGCGACAAGATCGAGCTGATCGCCTCCGAGAACATCGTCAGCCTGGCGGTGCTCGAGGCGGCCGGCACGGTCCTGACCAACAAATATGCGGAAGGCTATCCGGGCAAGCGCTACTACGGCGGTTGCGAATGGGTCGATGTTGCCGAACAGCTGGCGATTGATCGCGCCAAGAAGCTGTTCTCGGCCAATTTCGCCAACGTCCAGCCGCATTCGGGCAGCCAGGCGAACCAGGCGGCCTTCATGGCCCTGGCCAAGCCCGGCGACACGATCATGGGGATGAGCCTGGCCGAAGGCGGCCATCTGACCCACGGGGCCTCGGTCAACCAGTCGGGCAAGTGGTTCAAGGCGGTATCCTACGGCGTGCGGCCTGAGGATCACCTGATCGACTACGACGCGCTGGCCAAGCTGGCCGAGGAACACAAGCCGACCATCCTGATCGCCGGCGGCTCGGCCTATTCGCGCGTCATCGACTTCGCCCGCTTCCGCCAGATCGCCGACTCGGTCGGTGCCAAGCTGATGGTCGACATGGCGCATTTCGCCGGTCTGGTGGCCGGCGGCCTCTATCCGAGCCCGCTGCCCCATGCCCATGTCGTCACCACCACGACGCACAAGACGCTGCGCGGCCCCCGCGGCGGCCTCGTCCTGACCAATGACGAAGAGGTCGGCAAGAAGATCAACTCGGCGACCTTCCCCGGCCTGCAGGGCGGCCCGCTCGAACACATCATCGCCGCCAAGGCGGTCGCCTTCGGTGAAGCGTTGCGGCCGGAGTTCAAGGCCTATGCCCGCGCCGTGGTCGACAATGCCCAGGCGCTGGCCGAGACGTTGCTGGCCCGGGGCTTTGCCATCGTGTCGGGCGGTACCGACAGCCATCTGATGCTGGTCGACCTGCGCCCGAAGAACGTCAAGGGCAACGACGCCGAGAAGGCGCTCGATCGCGCCCACATCACCTGCAACAAGAACGGCATCCCGAACGACCCGGAAAAGCCGATGGTGACCTCCGGGATCCGCCTGGGCAGCCCGGCCGGCACCACCCGCGGCTTCGGCGTGGCCGAGTTCCGCCAGATCGGCGACATGATCGCCGAGGTGCTGGAAGCCCGGATCGGCCAGGATAACGGTGCGGTCGAGCAGGCGGTGGCCGAGAAGGTCAAGACCTTGTGCGCCCGCTTCCCGATCTATCCGACGCTTGGCTGAGCGCGGCCGATCGGTCAGAGTCAGGGCAGACAACGAATCGTCGACGGAGGGGTTGAGGGGGATGCGCTGTCCGTTCTGCGGCAATGACGATACCCAGGTGAAGGACTCGCGCCCCACCGAGGACAACTCGGCGATACGCCGGCGTCGCTTCTGCCCGAATTGCGGCCAGCGTTTCACGACGTTCGAGCGGGTTCAGCTGCGCGAGCTGACGATCGTGAAGAAGAACGGCAACCGCGCGCCCTTCGATCGCGACAAGCTCGCCCGGTCGGTCGAGATCGCCTGCCGCAAGCGGCCGGTGGCGCCCGAACGCGTCGAGCTGATGATCAATGCGATCGTCCGGCGGCTGGAAACCGCCGGCGAATCCGAGATTCCGTCCGATCAGGTCGGCGAAATGGTGATGGAAGGCCTGCGCAACATCGACCAGGTCGCCTATGTCCGGTTCGCCTCGGTCTATCGCAATTTCCGCGAGGCGAAGGATTTCGAAGACTTCGTCGGCAAGCTCGGTGGCGGCGACGACGATTGATCCGGTAGCTGCAGCCCGGGACGTGGCCCATATGCGCCACGCCCTGGGGCTTGCCATCAGGGGGCTGGGCCGCACCTGGCCCAACCCGTCGGTCGGCTGCGTGCTGGTGCGTGACGACGTCGTCCTGGCCCGCGGGCACACCCAGCCCGGCGGCCGGCCGCATGCCGAGGTCGTAGCCCTGGCCCGGGCTGGCACCCAGGCCGCGGGGGCCACGGCCTATGTCACCCTGGAACCCTGCGCCCATCACGGCAAGACGCCGCCCTGCGCCGATGCGCTGGTCGCGGCGGGCATCGGCCGTTGCGTCGTCGCCCTGCAGGACCCGGACCCCCGGGTCGACGGCGGCGGCATCCGCCGGCTGCGCGAGGCCGGCATCGCGGTGACGACGGGTGTCTGCGAGGCCGAGGCGGCGGCGCTCAACGTCGGCTTCCTGATGCGGGTGCGCCAGGGCCGGCCGCTGGTGACGCTGAAACTGGCCACCACCCTCGACGGGCGCATCGCCACCCATGGCGGGGAAAGCCGCTGGATTACCGGTCCGGCGGCGCGCGCCCGCGGCCATCTGATGCGGGCCGACCATGACGCGATCCTGGTCGGCATCGGCACGGCGCTGGCCGACGATCCCGACCTGACCTGCCGGCTGGCGGGGCTCGAGGACCGCTCGCCGGTCCGCATCGTGCTGGACGGCCGGCTGCGCCTGCCGCTGACCTCGCGGCTGGTGCGTACCGCCGCGAAGACCCCGACCTGGATCATCACCCTGGCCGGCGGCGACCAGCTGCGCCGCCAGGCCTACGAGCAGGCCGGGGTGACGGTGATCGCGGTGCCGCGCGACACGGATGGTCGTCCGGACCTCAAGGCGGCGCTGGCGGCGCTCGGCGATCGCGGCCTGACGCGGGTGCTGGCCGAGGGCGGCGCCTCGGTCGCGGCCGCGCTGGTCCGGGCGGGGCTGGTCGACCGGCTGGTGTGGATGCGGGCCCCCAAGCTGATCGGCGGCGACGGCATTGCTGCCCTGCAGGGCTTCGGGGTTGACCGCCTGGTTCAGGCGCCGCTGTGGCGGCGCACGGGCCAGGAACCTTGCGGCGACGACCTGATCGAGACCTACGAGCGCCGCGACGCCTGACGCCGGCGTCAGCCATAAGGCCGATAAAGCGGTTGGACAAAGCCCCGGGCGGCGCTAAGAAAGAGCCATGTTTACCGGCATCGTCACAGATATCGGCCGTGTCCGCGCGGTCGAACGGCGCGGCGACACGCGCTTCGCGCTCCAGACCGCCTACGACACCGCCTCGATCGCGATCGGCGCCTCGATCGCCTGCGACGGCGTCTGCCTGACGGTGGTCGACAAGGGCCCCGACTGGTTCTCGGTCGACGTCTCGGCCGAAACCCTGTCCTGCACCACGCTGGACGCCTGGGGACCGGGGCATCCGATCAACCTGGAACGCTCGCTGAAGGTCGGCGACGAACTCGGCGGGCATATCGTCTCGGGCCATGTCGACGGCGTCGCCGAAGTGACCGAGGCCCGGCCCGAGGGTGACAGCCTGCGGCTCGTCTTCGCGCTGCCCAAGGCCCTCGGCGCCTTCGTCGCCAAGAAGGGTTCGGTGGCCGTTTCCGGCGTCTCGCTGACGGTCAACGAGGTCGGCGCGACGGCCGACGGCCGCCCCACCTTCGGCGTCAACCTGATCCCGCATACCCAGGCGGTGACCACGCTCGGCCGGTTGCAGGCGGGAACCAAGGTGAATATCGAGATCGACGTGCTTGCCCGCTATGTCGCCCGGCTGGCCGAGATGGAGCGCTAACCGATGACCAGCCTGCCCCCCGGCATCAACAGCTATTCGCAGTACCTGTCCTCGATCGAGGATATCCTGGCCGATATCCGCGCCGGCAAGATGGTGATCCTGGTCGACGACGAGGATCGCGAGAACGAGGGTGACCTGGTCATCCCGGCCGACAACTGCACGCCGGAAGTGATCAACTTCATGGCCAAGCACGGCCGCGGCCTGATCTGCCTGGCGATGACCCGCCAGCGCGTCGAGCAGCTCGGTTTGCCCTTGATGGCCAAGGACAACCTGTCGCGCCACCAGACCGCCTTCACCGTCTCGATCGAGGCGCGCGAGGGCGTCACCACCGGCATCTCGGCCGCCGACCGCGCCCACACGGTCAAGGTCGCCATCGACCCGGCCAAGGGCGCCGCCGACATCGCGACGCCCGGCCATGTCTTCCCGCTGGTTGCCCGCGACGGCGGCGTGCTGGTGCGCGCCGGCCACACGGAAGCCTCGGTCGACATCGCCCGCCTGGCCGGGCTGACCCCTGCCGGCGTGATCTGCGAGATCATGAACGACGACGGCAGCATGGCGCGCCTGCCCGACCTCGTCGGCTTCGCCCAGTTGCACGGGCTGAAGGTCGGCACCATCGCCGACCTGATCGCCCATCGCCGCCGCCACGACAACCTGGTCCGCCGGGTTCTGGAAGACCACATCGACAGCCGCTGGGGCGGCGAGTTCAAGATGCTGGTCTACCGCAACACGGTCGAGCATGCCGAGCATATCGCGCTGGTGAAGGGCGACATCTCGGGCGATGTCCCGGTGATGGTCCGCGTCCACGCGCTGAACGTCATCGAGGACGTGCTGGGCGACAAGTCGAGCGCCTCGGCCGGCCTGTTGCACGGCGCGATGAAGGCGATCGGCGAGGCCGGCCGCGGCGTCGTCGTGCTGATCCGCGAGCCGCGCCCGAATGCGTTGTCCGACCGGGTCAAGCGCCGGCTGGGCCAGCCGGTCGAGGATCAGGGGCAGTTGCGCGATTACGGCATCGGCGCGCAGATCCTGCTCGATCTCGGCCTCAAGGACATGATCGTCCTGTCCAATCGCGTGAAGGGTCTGGTCGGTATCGAAGGCTACGGCCTCAACGTGACCGAGATCCGCCCGCTCAAGCCCCTCGAGGAGTAATCCGACCATGACCGTTTCCCCGCGCGTGCTGATCGTCGAGGCGCGTTTCTACGACGACATCGCCGACGCCATGCTGGAAGGCGCCACCGCGGCGCTGGACGAGGCCGGCGCACGCTACGACCGCATTTCGGTGCCCGGCGCGCTGGAGATTCCGCCGGCGATCGTCCTGGCTGCCGAGGCCGGCGCCCGCGACGTGCGTTTCCGCTACGACGCCTATGTCGCGCTGGGCTGCGTCATCCGCGGCGAGACGACGCATTACGACATCGTCTCGAACGAAAGCGCGCGCGGCATCATGGATCTCGGCATCCGGCTGGGCCTGTCGATCGGCAACGGCATCATCACCGTCGAGAATGACGACCAGGCCTGGGCCCGCGCCCGCAAGACCGATCTCGACAAGGGCGGCGGGGCGGCCAAGGCCGCGCTGGCCCTGGTCG
>JAEYTW010000606.1 GCA_023433835.1 Pseudomonadota bacterium | reverse complement strand
GCCCAGCTTCTTGAGCTCACGGCTTACCGTGGTCTCGTCGAGCGATACCGCGAACTCCTCGCGCAGCCACTGCACCAGGTCGATCAGCCGCCAGCGCACCACCCCATGGATCGCCGGGATCGGTCCGTGCTCGACCGCCTCGATCAACGCCCGGCGCTGGGCATCATTCAGGATCGACGCTTTGCCCGGAGCCTTGCCGTCAAGCAGCCCATCGGGGCCCCGGGCATTGAACCGGAGTACCCAGTCCCGCACAATCTGCAGGGTCACCCCGCCAATCCGCGCTGCCTCACTCCGGCTACCGCCGTCGTAAATCTGAGCCAGCGCCAGCAGGCGCCGTGCCTGGGGCGCGCTCTTCGATAACCGAGCCAGCCGCCGCAGCCGCGATCCGTCGAAATCCGCTCGCAAGCTAATCGCCCGTCCCATCTGTCAGCCCTCATCATGCCCGGCGACATTGATTCAGACTTTAACCAGATTGGCGACAACCTTGTGAGTCAGCATCAACACAGACTGGTATTAGGCCAAAAACGTGATTCAACCTGTCAACTGAGATGGAAGCTGAGGGCGATGTCACGAGCCTATTCGTTGGATCTGCGTGAGCGGGTTGTGTCGGCGGTAACGGCCGGCGCGACGGTGCGGGAAGCGGCGGCGCGTTACTCTGTTTCTGCGGCGACGGTGGTGCGTTGGTCGCAGCGGGTACGTAAGGGTCACGGGCTGCAGCCCGGGAAGCGCGGTGGCCGACGATTAAGCCCGCTGATCGGAGAGATAGCGGTTTGGCTGCGTGGCCGGGTCGCCGAGAAACGGGACATTACGCTGCGGGCGCTGACCGCAGAGTTGGCCGAGCGCGGCGTCTCGGTTCACATGAAGTCGGTATGGAGGTTTTTCCGGCGCGAGGGCCTCAGCTTCAAAAAAAACGCTGATGGCGAGCGAGCAGAATGGGTACAGGATCGCCCGGTTCCGCGCCCGATGGCGAAGCCACCAGCATCGGCTTGATCCGGCCCGCCTGGTCTTCGTCGACGAGACCTGGGTCAAAACCAACATGACCCGCACCCACGGCTGGAGCCCGAGAGGCCAACCGTTGATCGACAAGGTGCCGCATGGCCATTGGAAGACGCTGACCTTCCTGGCCGGATTGCGCCACGACCATATCGTTGCGCCGCTGGTCCTCGACGGACCGATCAATGGCGACATCTTCACCGATTGTGTAGAGCAGGCGCTCGTGCCGACCCTGAAAAAGGGCGATGTCGTCATCCTCGACAATCTCGGCAGTCACAAAGGCAAACCTGCTCGCAACGCCGTCCGAGCTGCCGGCGCTGTGGGAACTTAAGCCTATTATCGTCATGGCCGGACTTGACCCGGTCATCAGCCTCCACCCGATGGAAGACGCCTTATGATCGTCTCACGGGCGGGTTGCCAGTGACGGCCGGGTCAAGCCCGGCCGTGACAATAAGAGCTGATTGGCGTAACGCTTACGCCCCCCGCCCGACGCCCCACAGCCGGGGCTTGGACGCCACCCAGGGCTTGTAGCCCTGCACGCCCTTCGCATAGGGCGCGAAGTCCGGAATGTTGTAGAGCACGATCATCGGCGCATCGGCGATGAACTGGCGGTGCAGCTGGTCGAACAGTTGCTGGCGCTGCGCGGTATCGGCCACTTCCATCGAGCGGGCGAGCAAGGCCTGCGCCGCCGGGTTGTCCCAGACCTTGCGCGGCTCGGTCTCCTTCGGGCCCATCAGCGCATCGAAGCTGAGCGACGGATCGAGACGGGCGGAATACGGGAAGGCCATCATCTGGTACTTGCCGGCGAGGTAGCGATCGAGCTGGGTGCCCCATTCGATCACCTCGAGCTCGACCATGATGCCGACGGCCTGCATCATCGACTGGGCCAGCACCGCGGTGTCGTAGCAGTCGGGGTAGCGCTTGTTGGTGATCAGCGTGATCTTCTCGCCCTTGTAGCCGGCCTCGGCCAGTAGCGCCTTGACCTTGTCGGGCGCGTAGGTGAAGCCCTGCCCTTCGACCGCGCCATGGAACGGGCTGGCCGACGGCACCACCGAATTGTTGGCAGGCGCCTTACCCTCCGTCGCGGCCTCCGCGATCGCCTTGGTATCGAGCGCCATGGCGATGGCCTGGCGCATCTTCGGATTGCGCAGCAGCGGATCGCGGGTCTGGAACAGGAAAGCCTGGATCGACATGGTCGGCGCGGCCTCGACCACGACCTTGGGATCCTTCTCCAGCTCCTTCATGTCGGTCGCCGCGGCATTGGCGATGACGTCGATGGCGCCCGAGCGCAGCGCGGCACCGGCCGCCGCCGCATCGGGGATGATCATGTAGCGGACATCGTCGACCAGCACCTGCTTGCCCCCGGTATAGCCGTCCATCGGCCCGGGCAGCGCGGCATAGTCCTTGAAGCGCTCGAGCACGATGGCCTCGCCCCGCTTCCACTCCTTCAGGCGGAACGGCCCGGTGCCCACCGGCTCCTTCCAGCTGCCGTCGGCATTGACCGACGACTTGTGCAGGATGCCCGAGCCGCCGCAATCGGTGCGCGCCATGGTGGCCAGCAGCAGCGCGGTGGGGCGGTTGACCTTGAACACCACCGTCTGCGGATCGGCGGCCGTCACGCTCTCGATCTTGATGCGGCCGCGGCCGTCCAGATCGGGCAGGCAGCGCCAGCTGGTCCTGGGATCGAGATAGCGGTTCCAGGTCCAGACCACGTCGTCAGCCGTCAGCGTCTCGCCGTTATGGAATTTGACGCCGTCCCGCAGCTTGAACGTGTAGGTCAGGCCATCGGCCGAGGTCTCGACCGACCTGGCCAGCAGCGGCGCGATCGAGGCATCCTCGCGATAGGCGACCAGCCCCTCGACCAGGTGCAGCACCACGCCATCGGTATTGTCGTCGCGATTGACGCCCGGGCTGGTCGACCTGATGTCGGCATTCAGCGACACCTTCAGCGTGCCGGCAGCCAGCGCCGGCGCGCTCAGCATGGCGGCGGCACAGGCGGTGACGAGCAGTTTTTCCCAGCGCATCGTGTTCTCTCTCCCTGACAGGCTTCGAAGCATAGTGTGTTTTATCGATTTAAAAATCACTATTTTGCCGAGTCCGGCGAAAGCCGTGGAGAAGCCCGGGCGATCGGCCTATCCTCCGCCGCCGCAATGAGGTCGCGAGGATCAGGGGGCGTGCCGGAACAGGAGCAGAGCGAGGTCAGCCCGCTGCAGACTGACCTGGCGCGCCAGATCCTCGACGAGGCGCGGCGGGAAAGCTGGCAGGTCGGGGCGCGCATCCCGGAACAGCGCCTGGCCAGGCGTTTCGGCGTCTCGCGCTCGCCGGTGCGCGGCGCGCTGCTGCTGCTGGCCGAACACGGGCTGATGCGGTTCGAGCCGGGGCGCGGCTTCATCCTGGAGACCCAGACATCGGACCTGCCCGATGACGACGCCCTTGTGCCGCCCTCGCAGGCCGAGCAGCTGCACGGCACGCTGCTGAGCGACCGGGCGCTGGGCCGCCTGGCCCCGGAAGTCTCGGAGACCGAGCTGACCGAGCGCTACGGCGTCTCGCGCGGCGTGGTGCGGCGGGTGTTCATGCGGCTGGCGGCGGAGGGCCTGGCCGAACGCCAGCGCGGCCATGGCTGGCGCTTTGCCGATTCCCTCGATACGCCCGCGGCGATTGCCGAGAGCTATCAGTTCCGCTTAGGCGTCGAATGCATCGCGCTGCGCGAACCGACCTTCCGCGCCGACCCCGAGCGGCTGGCGCAATTGCGCGATGCCCATCGCGCGGTGCTCGACCAGCCGCTGGCCGGCATGACACGCCAGGCCTGGTTCACGCTGAACGCCTCGTTCCACGAAACCCTGGCCGGCTGGTCGCACAACCGGTTCTTCCTGCAGGCGGTGCGCCAGCAGAACAACTTGCGGCGAATGAAGGAACTGGCGGTGTTCACCACGCTCGACCCTGAGCGCGTGCGGCAATCGAGCGCCGAGCATCTGGCGATCCTCGCCGCCGTCGAGAACGGCGAGCAGGGCTTCGCCGAAGCCCTGCTGCGCCGCCATCTCGAACTGGCCGGCCGGCTCAGCCTCGACCGCTATTCGGCCGACTGACTTAGTTGCCGGTCCAGGGGATGCCGGTCGTGGTCACGAACGACAGGCTGGAGACATGGCGGATGCGGTCATAGGCCTGCTCGCCCTCGCCGCCCTTGATGGTCTCGACATGCACGACCTCGGCGACGTAGCGCCCGGCCCAGGGCAGGTCGAAGGCCACTTCGCCCTTCTCATCGGTATGCAGCTCGCGCGCCCATTTCGGGGGGGCGGCCAGCTTGATCTCGGCCTTGGGCAGCGGCTGGCCGCGCAGCAGCAGCACGAAGCGATCGCCATCGGCGGTCAGCGGCACCAACTCGAGGTCGAGCGCCGCCTTGGTGTCGGCCCGGCCGGCCTTGGCGTGGAACATGCCCTTGGTGCGGCCGCCGTTGCGCTTGTCGTCGCGCGGCTTGATCGTTGCCTCGACGAAGCGCACGTCGCCAGGGCCGGCCGCCGCGATCTCGAGGCGGTCGGCCCCGCGGGTGATGGCCAGCGGCTTCGACCTGTCGGCCTGGAAAGCCACGGGGCCGGCGATGACGTCGAGATGCCCGCCCGGCCCCGACGTCTCGCGGACATCCTCGTCCCACTCGCCGAAGAAGGCCGCGGCCGGGCCGGCGCCATCGCGCTCCAGCCACACGAAATGCGCCTGCGCCGGCAGGGCGGCAACGGTCAGCGCAGCGGCCAGTACGATTTTCCTGAACATGATCTATCCCTCGTGTGAACGACGTCTCCGCCATTCTCCTACAAAATATGATAATGCGTCGCAATTTCTGTCTTTACTCGACGGTCGCCGACTGCCTTAAGGCCAGGCCGCAAACGTCTCCACCTTGCGGGCCTCCTGCGCGGCACGGCGGAAGGCGGCCGGCGACGCCCCCGCGCGCTGCTTGAAGAAGCGGCTGAAATAGGCGGGGTCGCGGAAGCCGAGGTTGAAGCCGATCTGCTCGACCGGCAGGCCGGTCTGGGCAAGCCTGGCCTGCGCCTCTTCGATCAGCCGGCCGTGGATCAGGCCGCGCGGGCCGCGGCCGGCGCCGCGGGTGCAGGCGGCATGCAGGCGATCCTCGGTGACGCCGAGCGCGCGGGCATAGCGCGAGACCGGCCAGTGCTCGCGGAAATGCAGCTCGACCAGATGCTGGAAGCGGTGGACGATCTGCGAACCGGTGCCGCGCAGGCCCGGGGTCTCGACGGCCTGCCCCGCAAGACGCCAGACGAGGATCAGCAGCGCGCCGAGCTGCACCGACAGCATGGCGAAGGCGCCCTGCTCCGGCTCGCGGATTTCCTGCTCGATCATCGTGCAGGCCTGGGCCAGCGCCGTCTGACGCGGGCCCAGCCGGTCGGCCGGGATATGGATCAGCCGATCGGCGACGTCGCGCAGATGCGGCGCTTCGCTCGAGGCGCCGATGACCCGGGCGATGAAATCCTCGGCCGCCGCGACCAGGTGGCCGGTGCCGCCGGCCTGCAGGCGCACCAGATGCGCCGCCCCCGGCGGTAGCCATACGCAGGCGGGCGCCGCGAGTTCGAGGCGGCCGGGACCGACCTGGACCTCGGCCGAACCGGAGGCGATCAGGAAGAAATGCGCCCTGCCCCGACGGGCGGCCGTGTCCAGCACCCAGTCGCGCGCGGCCAGTGCCGGCAACAATCTTTCGCCATGCACGACCGACGCGGGCGGGCGCAGCCGCCCTTCGGAAAAATCCAACTTTTCCCCGAAAATATCCATTCCGATAGGGCTGTACTGGATCTAATCAAATTGTTCAATGATAAACCAAGCTGAAGATCGCCCGGTCAACCGAGGCGGCGCAGCGGGAGGAAATATTCATCGGTAAAACCCGCGACGGTTAAGTGATCCCGCGTGTCTTCACGCCATGACCATTGCCGGATCTCTGCCCGGATCGTGGGAGAGCACGTCGCATTGTTTTGCGGCGCAGCATAACTGTTGCCAATCGCATGGCAGCGCAAACCAGGAGAGGAAACCGACCATGAAACACGGATTGACGGCCCTGCTGAGCGGGCTGCTCGCCGGTGCCGCGCTGACGGCCTTGCCGGCGCTGGCCCAGGATTCGGTCAAGATCGGCTGGGCGATTTCCAAGACAGGCCCCAATGCCGGCGGCGCCACCATCTCGCTGATCCCGAACTACGAGATGTGGGTGAAGGAGGTCAATGCGGCGGGCGGCCTCAAGCTCGGGTCCAGGCGGGTGCCGATCACCGTGGTCGAATACGACGACCGCTCCTCGTCCGAGGAAGCCGTGCGCGCGGTCGAGCGGCTGATCAACCAGGACAAGGTCGATTTCCTGCTGGCCCCCTGGGGCACCGGCGTCAATCTCGCCGTCGGCCCGGTCTTCGCCAAGGCGGGCTACCCGCAGTTGGCCACCACCGCCGTCAACGAGCGCGCGGTCGAGCTGGGCAAGCGCTGGCCCAATTCGTTCTGGTTCCTGGGCCAGGGTTCGGCCGGGGCCGGCGCGCTGGTCGAGGTGCTGAGCGCCCTGCGCAAGGACGGCAAGATCGGCAACAACGTGGCGATGGTCTCGGTCGCCGACGGCTTCGGCATCGACCTGTCCTCGGCCGGGCGCCCGTTGATCGAGAAGGCCGGCTTCAAGCTGGTCTACGACAAGAGCTATCCGGTCGGCACCCAGGACATGGCGCCGATCGTGACCGAGGTGCAGCGCGCCAACCCGGATGTCTTCATCGCCTTCAGCTATCCGCCGGATACGCTGGGCCTGACCGAGCAGTCGCGCCTGCAGGGCTTCAACCCGAAGGTCTTCTATACCGGCGTCGGCACCGCCTTCCCGCTCTACAAGCAGCGCTTCGGCGCCAATGCGCAAGGGGTGATGGGCATCGGCGGGTGGGATGCCAGCCGGCCCGAGCTGCAGGACTATTTCAAGCGCCATGTCGCCTTTGCCAACCGCGAGCCCGACCGCTGGGCCTCGCCGATCACCTATGCCTCGCTGCAGATGCTGCAGCAGGCGATCGAGAAGGTCGGCAAGATCGACCGCGCCGCCGTCATCAAGGAATTGCAGACCGGCTCGTTCGAGACCGTCGTCGGCACGATGAAGATGAAGGACAACGTGCCGACCAACCTGTGGTGGGTCGGCCAGTGGCAGGACGGCGAATTCTACGGCATCGCGCCGGCCTCCAACCACGGCGCCAAGGCACCGTTGTTCCCCAAGCCTGCCTGGCAGGCGCCGTGACGGCCGCGGCGGCGATGGGTCCGACGCCATGATCTTCATCGATGCCCTGCTGTCGGGCGTGACGCTCGGCGGCATGTATGCGCTGATCGCCATGGGGCTGACGCTGCAATACGGCGTCGCCCGCATCATGAACCTGTCCTACGGCGAATTCCTGATCGCCGCCGCCTTCCTCGCCTTCTGGTTCTTCTCAGGCCTCGGGGTCAACCCGCTGGCCGGGCTCTTGCTGGTCGTGCCGCTGGCCTTCCTGGTCAACTGGGCGATCTATCGCGGCCTGCTGGCCTGGCTGGTCGCCCGGGCCCGGACGCGGGCGGCCCTCGAGGTCGATTCGATCCTCGCCACCTTCGGCCTGCTGTTCGTCATCCAGGGCATCGCCCTCGTGGCCTTCGGCGGCGCCTATTACAGCTACAGCTATCTCGCCGTGCCGGTCCCGGTGCTGGGCTCGACCATCGCCGCCAACCGGCTGGTGGCGCTGGCCGCCGCGGCCGTCATCGGCGGCGGGCTCTATCTCGTCATGACCCGCACGCGCCTCGGCACGGCGCTGCGCGCGGTCGCCGTGGACCCGGTCGCGGCCCAGCTCGTCGCCATCGACGTCCGTGCCGCCGCGGCCTTCGCCTTTGCCCTGGGGGGCGGGCTGGTCGCCGCCGGCGGCGTGCTGGTCTCGATG
>JAEYTW010000203.1 GCA_023433835.1 Pseudomonadota bacterium | reverse complement strand
CGGCCCCGTCCAGCACGGCCTGGGCCGCGTCGGGGCCGAGATCGGTTATGATGCGGGCCGCGATCCGGGCGTGGCCGCCGGCATCCTCGGCCAGGTGGCTAGCGGCCGCGGACAGGTGGTTCATGTTGTCGAAGACGGCGGAGACCAGGAACGGCGCCCCGACGAGCAGACCCAGGAACGGGGCGAGAACCCGCAGCGAGACGGGGCGAGCGTCCTGCGTCTTCCGTGCGGCCTCATCGCGGTTCAGGGCATCCATGTGGCATGTCTCTCACAGGCCGCGCCCGGCGGGCACGCCTGGGTAAACATTACCACGGCGATCGACCCGTATAGAGGCAAGGCCCTTCCAAACTGCACAAATTGCAGAAAGTTGCAGCGCAGTTACGCGGTCAGTCGATCCAGAGGCCGCGGCGCCGGTGCCAGTCCTCGATCGACAATGCCGGGTATTCATCGAAGCAGTCGTCACCGGGACCGATGTCGGGCTTCACCCAGGAAGCCTTCGAGCCCAGCATCAGATGCACCTTGGCCGGCGGCGCCGGCAGATCGGTATCGACGGCCGAGGCCATCGGGTGGACGAGGTCGGGCCATTGCGGGTCGAACAGCCACAGCGCGCTGGCGCAGCGCCCGCAGTAATGGCGCTGGCCGGACGAGGTTTCGCATTGCCCGTCGCGCGCGACCTTGGCCCGATAGATCTTCAGCGCCCGGCGGCCGGCAACCGCGAGGGTCGCGGCATCGCCCATGATGTTGATGGCGAAACCGCCGCCACCCCCGGTCTTGCGGCAGATCGAGCAATAGCAGAGCTGGTAGGGATAGGGCGCATGGCTCGCCACCGTGAACCGCACCGCGCCGCAATGGCATGAACCGTCGAGCTGCATCGGCATCGCAGATGGCCCCTTCTCGAACCTGTCGGACGCCGCCATCGCAGCACGGCCGCGCCGTCCGGCCAACAGGAACGATCGCCGAGCCCCGCGCGTTGAAGCCGCCGCAGAGGCGCGGAGAATGGGCATGGCCGGACCGATACGCGAGGACATGCGGTTTCAGCGCCGCTACTGGCTGTTCGAAAGAATCGGCTGGGCCATCCTGGTCCTGATCGCCGCCGCCGCCGCGGCCGGCACCTTCGCGGGCGGGCCGCTTGCGGCCGCGGCCGGCACCGGCCAGGGCTTTTCCGCCAGCTATGAACGCTTCGCCCGGCGCGGCGTCGAGACGCGGCTGTCGGTGACGCTGCCGGCCGGACGGACCCTGTGGATGCAGGGCATCGACGGCTTCGACGTCGTCCGGGTCGATCCCGAACCGGCCACGGTGCGCAGCGAACGCCAGGGCCTGGCCTACGATTTCGCGCCGGGCACCGGCGCCGGCGTCGTGACCTTCCGGCTCAAGCCGCGCGCATGGGGAATGCAGCGGGTCCGCGTCGCCGCCGATCCCGATGCCCGCCCCACCCCCCTCGACATCCTGGTCTATCCCTGAACTGCCATGGACATGGTCCTGAACGCCGCAGCCGTCTACGTCATCCTGATGGTGATGCTGCGCCTCGCCGGGCGGCGCACCGTCGCCACGATGACGGCCTTCGACTTCGTGCTGCTGCTGGTGATCGGCGAGGCGACGCAGCAGGCGCTGCTGGGCGACGACATCTCGCTGACCGGCGCCATCGTCGTCATCGCGACGCTCGTGATCATCAATGTCGGGATGTCGCTGCTGAAGCAGCACGTGCCGCAGCTGTCCTGCTGGCTCGACGGCGCGCCGCTGATTCTTGTCGAGCATGGCAGGATGCTCGACGGGCGGATGCGGCAGGCCCGCATCGACCGCGACGACGTGCTGTTCGCCGCCCGGGCCAGCCACGGCCTGGAACGGCTCGACCAGATCAAGTACGCGATCCTGGAAG
Organism: Pseudomonadota bacterium; assembly: GCA_023433835.1. Lineage (GTDB taxonomy): Bacteria > Pseudomonadota > Alphaproteobacteria > Ferrovibrionales > Ferrovibrionaceae > JAFKFH01. Next base: position 2,371 of record JAEYTW010000203.1, on the reverse strand, counting down.
CCAGCGGCGGGCTGACCATCATCCCCGCCGCCGGCGAAGGGCATCCCAGCGCGGTCGGGCGGCCGGACATGCCGGCCGCCTGACCTTTATCAGCCGGCCTGGCGCTTGCCGATCAGCGCGGACATCGCGTCGGTCATCCGCCGGCCGCCGCCGGTGCGCGGGGCCGCCATCTCGCGCGGCGCCTCGTCGAACAGTTCGGCCAGCTTGTCCATCATCGCCCCGCCGAGCTGCTCGGCATCGACGATGGTGACCGCCCGCTGGTAATAGCGGGTGACGTCGTGGCCGATGCCGATCGCGACCAGCTCGACCGGCGAACGGCTCTCGATCCACTCGATGACTTCGCGCAGATGACGGTCGAGATAGTTGCCCGGGTTGATCGACAGGGTCGAATCGTCGACCGGCGCGCCGTCGGAAATCACCATCAGGATGCGGCGCTGTTCCGACCGGGCCATCAGTCGCTGATGGGCCCAGACCAGCGCCTCGCCGTCGATGTTCTCCTTGAGCAGTCCCTCGCGCATCATCAGGCCGAGGTTGCGGCGGGCGTGGCGCCACGGCTCGTCGGCCGCCTTGTAGATGATGTGGCGGATGTCGTTGACGCGGCCCGGGTTGGGCGGACGCCCCGCCTCGAGCCAGGCCTCGCGGCTCTTGCCGCCCTTCCAGGCGCGCGTGGTGAAGCCGAGGATCTCGACCTTCACGCCGCAGCGCTCCAGCGTGCGGGCGAGGATGTCGCCGCAGATCGCCGCAATGGTGATCGGGCGGCCCCGCATGGAGCCGGAATTGTCGAGCAGCAGCGTCACCACGGTGTCGCGGAAGTCGGTGTCCTGCTCGACCTTGAAGCTCAGGGCCTGCAGCGGATCGGTGACCACGCGGGTGAGGCGGGCCGTGTCCAGCAGGCCTTCCTCGAGGTCGAACTCCCAGCTGCGGTTCTGCTGGGCCATGAGGCGGCGCTGCAGCTTGTTGGCGAGGCGGGCGACGGCGCCGGCCAGGCTCTCGAGCTGCTTGTCGAGCAGCGCGCGGAGCTGGTCGAGTTCCTCCGGCGGGCAGAGGTCGGGGGCGCGAACGACTTCGTCGAACTTCTGGGTGAAGATCTTGTAATTGAAGACGTTCTGGAATTCCTTGGCGTTGGCGCCGGGCGGAGGCGGGTTGGGCTGGTCCTCGCCGGCCTCCGAGGACTCGTCCTCATCGGCGTCGGTGAAATCCATCTCGGCGCCGTCGACCTCGCCTTCCTCCTCGGACTGACCGGGGGTCTGGTCCTCGTCGGCCTCGGCGTCCTGGCTCTCGCCTTCTCCCTGCTCGGGAGTCTTCTCGTCGTCCTGGCCGCGCTCCGGATTCTGGTCGTCGTCGCCGTCGCTGTCGTCGCTCTCGCCATCGTCCATGTCGCTGTCAGGGACGAGGTTCAGGTCGCGCAACAGCTGCCGCGTGGCGCGGCTGAACAACTCCTGGTCCTCGAACCGGGTCAGCAGGGTGGTCAGCGAATTGCCAGCCCGTTCCTCGATTTCCTGCTTCCACAGGTTGACGAGGGCGTTGCCGGAGGGCGGGATCGCAACGCCTGCCACCCGCTCGCGCAGTATCAGCCCGAGCGCCTCCGCGAGCGGCGCGTCCGCCTTGTCGGAAACTTCGGCAAAGTTCTGGCGGAACAGCCGGTCTTCCAGCATTTCGTGGATGTTGCCGGCCATCCCCGGCATGCGGATGCAGCCGAGGGCCTCGACGCGGGCCTGTTCCAGAGCGTCATAGGCGGCGCGAGCCTCCGGTTCGGCCGGCGCGCGCTTGCGGTGCGTCTCGGGGTCGTGACTGGCCAGCCGCATCGCCATGGCGTCGCCCTGGCCGCGGGCAATGGCGATGTCGCGCATGGTCGGCAGGCGCGGCAGGTTGGCGAGCCGCGCCTTGTCCGAGGTCAGGATCGGGCGGTCAGCCGAAAAGCTCACCTCGAGGTCGCGCTTGTTGCCGATGGCGCGCACCGCCGCCCCCATCGCCGTCTTGAACGGCTGGGTCGTATCGGGCTTGTTCGGCTTCTGACTACGCGAGGGAGGGGCCATGATTATTCTAGCGAACGTAGATCGCGGACCTCTCGGTTGTCATCCCTGCGCGGCAGGGACCCAACTCAAAGCCCGCGCTGGCGGGTGGTGGATCCCTGCCTGCGCAGGGATGACACCCAGTGGAAATCAGGCGATGACCGCGAGGTTCGCGGCCGATTCCGGCAGGTCTTCGCCGAACACGCGCTGGTAGAACTCGGCCACCACGGGCCGCTCGAGTTCGTCGCACTTGTTGAGGAAGGTCAGCCGGAAGGCAAAGCCCACATCGCCGAAGATCTCGGAGTTCTCGGCCCAGGTGATCACCGTGCGCGGGCTCATCACCGTCGACAGGTCGCCGT
>JAEYTW010000547.1 GCA_023433835.1 Pseudomonadota bacterium | reverse complement strand
ACTCAGGACCGTGCCGGCGCCGACCACCGCGCCCGGCACCTCGCGGGCGATCGCGCCGATCGCCTCCAGCGCGGCCGGCGTGCGCAAGGTGATCTCGATGGCGGTGAGCCCCCCTTCGACCAGCGCGCGGGCAAGATTGACGCCCTCGGCGACATCCCTGACGGTGACGACCGGCACCACGGCGGCGGCGGCGAGGATCTGCAGCAGGCCTTCCTGCGGATTCATGGACTTCATCTTTCCTGGATATCGGCGAGCCAGAGGGCGGCGCCGGCAAGACCCGGATAGGCGGCGGTGATCAGCCTGACCGGAATGGGACGCACGAAATCCTCCATCGGCGCCTTCGCCTCGAAGCGGGCGCGCAGCGGAGTTTCGGGGATGACGTCGGCCAGCCTGGGCAGGATGCCGCCGCCGAGATAGACGCCGCCGCGGGCGCCGACGATCAGCGCGAGGTCGCCGGCATAGGCGCCGGTCAGCGCGCAGAAGATCGAGACGGCCTCGCGGGCGCGGGCATCGTCGCGGCCCAGCGCCGCGGCGGTGATGGCGGGCGCCTCGCTCAGCTCGGGCTTGCCGCCGTCGATCGTCGCCAGCGCGCGGTAGAGATTGACCAGTCCCGGCCCGGACAGGACGGTCTCGGCCGAGACGCGGCCGAGCTGGCGGCGCAGCAGGTCGAAGGCGGCATCCTCGCGCTCGGTGCCCGGGGCCAGCTCGACATGGCCGCCTTCGCCCGAGACGACCAGCCAGCCGCGCGGGGCGCGCGCCAAGGTGGCGACGCCGAGGCCGGTGCCCGGCCCCATCAGCACCATCGCCTGGTCCGGTACGCCGGCGCCGCCGCCGATCTGGATGGTTTCCTCCGGCCGCAGCGCGGGCAGCACGCGCACCATCGCCTCGAAATCGTTGAGCAGCACGACGCGGTCGAGGCCATGACGCGCGGCCAGTTCATGGGCCGATATCACCCAGTGGTCGCGGTTGGTGACGGTGATGCTGTCGCCCTCGATCGGGCCGGCCACCGCCACCGCGACGGCGCGCGGTAACAAATCGAGGGTGGCGAGGTAGGTGAGGAAGGCGCCGTCGAAATCGCGATGGTCGTCGCCGCGATAGGCTTCGACCGCGCGCAAGCCCGCGTCCGGCCCGTCGACCACGGCGAAACGCACGTTGGTGCCGCCGAGATCGACGACGATGGCGGGCCAGGCCGGCCCGGCCCGGCGGGAGACGACCGCCGGCATGAATCAGCGACCGAACATCGCGGCGCCGTGCTCGGCCAGGCCGACATGGGCGCGGAAGGCGGCGAACAGTTCGCGCCCCGTCCCGGCCTGGTTGGCCGACAGATCGACATTGGGCGCCGGCCGGGCGGCAAGGTCGGCGGCGACGTCGAGCGTGCCGGCCTCGGCGTCGAGCCGGACCATGTCGCCATCGCGGATGCGGCCGATCATGCCGCCGGCCTCGGCTTCCGGCGAGACATGGATGGCGGCCGGCACCTTGCCCGAGGCGCCGGACATCCGGCCGTCGGTGACCAGCGCGACCTTCTGCCCGCGATCGAGCAGCACGCCCAGCGGCGGGGTCAGCTTGTGCAGTTCCGGCATGCCGTTGGCCTTGGGGCCCTGGAACTGGACGACGGCGACGAAATCGCCGGTCAGCCGGCCGGCGGCAAAGGCTTCCTGGAATTCGTTCTGGGTGCGGAAGACGCGGGCCGGCGCCTCGACCACGCGATGGGCCGGCTTGACGGCCGAGGTCTTGATGACAGCCTGGCCGAGATTGCCGCGCAGGATGCGGATGCCGCCGTCGGGCTGGAACGGCTTGGACCCGGGCGCCAGCACGTCGGGGTTGCCGCTCTCGGTCGGCGCGGGATGCCAGGCGAGCATCTCGCCGTCCAGCACGGGCATGTTTGTATAGGCATGCAACCCGCGGCCGGCGACGGTCAGCACGTCGCCATGCAGCAGGCCGAGCCCCAGCAGTTCGCGCACCAGGAAACCGGTGCCGCCGGCGCGGTGGAAATGGTTCACGTCGGACAGGCCGTTCGGGTAGATCCGCGCCAGCAGCGGCACGGCCGCCGACAGGTCGGCGAAATCATCCCAGGTCAGCGTGATGCCGGCCGCCGCCGCCATGGCGACGAGATGCAGCGTATGGTTGGTCGAACCGCCCGAGGCCAGCAGGCCGACCACGCCGTTGACCACGGCGCGTTCGTCGACCACGTGGCCCATCGGCGTGTAGTCCGGGCCCAGCGCGGTGATGCCCGCGACCCGCTCGGTCGCCGCGCGGGTCAGCGCATCGCGCAAGGAGGTGTTGGGCGGCACGAAGGAGGCGCCGGGCAGATGCAGCCCCATCAGCTCCATGCACAGCTGGTTGGTATTGGCGGTGCCGTAGAAGGTGCAGGTGCCCGGCGCGTGATAGGCCTTCATCTCGGCATCGAGCAGTTCCGCCGGCCCGGCCTTGCCCTCGGCGGCCAGCTGGCGGATCTTTGCCTTCTCGGCATTGGACAGGCCCGACGGCATCGGCCCGCCCGGCACCAGGATGACCGGCAGATGGCCGAAGGCCAGCCCGCCGATCACCAGGCCCGGCACGATCTTGTCGCAGATGCCGAGCAGCAGGGCGCCATCGAACATGTCGTGGCTGAGCGCGATGCCGGTAGCCATGGCGACGACGTCGCGGCTGAACAAGGACATTTCCATGCCGGCGCGACCTTGCGTGACGCCGTCGCACATCGCCGGCACGCCGCCGGCGAACTGCGCCACCGCGCCGACCGCATTGGCCGCCGCCTTGATCAGCGCGGGATAGCGTTCGTAAGGCTGGTGGGCCGACAGCATGTCGTTATAGGCCGACACGATCGCGATATTGGCCTGCGGTCCGCTGGCCAATTCCTGCTTTTCGGTCGCCGCGCAGGCGGCGATGCCATGGGCGAGGTTGGAGCAGGACAGGCGCTGGCGCTGCGGCCCCTCGCGCCGGGCGGCGTCGATGCGGGCGAGATAGGCGCCGCGGCCGGCGGCCGAACGTTCGGTGATGCGGGCGGTGACGTCGGCTATCCGGCGATCGAGCGGCGTGGTCATGCGCCCTCCAGCGTTTCGTCGTACCAGGTGCGGCCGTCGCGCTCGATCAGCGCGATCGCCTGGCTGGGGCCCCAGGTGCCGCTGATATAGGGACGCGGCCGTTCGTCGGCCTGGGCCCAGGCGTCCAGGATCGTCTCGCTCCACGCCCAGGCGGCCTCGACTTCGTCGCGGCGCATGAACAGCGTCGGGTTGCCGCGCACGACATCCATGAGCAGGCGTTCATAGGCGTCGGGAAAGCGCTGCTGCTTGAAGGTCTCGGCAAACGACAGGTTCAGCGGCGCGGCCTTCAGCCGCATCCCGCCCGGCCCCGGCTCCTTCGTCATCATGGTCAGGCGGATATGTTCGTCCGGCTGCAGCCGCATGACCAGGCGGTTGGCCACCATCGGCCCGGCATCGGCGGGGAAGATGCGGTGCGGCACCGGCCGGAACTGGATGACGATCTCGGAAACCTTTTCCTGCAGCCGCTTGCCGGTCCGCAGATAGAACGGCACGCCGGCCCAGCGCCAGTTCTTCAGTTCGAGCTTCAGGGCGACGAAGGTTTCGGTCTGGCTGTTCTCGGTCACCGCCTGTTCGTCGAGGTAGCCGCGCACCGACAGGCCGTCGATGGCGCCGGCGCGATACTGGCCGCGCACGGTCGCCTGGCCCACCGACTCGCGGGTGATCGGGGCGAGCGCGCGCAGCACTTTGATCTTCTCGTCGCGCACGGCCTCCTTGTCGAGGACGCGCGGCGGCTCCATCGCGACGAGGCAGAGCAGCTGCAGCAGGTGGTTCTGCACCATGTCGCGCAGCGCGCCGGCATGGTCGTAGTAGCCGCCGCGGCCTTCGACGCCGAGCTTCTCGGCGACGGTGATCTGGACATGGTCGATGGCCGAGGCATTCCACAACGGCTCGAACAGCGCGTTGGCGAAACGCAGCGCCAGCAGGTTCTGAACCGTTTCCTTGCCGAGGTAATGGTCGATGCGGAAGATCTGCGCCTCGTCGAAGACGCGGTTGACCTGATCGTTGGTGGCGCGGGCGGATTCGAGATCGTGGCCGATCGGCTTTTCCAGCACCACGCGGGTGCGGGCATCGGCCAGGCCGTAGCGTCCCAACGCCTCGCAGATCGGGCCGAACAGGTCCGGCGAGGTGGCGAGATAGTGGACCCGCACCCGCGCGGGGTCGTCGCCCGCGGACAGTGCCTTGACCAGGTCGGGCCAGCCGTCGTCCGAGGTCGCATCGACGGCGACATGCTCAAGCCGGCCGAGGAAGCGGGCCAGCACCGTCTGGTCGAGTTCGGCGGCCTTCACATGTTCGCGCAGCGCCTGCTCGACATCTCCACGGAAGTCCGGCACCGGGCGGCGCGAGATGGCGAAGATGCGGCTGTCGGCGGTGATCTGGCCGTCGCGGTCGCGCATGAACAGGGCGGGCAGCAATTTGCGCTGTGCAAGGTCGCCGGTGCCGCCGAAAACCACAAAATCGAATGGGGCAACCGACAGCACAGCCATCACACAAAGCTCCCTGAGGCGAGGGTCAATCCTGGGAAAGCGTAGTCCTGGTATGGGGTTCCGTAAAGAAGAAAAACTTCACCAGTTAGCGATAACCTTCGGCGTTTGTGAAAAAATCATTCATCGTAGGCGGCGACGCCCAGCCGGCCGATGCCGGGCAGCTTGAGGGCCGGACGGGCCAGGTCGACGCCGATGGTGAGGCCGAGCAGGTTCAGCTCGACGCCTTCGGCGGCGGCGAGCGTCACCCCGGCGAGACCGAACAGCGACAGTTGCACCCCGGTGCCGGACGGGGCCGAGCCGACCAGGAAGCTGTCGACCAGGAAATCCTTGCCGATGGCGGTCGGCGGCAGGTTCAGGCGCAAGTCGGGCACCTCGCGGCCGATATGGGCGATGAAGCTGTTCGAGTTCGGGCCCGGCCACATGATGTAGCGCTCGCGGCCGGGGTAATCGGCGACGGCGCGCTCGATTTCCGGGATCAGCCGGGCGGCGGCGGCACCGCGGATATCCAGAAGCTTCTCCGGCTGGTTGCCGGCCCAGTAGCCGTCGGGCGGCCGGCCGCCGTTCGAAATGCGCACGACGTCGCCGCCCCAGCCCATCACTTCGTAGCGGGTGAAGGCGCGGGCCCCCTCGGGTTTCACCGCGATCCAGCTATGCACGGCGAAGACGCCGCGCCAGCCCCAGACGCGGGCGGCATAGGCCTGGATCACCGCCTCGCGCACCACCGCCGGATCGGGGGCCAGGCCCGCCGAATCCCAGCGCCGCGCCGACCACGATCCGCTGCGCTCCTGCGTGGCGACGGTCGCGGCCTGGCCGAGCAGCGGCAGGGCGACCAGCAGCCCCAGGCACCAGAGCAGCATGCGGCGGGTGGTCATGGCGGGTCGAGCCTTCTTCTATAGCCAGCCGGCGCCGCGGAAGCGCCGGTAGAGATAGCCGCAGATCGCGGCGATGACGGCGATCAAGGCGAAATAGCCGTAGGTCCATTTCAATTCCGGCATGTTCTCGAAATTCATCCCGTAGATGCCGGCGATCGCCGTCGGCACCGCCAGGATCGCGCCCCAGGCGGCCAGCCGCCGGGTGATCTCGGTCTGCTGGGCCTGGCCCAGCATCAGCGCGGCCTCGAAGGCGAAGGCGAGCGTCTCGCGCAGCATGGCGATGCCTTCGCCGACGCGCTGGGCGCGATCGGCGGCCTCGGCGAAATAGGGGCGGGATTCGGCGTCGATCGAGCGCGTCTCGATGCGCGACAGCCGCCGGCAGATCTCGATCAGCGGGGTCAGCGCGCCATGCAGCTGCAGCATGTTGCGGCGCAGGCGGTACAGCTTGCGCACCTCCGAATCGGTGATGCCGCGGACGAAGATCTTTTCCTCCATCGCGGTGACCACCCGCTCGAAGCCCTCGCTCGCCTGGGCGTATTGCTCAATCAGCAGGTCGATCAGCTCGGAGGCGATGAAGTCGGAGCCGCGGCCGATCAGGTCGGGGCATTCCTCCAGCCGCTGGCGCAGCGGCATGTAGCTCGCGGTCGTGCCGCGCCTGATGGTGACGAGGTAATGCGGCCCGAGCAGCAGCTGGGTCTCGCCGAAGCGCAGCTTCTCGCCCGCCGTCTCGACGGTGGCGACGACGACCAGCACCAGCCCGCCATATTCGATGATCTTGGGCCGGCGGTGGCGGCGCTGCGCCTCCTCGACCGCCTGCATCGGCAGGTTGAGGTCGCCGAGGATCAGCCCGAGTTCGTCGTCGCCCGGTTCGGCCAGGCCGATCCAGAAGAAGTCGCCCCCGGCCGCCTGGGCGGCGCCGGCCAGCCGCGGATCGAAATCGACGAGCTTGTGCCCGTCGACATAGGATGCCGCCGCGATCACCCGCCCGGGAGCCGGGTCGATCGCTGCCGCCGCCACGCTGTCTGAAGTGTCCCCCGCCTGTGTCACGCCCCTAACATGGCGCGGTGCTGCGGCTTTTTGAAGGCCGCAGGAGGTGGTTGTCGCCGTTCGAGTGCAGATCCGCATCCTTGATGCAGATCCACGAGGACCTTCCTCGGCGCGACGAGTGGCTCATCCCTCGTCCTCCTTGTCGAGCGAAAGGGCGAGCTTGGTCAGCAGGGCGGCGAGCTGGTCGCGCTCACCGTCTGTAAGGCTCTCCAGCAACCGGGCCTCGACCGCCATGTCCTCGCGAAACGCGGCCTCGGCCGTGGTTTTTCCCTTGTCCGTCAGATGCACCAGCAGGCTGCGGCCGTCGCTGCCGCTGCGCGACCGGCCGATCAGACCCGCTTTCTCCAGCCGCGCCAGCCGGTCGGTCAGCCCGCCGGACGAGATCATCAGTCCGGTGAACAGCTCGGTCGGGCGCAGGCGATAGGGCGGGCCCGCGCGCAGCAGCGTTGTCAGCACGTCGAATTCGCCGGTATCGAGGCCGTGGCGGGCGAAGGTCGCCTCGATCGGCGGTCGGACGCGCCGGGTGATCCAGCGGGCGCGGCCGAGAACGGCCATGCCGCGGGTATCGACATCGGGCAGTTCCTTCGCCCACGCGTCGCGGCGCAAATCGACGTGGTCACGCACTTTGGTTCGGCTCCGTAATTATCTTGACGTCGAGACAATTTTGATTATCTTGGCATCAAGATAACTGCTCGGACGATGGAAGGGAAACGGCCGTGCAAAGCGAACGGGTGATGATCTGGACGGGGCGTGTCATCAGCGGCGTGTTTGCCGCCTTCCTGCTCATCGCCTCGATCGCCCCGAAGCTGGTCGGCGCCGACGTCGCGACCGAAAGCCTGCAGGCGCTGGGCTGGCCGCCCGGCCACGCGCTGATGATCGGCCTGATCGAGCTTGCCTGCGTCGTGCTCTATCTGATTCCGCGCGCCGCGCTGCTCGGTGCCATCCTGGCCACGGGCCTGCTCGGCGGCGCGATCGCCACCCAGCTCCGGGTCGGCAATCCATTGTTCAGCCATGTGTTGTTCAGCGTCTATCTCGGCGCGCTGATGTGGACCGGCCTGTGGCTGCGCGACCCGCGGGTCCGCGCGATCCTGCCCTGGCCGCGCGCCACCTAGAGGATTGCATGTCCTTCCAGGCTTATCTCGACAATATCCAGGCGAAGACCGGCATCGCCCCGGCGGCATTCATCGACCTAGCCGGAAAAAGAGGTTTCGCGGAGAACGGCATGCTGAAGCCGGGCGTGAAGGTGGGCGACGTCGTTGCCTGGCTGAAGGCCGAATACGGCCTGGGCCATGGCCACGCGATGGCAATCGTCGCGCTGGTCAAGGGAAAGAAATCCTGAAAACGAAGCGGGGGGCGCGGGGGGGCGGCCTCTGCCCGGCCCCGTCGGTAACCCCTGATTTACGCCGCCTTGTTGGCGATGACGTCCCAGCCGGCCTGGACGTTGCCGCCCATCGAGCCGTCGGTCTTCTGCGGCGCGTAGGTGAACTTGATGGTCTTGTAGCTGATCGCGACCTTCTCCAGCGGCACGT
>JAEYTW010000505.1 GCA_023433835.1 Pseudomonadota bacterium | reverse complement strand
CGGCCCGACCGGTGCGTCGTTCCAGTCGCGCAGCCGCCGGGCATAACGCTGCCCGGCGAGGCCGAGTGCCTCCGGCCCCAATCGATCCGCCTCATAGACGAAGAACGGCGGCATCCAGGGCAGGCCGCAGCGATTGGCCGTGGCCCGCCAGGGTGCCAGCAGATCGGCCAGCGGCAGCAAATTGCCGCCCTCGGGGGCATAGGATCCCATGACATTGCCGGCGGTGGCCGCGATCATCAGCGGCGTGCCCTCGAGCCGGCGGCCCTCCGCCTCGTAGGCGATGTAGTACATATGGGTCAGTACCGCATCGGCCCAGGCTTTCATCAGCGGCGGGACCGAATACCATTGCACCGGAAACTGCAGCACCAGCCGCCTGGCGGTCAGCAGCCGGGCGACTTCCGTGCCGATGTCGACCTCGCCCGAGGGGTAGAGGGCCTGCATGTCGACGACCTCGACGTCGGCCAGTTCGGCCGCTGCCGCTGCCAGCGCGGCATTGGCACGCGAGCGGGCGGGAGCGGGATGGAATTTGAGAATCAGCGTGCGAGGCATCGCGGCAACTCCGTCGTTCGGGACGGACTGACGATGCGGGCTGGAAAGAAATAGATCCAATGGATGATCTGTATATCCTATTATCGTTTTCATGAATTTAAGATCGATCGATCTGAATCTGCTGGTGGTGCTCGACGCGCTGCTCGACGAAGGCCATGTCTCGCGCGCGGCCGGGCGGCTCGGCCTGTCGCAACCGGCGATGTCGAGCGCGCTGGACCGCTGCCGCCATCTGTTCGGCGACATCCTGCTGGAACGCGGCCGCGGGGTGATGCGGCCGACGCCGAAGGCCGAAGCCTTGCGGGCGCCGCTGAAGGCGTTGCTGGCTCAGGTCGAGGCGGTGCTCGACCCGCCGGCGGTCGATCTGCGCACGATCGCGCAGGTCGTGCGCATCGTCATGGCCGATCATCCGGCCACAGCCGTCGTCGGTGCATTGCATCGGCGGCTCGTCGAGACCGCGCCGGGCATCGATCTGGTGGTGCAGCCTTGGGCAGGCGCGGCCGCCGCGCTCGACCTGCTGGCGCGCGGCGGCGCCGATCTCGCCGTCTCGGTCTTTCCCATGCTCGATCCCGCCTTCCGGCGCCGCGACCTCTTGACGGAACGGTATGTCGTACTGATGCGGCGCGGCCATCCCGCGGCACGCCGCTTCGATCTGGCGCGCTGGCTGAAATATCCGCATATCGTCGTATCGGGCCGCGGCGATACGCATGGCGCGCTCGACGAGGTGCTGGCCCGTGACGGGCTCAGCCGGCGGGTCGGGCTGGTGGTGCCGAGCTTCCTGATGGTGCCGCCGCTGGTCGCCGGTTCCGACCTGATCGCCATGCTGCCGCGCCATTGCCTGCCGGCGGGCGCGATCAGCGATTTCGTCGTGCGCGATCCGCCGATCCCGGTCGACGGTTTCCCGCTGCATCTGGCCTGGCATGTCCGGCGCGACCGCGACCCCGCGGTGCGCCATGTCGCCGGGTTGATCGAGGAATTGCTGAAAGCCTAGCCCTCGGCGAGAGGTCGGAAAGGCCGTTCAGGCGTCTTCGTCGGCAGGCTGAAACGCCGCGGCGCGGGCCAGGATGCCCAGCATGTCGGCCGGGACGGACTGATCGGCCACCGGCTCGAAGCACTGCTGCAAGGCGTCGCGCAGGGCATCGGCCGCGACCTCCTCGCTGTCGGCGCCCTCGGGCTGATGGTGGATCGTCGGGTTCATCCTGGTCCTCGGTGCATCCGGCCGGCCAGCCGGTCTCAACCTCGAAACGCAGTTCGGCTCCCAAGGCTCCATGGTCACAGCAAAATTACAATAAATGGCAACCGCCGCGCGTCAGCTTGCCGCCAGTCGCACGATCGTATCGTCGGGGCCCAGCACCCGGCCGTCTTGCCCATGGAGCAGCAACTGCCCGACCGGCTTGCCGGAATCGGCTTCCACCAAAGTCGAATGGGGCTCGCCCGGGGCGAAGCAATGGGCCTCGCCCCATTGGCGCAGGCCTGCCACCACCAGATAGAGGGCGCGGCCCTTGGGCGTCAGCACATACTCGTGATAGGCGCGGCCGTCTGCCGCCGGCGCCTGTTCGAGAATCCCCAAGGTTACCAGCTGGCGCAGCCTGGCGGTCAGGATGCCGCGGGCGATGCCCAGGCTTTTCTGGAATTCGCCGAAGCGCCGCACCCCGCCCAGCGCATCGCGCACGATCAGCAGGCTCCACCAGTCGCCGATGGCGTCCAGCGCCCGGGCCACCGGGCATTGCGCGTCGTTCAGGCTGGTCCGCTTCACCATCGCACGCTCCGTAACCGATCCGGTCCTAAAATAGGACTGGACGATGCGATCGGCAATTTGGTCTCATTATAGGACCAAGTGGAGTCGATCGATGATGGTACGGATGTCGCGGGGCCTGACCCTGCTGTTTGCCGTGGCGGCGGGTCTGAGCGTCGCCAATATCTACGTCGCCCAACCGCTCCTGGCGGCGATGGCCGGCGATTTCGGCATTCCGCCGGCCGAAATCGGGCTGGTGGTGACGATCACGCAAGCCGGCTACGCGCTCGGGCTGGTCTTCAT
>JAEYTW010000464.1 GCA_023433835.1 Pseudomonadota bacterium | reverse complement strand
GGGCAGCACCTCGGCCACGGTGGCGACGACGGTCGCCTCGGTCGGGCCGTAGCTGTTGAACAGGCGCCGGCCCTCGCGGCACCAGCGCTCGCCGATCGCGGGCGGGCAGGCCTCGCCGCCGAGGATGATGACGCGCAGGGACGGGATGTCCTTGGGCATCATCGCCAGCAGGGTCGGCACGGTATCAAGCACGGTTATACCGGCTTGCTCCAGGACCAGCGGCAGGTTCTCGGTCTCGCCCAGCACGCGGGCCGAGGCGACCCACAGCGTGGCCCCCATCAGATAGGGCACGAAGATCTCTTCCAGCGACAGGTCGAAGGCGACCGAGGCGCCCTGGAAGCAGATGTCGGTCTCGGCGACGCCGTAGACCTGGTTGGCCGACCGCAGGTAGTGGCAGATGTTGCTGTTCTCGATGACGATGCCCTTGGGCTTGCCGGTCGAACCCGAGGTGTAGATCGCATAGGCCGGGTCCTGCGGCGTGGCGCCCGCGGCGCGCGGATCGACCGGCGCGCCGTCGCCGCCCGCCGTCACCAGGTCGGGCAGGGCCAGCATGGTGGCGGGCAGGCGCGTCCCGGCCTTGGCCGCGGTCGTCGCGTCGACGATGATCGCCGGCGCCGCGCAATCCTCCAGGCATTCGCCGATACGGTCGGCCGGCGCATCGGCGTCGAACGGGATATAGGCCGCCCCCGACTTGAGGATGCCGAGCAGCCCGACATGCAGGTCGAGCGAGCGGGTCATCCACAGCCCGACGAACTGGCCACGCCCGATGCCGCGCGCCTGCAGTGCCGCGGCGACGCGGTCGGCCCGGGCGTCGAGTTCGGCATAGCTGACCGTTTCACCCTCGAACACGATGGCGGGATGGTCGGGCCGCCGCCGCGCCGAGGCAGCGAAGATTTCCGCCAGCAACTCGTCGCGCAGCAACGACGGATCGACGGGACCGCGCAGGACGCAGTCGGCAAGGTCGGTCATGGAAATCGATTCCCCCAGAACTGTACGCCGCACCAATGTGGCGGAAATGCCTCTTAGGGGACAGATGGACTTTAGGCCGTAACCGGCATCACGGCCGATGTGCTATGATCTGTCCGGCGTTTTCCGCGATATGGAGGGTGCATTGCCCGATATCGACCCGCAAACCGAGGCTGCCGCCCGCCGTTTTCTGGGGCTGATCGCGGGCCGGTACGATGTGGCCGGCGCGATCCTGTTCGGCAGCCGGGCGCGGGGCACGCATCGGCCGGATAGCGATGCGGATGTGGCGGTTCTACTGAACGGCGAACATGGCCCTCGTGCCCCTATAGTGCTGGCCATGGCAGACCTTGCCTATGACGTACTGCTCGAAACCGGCATCGATATCTCGCCGCTACCGATCTGGGTCGATCAGTGGGAACAGCCTGAAACCTTCAGCAACCCGCATCTCCTGCGCAACATTGCCGCCGAGGGCATTCGGTTGTGATCGCTGTCGACCTGATGGCAAAGGCATCACGGGCCGTCGCTTCGGCCCGAGCATTGTTTGATCTCGGTGATGCGGACGGCGCGTGCAATCGCGCTTACTACGCAATGTTTGACTGTGTCCGGGCTGTGCTCCTGACGACAGGAGCCGAAGTATTAAGCATAAAGACGCATAGGGGTGTCCACGCCTTGTTTCATGATCGGCTTGTCCGATCTGGAAGAGTCTCCGAAGACGTCGGTCGTTTTCTGAGACGCGCAGAAGCATTGCGCTATGATGCTGATTATTCAGCGGAGCTGGTCGATCTGAAAGTCGCCGAGGAAATGGTCTCCCAAGCCGAAATCTTTGTCGCGGCTATGCAGGCTTTGCTCGACGAGCAGCCTTAATCAACCTAGCGTCGGCACGCTCTTCCACATCTGCCATTGGGCCTTGGGCGTGGTCGCCGCCGGGGCTTCGGACATAGTCGACAGCAACTGCGCTGCCACCGCGATGGCGATGACGCCGGGTTCCTTGCCGGTGATGCCGGGGATGCCGATCGGGCAGGTGACGCGGGCGAGGTCGTCGGCGGTGAAACCCTGGTCGCGCAGGCGGTGGAAGAAGCGGGCGCGCTTGGAGGCCGAGCCGATCAGGCCGATCCAGGCGGCGTCATTCCGGCGCAGCGCCGCGGCGACCAGCGCCTCGTCGAGCGCATGGCTGTGGGTCATCACCAGCACATGGGCACCTGGGGCCAGGCGGGCCACCTCGTCGAGCGGTTTCTCGGTGACGACGGCGGTGGCGTTGGCCGGCAGTTCGGCGGGGAATTCATCAGCCCGGGGGTCGATCCAGGTGACGCGCACGGGCGTGTCGGCGAGCTTGGCCACCAGGGCGCGGGCAACATGGCCCGCGCCGAACAGCGCGAGCTTCAGGCGCGGCGGCAGGATCGGCTCGTAGAGCAAGGCGACATGGCCGCCGCAGCATTGCTGGGCGGCCGGACCCAGCGGGACCTGGGAGAGGATAGGGCTCTCCTGGCCGGCATCGAGCAGGCCGCGCGCGGTCTCGATCGCCTGGAATTCGAGCTGGCCGCCGCCGATGGTGCCGGTGATGCCCTCGCGGGTGACGACCATCTTCGCCCCGGCCTCGCGCGGCGTCGAGCCGGCGATGGCGGCGACGGTGACGAGGATGCAGGCTTCGCCCGCCCGCGCCAGGTCGGCCAGCCGGGCGAAGACCTCGATCACGGCGCGACCGCCGCCAGCACCCGCTCGGGCGTCGCCGGCGCATCGAGCGCCGGCAGCACGTTCGGGTCGGCATAGGTCGCGGCTACAGCGTCGCGCAGCGCGGCGAACACGGCAATGCCGAGCATCAGCGGTGGCTCGCCGACCGCCTTCGAGCGGTGGACAGTGGCCTCGGTATTCGGGTTGTCGCGCAGCAGGGTGACGTGGAATTCGGCCGGCACGTCGCCGCAGGCCGGAATCTTGTAGGTCGAGGGCGCGTGGGTGCGCAGCCGCCCCTTGCCGTCGAATACCAGTTCCTCCGAGGTCAGCCAGCCCATGCCCTGGATGAAGCCGCCCTCGACCTGGCCGCGGTCGATCGCCGGGTTCAGCGACGCGCCGCAGTCATGCAGGATGTCGGCGCGGTCGAGCTTGTATTCGCCGGTCAGCGTATCGATCGTCACCTCGGCCACCGCGGCGCCGTAGGCGAAGTAGTAGAACGGCCGGCCGGAGAAGCTGTCCTTGTCGAAATGGATCTTCGGCGTGCGGTAATAGCCGGTGGAGGACAGCGAGACCCGGGCGAAATAGGCCTTGGTCACCACCTCGGCGAAGCCGAGCGAGCGGTCGCCGGCATGGACCCGGTTGTCGGCGAACTCGATCTCCTCGGGCGGGCAGCCGAAATGGGCGGCGGCCACTTCGGTCAGCCGCGCCTTCAGCGTGCGGGTGGCGGCCTGCGCCGCCTTGCCGTTGAGGTCGGAACCCGACGAGGCGGCGGTGGCCGAGGTGTTGGGCACCTTGGCCGTGGTCGTCGCGGTGATCTTGATGCGGTCGACGTCGATGCCGAATTCGGTCGCCACCACCTGCGCCACCTTGATGAACAGGCCCTGGCCCATCTCGGTGCCGCCGTGGTTCAGATGCACCGAGCCATCCTGGTAGAGATGGATCAGCGCGCCGGCCTGGTTCAGGTGGGTGGTGGTGAACGAAATGCCGAACTTCACCGGCGTCAGGCCCAAGCCCTTCTTCAGGATCGGGTTGGTGGCATTGAACGCCGCCACGGCTTCGCGCCGCGCCTGGTAGTTCGAACTGGCCTCCAGCTCGGCAATGATCTGCGGCATGACGTTGTCCTCGACGGTCATGCCGTAGGGCGTGACGTCGCGCCCCTCGTCGCCGTAAAGGTTGCGGCGGCGCACGTCGAGCGGATCGAGGCCGAGATGGCGGGCAACGTCGTCCAGCACGCGCTCGATCACCATCATGCCCTGCGGCCCGCCGAAACCGCGGAAGGCGGTGTTGGATACCGTATGGGTCTTGCAGCGATGCGACACCGCCTCGACCGCCGGGATGTAGTAGGCATTGTCGAGATGGAACAGTGCGCGGTCGCAGATCGCGGCCGACAGGTCGGCCGAATAGCCGCAGCGGGCGGCCAGCATCGCCTTCAGGCCGTGCAGGCGGCCATCGGCATCGAAGCCGACATCCCAGGTGGCGACGAAGTCGTGGCGCTTGCCGGTCATCACCATGTCGTCGTCGCGGTCGAGCCGCAGCTTGACCGGCTTGCCCGTCACCCGGGCGCCGATCGCGGCGATGGCGGCGAACAGCGAGGCCTGCGTCTCCTTGCCGCCGAAGCCGCCGCCCATGCGGCGCACCTCGATGGTCACGGCCGCCACCGGCACGTGCAGCGCGTGGGCGACGAGATGCTGGACCTCGGACGGGTGCTGGGTAGAGCAGATGATGGTGACGTCGCCGTCCTCGCCGGGCAAAGCCAGGCTGATATGGCCTTCGAGATAGAAGTGATCCTGGCCGCCGATCTCGAGCCGCCCGCTCAGGCGATGGGGCGCCTTGGCCAGCGCGTCAGTGACATCGCCGCGGCGCATCGTCACGCTGGGCAGCACGTAGGAATTCGCCGCCAGCGCGGCATCGACGGTGATCAAGGCCGGCAGCGGCTCGTATTCGACGACGGCGAGCCTGGCCGCGGCGCGGGCCGCGCGCACGTCGTCCGCGATGACGGCGAACAGCGACTGGCCGACATATTCGACCAGGCCCTCGGCGAAGATCGGGTCGTCGGCGATGACCGGCCCGACATTGTTGATGCCGGGCACGTCGGCCGCCGTCAGCACCGCGCGCACGCCGGGCGCGGTGCGCACGCCCGAGACGTCGAGGCGGGTCAGCTTGGCATGCGCCTCGGTCGACTGGGCGACATAGGCCTCGAGCGTGCCCACGGGTTCGACGATGTCGTCGGTATAGAAGGCGCGGCCGGTGACCTGCTTGATGGCGCTGTCATGGGGGCGGCTCTCGCGCACCTGACCGCGGGCGGGGCCGGCCTTGATCGGCAGTTCGGCGTTCATGCCGCGACCTCCTTGGCCAACACATGGACACGCGTCTCCGGCGCCGTCGTCGCCAGATGGAAACGGCGCAGCAGGTTGCGCGCCACCTTCAGCCGGTAGACGCCTGAGGCGCGCATGTCGTCGATCGGCGCATAGTCTTCGCCCAGCGCGGCCATGGCCTGGGCCAGGGTTTCCGCCGTCCAGGGCCGGCCGGTCAGCGCGGCTTCCGTCTTCCGGGCCCGCGCCGGCGTCGCCGCCATGCCGCCATGGGCGATGCGCGCCTCGGTGATGATACCCTGATCATCCAGGGTAAGGCGATAGGCCGGGCAGACCGCCGAGATATCCTGGTCGAAGCGCTTGGACACCTTGTAGGTGGCGAAATGCTGGCCGGCCCTGAGCTTGGGGATTTCGACCCCGACGATCAGTTCGCCGGGCTTGAGCGCGGTGCGGCGATAGTCGAGAAAATAATCCTCGATCGGCATCACGCGCGCGTCGGCCCCTCGGCGCAGATGCAACTGCGCGCCCAGCGCGATCAGCGCCGGCATCGAATCGCCGATCGGCGAGGCATTGCCGATATTGCCGCCCAGCGTGCCGGCATTGCGGATCTGCAGCGAGCCGATGCGGCGCACCAGCTCGGCGAAATCCGGGTGCAGCCCGGCGAAGGCATCGAGCGCCTGGTTGTAGGTGGCGCCGGCGCCGATCCACCAATGGCCCGGCCGCTCGACGATGCCCTTCAGCTCGGGCACGTCGCCGAGATAGATGACGGTATCGAGCCGCTTGTGCAGCTTGGTCACCCACAGCCCGACGTCGGTGCCGCCGGCAAGCAACGTGGCCTCGGGCCATTGCGCCAGCAGCCCGGCCGCCTGGTCGAGCGGCGCCGGCGCGAAATAGCGCCGGCCGTCGGCCTCGATGGCCAGCGGCTCGGCCCGGGCC
>JAEYTW010000450.1 GCA_023433835.1 Pseudomonadota bacterium | reverse complement strand
ACAGACGCAGGGTATCCCCGGCTTGATGATGCCGGCCTTCTCGGCGGCGATCAGGTCGACGGTGTCCCCTAAGAATTGCTGATGGTCGAGCGAAACCGGGGTGATCGCGGTGAGGATCGGTCGTTCGATCACGTTGGTGGCATCGAGCCGGCCGCCCAAACCGACCTCGAGCAGCAGCACGTCCGCCGGCGTCTCGGCGAAGGCGAGGAAGGCCGCGGCCGTCGTCGCCTCGAAGAAGGTGATGTTGCGCCCCTCGTTCAGCGCCTCGCAGCGGCTGAGCAGGTCGGACAGCGCATCTTCCGCGATCAGCTTGCCGGCGACGCGGATCCGTTCGTGGAAACGCACCAGATGCGGCGAGGTGTAGACGTGAACGGTCTTGCCCGCCGCCTCGTGCATCGCGCGGAGATAGGCGACCAGCGAGCCCTTGCCGTTGGTGCCGGCGACATGGATCACCGGCGGCAGGCGGCGCTCAGGGTTGCCCAGCGCGTCCAGGAGCCGCCGCAGGCGGTCGAGCGACAGGTCGATGACCTTCGGGTGCAGCGCCAGGAGGCGCCGCAGGATCGCGTCGCTGGGCATCAGGCTACCGGTATGCGCGGATCAGGGCAGGGCGGCGCCGTGCGGGATCTCGCCGGGCGGCGGGATCTCGACTTCCGGCCCCGGGTGCAGCGGGCCTTCCCGGTTCATGATCTGGTCGATCAGCCGGGCCAGCGTCTCCTTCAGCTTCTTGCGATGCACCACCATGTCGATCATGCCGTGCTGCAGCAGGAATTCGGCGCGCTGGAAGCCGGGCGGCAGGGTTTCGCGGATGGTCTGCTCGATCACGCGCTGGCCGGCGAAGCCGATCAGGGCGCCGGGCTCGGCGATCTGGATGTCGCCCAGCATCGCGTAAGAGGCGGTGACGCCGCCGGTGGTCGGGTCGGTCAGCACGCAGATATAGGGCAGGCCCTTGTCGCGCACCCGTTCGACCGCGACGATCGAGCGCGGCATCTGCATCAGGCTGAGAATGCCTTCCTGCATGCGCGCGCCGCCCGCGGCGGCCACCACGATCAGCGGCAGGTGTTCGGCCACGGCACGGTCGGAGGCCACCACCAGCGCCTCGCCGGTCGCCATGCCCATCGAGCCGCCCATGAAGGCGAAGTTCTGCACCGCGACCACGGCGCGGTTGCCGCCGATGCGCCCCTCGGCCACCTGCACCGCGTCACGCTCGCCGGTCTTGGCGCGCGCCTCCTTGATGCGGTCGGTATAGCGCTTGGAATCCTTGAACTTCAGCGGGTCGGCGGCGACCTCGGGCACTTCGAGGCGGGTGTATTCGCCGTCGAACAGGATCTCGAACCGCGCCGCCGGCCCGATGCGCAGGTGGTGTTCGCATTTCGGGCAGACATGGGCATTCTCGGCCATGTCCTTGCTGAACACCATCTGGCCGCAGTTCGGGCACTTGACCCAGAGATTATCGGGCGTATCCGATTTCCGCGCGAACGAACGGATCTTGGGCAGGACGGTTTCGGTAAGCCAGCTCATGCCTTGAACCCCTTATGCGCGGGCGCCGCGGACACCCGCGGCCAGCGCCTTGACCCGGTCGAGCACCATGGCCACGGCATCGCCCTCGTTGGCTTCGGCCTGGGCGACGAGGTCGACCAGCGCCGAGCCGACCACGGCAGCATCGGCGAAACGGGCGACGCTTGCGGCCTGTTCCGGCTCGCGGATGCCGAAACCGACCGCGACCGGCAGGTCGGAGGCGGCGCGAATGCGCGTCAACGCGCCTTCGACGGCGGCGAAGTCCGGCGCCCGCGTGCCGGTGATGCCGGCGATCGAGACGTAGTAGACGAAGCCTGAGGAATTGCCGAGCACGGCGGGCAGGCGCTTGTCGTCGGTGGTTGGTGTCGCCAGGCGGACGAAATCGATGCCCGCGGCGCGGGCCGGCAGGCAGAGATAGTCGTCTTCCTCGGGCGGCAGGTCGACGACGATCAGGCCGTCGACGCCATGCGCCTTGGCATCGCGCAGGAAGCGGTCGACGCCGTAGGCGTGGATCGGGTTGAAATACCCCATCAGCACGATCGGCGTTTCCTGGTCCTGGTCGCGGAAGGTGCGGACCAGCTCCAGCGTGCGCGGCAGGGTCATGCCCTTGTTCAGCGCGCGCAGGCCGGCGGCCTGGATCGCCGGGCCGTCGGCCATCGGATCGGTGAAGGGCATGCCGACCTCGATGACGTCGGCGCCCGCGGCGGGCAGGCCCTGCAGGATCTTCAGCGAGCGGTCGAAATCGGGGTCGCCGGCGGTGATGAAGGTGACGAGGCCGGCCCGGCCTTCGGCCTTCAGCCTGGCGAAGCGCTCGGCGATGCGGCTCACAGCTTCTCTCCCATCGCTTCGGCGACGGTGAACACATCCTTGTCGCCGCGGCCCGACAGGCAGAGGACCATGACGTGATCCTTGGGCAGGGTCGGGGCGAGCTTCATCGCATGGGCGATCGCATGCGAGGGTTCCAGCGCCGGGATGATGCCTTCGATGCGGCTGAGCAGCTGGAAGGCGTCGAGCGCTTCCTTGTCGGTGATCGAGACGTATTCCGCCCGGCCGATATCCTTCAGCCAGGCATGTTCCGGCCCGATGCCGGGATAATCGAGGCCGGCCGAGATCGAATGGGCCTCGACGATCTGGCCGTCGCGGTCCTGCAGCAGGTAGGTGCGGTTGCCGTGCAGCACGCCGGGCGACCCGGCGGTCAGCGAGGCGGCGTGCTGGCCGGTCTCGATGCCGTGGCCGGCGGCCTCGACGCCGATGATGCGCACGCCTTCGTCATCGAGGAACGGGTGGAAGATGCCCATCGCGTTCGAGCCGCCGCCGATGCAGGCGACGACCGAATCGGGCAGGCGGCCTTCCTTCTCGAGGCACTGGCGCTTGGCTTCCTCGCCGATCACGGCCTGGAAGTCGCGCACCAGCTGCGGATAGGGGTGGGGGCCCGCGACGGTGCCGATGATGTAGAAGGTATCCTCGACATTGGCGACCCAGTCGCGCATCGCCTCGTTCAGCGCATCCTTCAGCGTGCGCGACCCTGAGACCACCGGGCGGACTTCGGCGCCGAGGAGCTTCATGCGGAACACGTTGGGCGCCTGGCGGGCGATGTCGACCTCGCCCATGTAGACGACGCAGGGCAGGCCGAAGCGGGCGCAGACCGTGGCGGTGGCGACACCGTGCTGGCCGGCGCCGGTCTCGGCGATGATGCGCTTCTTGCCCATGCGCATGGCCAACAGGATCTGGCCCATGCAGTTGTTGATCTTGTGCGCGCCGGTGTGGTTCAGGTCCTCGCGCTTCAGATAGATCTTGGCGCCGCCCAGATGCCTGGTCAGCCGCTCGGCATAGTAGAGCGGCGAGGGGCGGCCGACGAAGTCGCGCAGATACCCGCCGAGTTCCTCGTGGAAGGCCGGGTCGATCTTGGCCGCCTCGTATGCCTCGTTAAGCTCGAGGATCAGGGGCATCAGGGTTTCGGCAACGAACCGGCCGCCATAGGCGCCGAAACGGCCGCGCGCATCGGGCTGGGTGCGCAGGGAATTGCTCAGGGTCATGGGGTCACATAGATCAAAGTGTGCGCAGCGCGTCAAGAAAGGCGGAAATCCGGGGCGGCGACTTGTGCCCCGGTCGATCCTCGACGCCCGACGAGACGTCGACGGCCGGGGCGCCGGTGGCCTGGACCGCGGCCACCACGTTTTCCGGGGTCAGGCCGCCCGCCAGCATCCAGGGCCGCTGGAACCGGCGCCCGGCCAGCAAGGTCCAGTCGAACTGGAGGCCGTTGCCGCCGGGCAGGCCCAGCACGCCGGGAGGCAGCTTGGCGTCGAACAGCAGGCGGTCGGCCACCGCCTCGTAGGCCGGCACCACGGCCAGGTCGTCGGCGGTGGCCAGGCTGATCGCCTTCATCACCGGCGTGCTCCAGCGGGCGCGGATCTCGGCGACCCGGGCCGGCGTCTCCTTGCCGTGCAACTGCAGGATGTTGAGTGGGACTTGGGCGACAACTTCTTCCAGAAAGGCATCGGTGGGATCGACGAACAGCCCGACGACGGAAGTGGTGGTCGAGGCCATGCGCGACAGCTCGGCGGCCGCCGCCGGGGCGATGTTGCGCGGGCTTTTCGGAAAGAAGACGAGGCCGATATGGCGGGCGCCGCCGGCCATCGCGGTTTCCACCGCCACCGGGTCGGTCAGCCCGCAGATCTTGGCCTCGACCTTCATCCGCGGATCTCGCTCGCGATATCGCGGGCGGCGGCTGCCGGATCG
>JAEYTW010000201.1 GCA_023433835.1 Pseudomonadota bacterium | reverse complement strand
GCGGCGGGCCGATCCTGATCAACCTGATCCATGTCGTCGACGACCTGCGCTATCTCTGCGGCGAGATCGTCGCGGTGCAGGCGATGGCCGCCTCGGCGCAGCGCGGCCTTGCCGTCGAGGATACCGCCGCCGTCACGCTGCGCTTCGCCAACGGCGCGCTCGGTACCCTGGGCGTCTCGGATGCCGCGGCGGGACCGTGGAGCTGGGAGCTGACCTCGGGCGAGAACCCGTTCTATCCGCGCCAGGAGGGCGACTGCTATCTCGTCGCCGGGCGCGAAGGTGCGCTGGCCGTGCCGAGCCTCGATCTCTGGCGCTATGACGGCCCGCCCCATTGGGGCACGCCGATGAGCCGGACGCGGCTGCCGGCCCCGCCGGCCGATCCGCTGGTCCAGCAGATGCTGCATTTCGGCGACGTGATCCGCGGCCGCGCGGCGCCGCTGGTCAGCGTCGCCGACGCCGCCCGCAGCCTGGCGGTGCTCGAAGCCATCGCCGAAGCCGCCCGGACCGGCGGCATAGTCCAGTGCGATTCTGGTGATTAGTCGGTCAAACTTTCCGGCTTGCTGAAATCTATTTATCCAGTAGATTAATTCTCAAGACATTGCCGTGGGAGATCGCTCCGTGATCGAGTCCAATAACTGCTGTCGGCGCTGAGGCGCCGCTCTCCACACCATTTCCCGATCCCTGCCCGAGGTGGCGGACGATGTCCGAACGCTCTCCCATGCCCGCGAGCACCAGATGAACCGGCCGCTGCCCTTGTCCGAGGCGGTCGCCGCCGTGGCGGACCACCTGCGCCCGACCGCGGCGCATCACGACGCGACGGCCGAATTTCCCTTCGCCAACTTCGCCCGGCTGCATGAGGCCGGGCTGCTCGGCCTCACCGTGCCGCGGCGCTTCGGCGGCAGGGGCGGGCGGCTGGTCGAGGCGACGACGGTGATCGGCGCCATCGCGGCGGCCGAACCCTCGACCGCGCTGGTCCTGGCGATGCAGTATATCCACCACGCCACGATGCACGGCCGCGGCTGGCCCGCCGATCTCGCCGAACGCCTCGGGCGCGAGGCGGTGGCCGACGGCGCCCTGATCAATTCGCTGCGGGTCGAACCTGACCTCGGCACCCCGGCGCGCGGCGGCCTGCCGGCGACCACGGCGCGCCGGGTGCCCGGCGGCTTCCGCCTCGCCGGCCACAAGATCTATGCCACCGGCATCCCGATCCTGACCTGGGCCGTCGTCTGGGCCCGGACCGACGATGCCGATCCGCTGGTCGGGCCGATCCTGGTGCGGGCCGACGCGCCGGGCATCCGTATCGCCGAGACCTGGAATCACCTGGGCATGCGCGCCACCGGTAGCCATGACGTCGTGTTCGAGGATGTCTTCGTGCCGGCGGACCAGGCCGGTCCGCTGAAGCCGCCTGCCGCCTGGGCCGGGCCTGATGCGCTGCATCTCTCATGGAACGCGCTGCTGATCGGCGCGCTCTACGACGGTATCGCCCGGGCAGCCCGCGACTGGCTGGTCGGTTTCCTGCAGGCCCGCCGTCCGGCCAATCTCGGCGCCGCGCTGGCCACCGTGCCGCGGATACAGCAGGCGCTGGGCGAGATCGACGGCCTGCTTGCCGCCAATGCCCGGCTGATCCGCAGCGCGGCGCGCGATGCCGACGAGGGGCAGGCGCCCACGGCCAACGAAAGCGCGCTGCTCAAATCGACGGTCACCGGCAATGCGATCGCGGCCGTCGAGGCGGCGATCCGCCTGGCCGGCAATCCCGGCCTGTCGCGCGACAACGCGCTGGAGCGCCACTACCGCGACGTGCTCTGCGCCCGCATCCACACCCCGCAGGACGACATGGCCTGGGCCGCGGCCGGCCGCGCCGCCCTCGGGCTCTGAGCGAAGGAGGTTTTCATGTCCGTCGAATTCATCGGCTTCATCGGCACCCGCGACTTCTCCGAAACTCGGCCCCCGCGCGGTCCCGTCATCGACGTGGGTTACGTCGAGGCCGCGGCCCGCGCCCATCAGGCCGCCGGTTTCGACCGGGCGCTGGTCGCCTTCCACTCGACCTCGCCCGAAAGCATCCTGATCGCCGGCCATGCCGCCTCGGTTGCGCCGCGGCTGGGGCTGATGATCGCCCATCGCCCCGGTTTCACCGCGCCGACGCTGGCCGCCCGGCAGTTCGCGACCCTCGACCAGCTCACCGGCGGGCGGGTCGCCGTCCACATCATCACCGGCGGCGACGATGCCGAGCAGCGCCAGGACGGTGATTTCCTGACCAAGGACGAGCGCTACGCCCGCACCGACGAGTATCTCGGCATCCTGCGCCGGATCTGGACCTCGACGCAGCCCTTCGACCATCACGGCCCGCATTACCGCTTCGAGCGCGGCTTCTCGGCGGTGAAGGCGGTGCAGGCGCCGCATATCCCGATCTATTTCGGCGGCGCCTCGGATGCCGCCATCGCGGTCGCGGCCAGGCACGCGGACATCTATGCGCTGTGGGGCGAAAC
Source organism: Pseudomonadota bacterium (assembly GCA_023433835.1). GTDB lineage: Bacteria > Pseudomonadota > Alphaproteobacteria > Ferrovibrionales > Ferrovibrionaceae > JAFKFH01. The sequence continues at coordinate 2,030 of JAEYTW010000201.1, read as the reverse complement.
CCACGACCAGGTGCGCGAACTGATCGGCCGTGTGCGGGCCGAGGCGGCGAAACACAGCCGCCGCCCGCGTTTCAGCCTGTCGCTGCGACCGATCCTGGCCGATACCGAGGAAGCCGCCTGGGCCCGGGCCGACGCGATCCTCGATCAGGCCCGCAGCCTGCAGGAGAAGGCCGGCTACAAGCGCACGGCCGAGCCGGCCAATGCCGGATCGCAACGCTTGCTGGCGGCCGCCGCCAAGGGTGTCCGCCTGGACAAGCGGCTGTGGACCGGGATCGCCGCGCTGACCGGCGCCAAGGGCAATTCGACATCGCTGGTCGGCACGCCGGAGCAGGTGGCCGATGCGCTGCTCGATTATTACGACCTCGGCGTCACCACTTTCCTGATCCGCGGCTTCGACCCGCTCGACGATGCGATCGAATACGGCCGCGACCTGATCCCGCTGACTCGGCGGCTGGTGGCCGAGCGCGCCAATCCCGTCGCGTCGGCGGCCGAGTAAGGCCCGTGGCCCGGCTCGCGGATTATGTCATGAACTCAATCCTCGACCATGCCCGGCGGGCCGAGCAATCGCGCATTCACGGCGCCAAGAATTGGCAGCTATTGCAGCTCGGTGGCGTCAGCGGCCGCACGCTCGGCCTGGCCGATTTCGGCAGCGACGCTGCCGTCGTCGCCCGGCGGGCGCATGCCGTCGGCATGCGCGTCATGACAGTATTTTCGACTGGTCGCCTGCCGCCCGAGGGTGTTTCTGCCGATCTTAAAAACCTGACATTCAAGGCCGACTACCTCGTGCTGCCGCCGGAAGCGGCGAGCGCGATTGCGGACAGGCGCCCGATCGCCTGCGCCGAGGTCGTCGTGCTCGGCCCCGTCCATCGTCACTAAGCGTCCCGGAGTAACCGCCATGCCCAAGCCAGTCCAGGCGATCGCCACCACGGCCTATGAGGAAGAACGCCTGCGGCGCAAGCGCGGCCTCGCCGCCGCCTGCCGCATCTTCGCCCGGCGCGGTTTCGAGGGCGGCGTGGTGTCGGTACGAGACCCGGAATGGCCCGATCATCTCTGGATCAATCCGCCTGGGCGCCATCCGCCGCTGGTGCGTGCCTCCGACCTGGTGCTGGCCGACGCGCCGAAGGCGCCGCCGCTGCATGCCGCCATCCATCGGGCCCGGCCCGATGTCGCCGCGGTGGTGCAGATCCCGACCACCCATGGCCTCGCCTGGTCGACGCTGGGTCGCCGGCTCGATCCGATCACGGCCGAGGCCTGCGCGTTCTACGACGACCACATCGTCCATGCGGAATTCGAGGAAGGCGAGGATCTGCGGATCGCCGGTGCGCTCGGCCGTCGCAAGGCCGCGATTCTGCGTGCCCGCGGCCTGCTGACCGTGGGGCAAAGCATCGCGGCCGCCGCCTGGTGGTTCCTCTCCTTCGATCACGCCATCCAGACCCAGATGGCGGCCGAGGCGGTGGCCTGGCCCCAGCCGTTGGACGACGCCACCGCACGGGCCACCCATGCCCGCCTGGGCAGCGAGGCGGCCGGTCAGCAATCCTTCCAGGGACTCTACGACTGGATCACCGGAGTAGAGCCTGATCTGCTAGGATAGACTGTGGAATTTTAATTATCACAAAAATGCTGTGATCTGGATGGTTGTTCAAGTCTATCTTTTTGGTATTTTTATGGCCAGAAGATGGTCGGGATTAACCGATCTCGGCACAGCGGAGGCCCTGTGACATGAGCGTCAACGCCATCCTGGTTCCCCTTTCCGGCCAAGCGAGCGACGATGCCGTCGTCCGCATCGCCGGCGATCTCGCCACCTCGTTCTCGGCCGCCCTCGACTTCGTCCATATCGGCCGGGGGTACGAACAGGAACTGGTCGCGGTCGGCGATTCCGGTTTCGGCGCCATCGCCAACCGCCTGCTCGACGTCGCGGTCGCCGACCGCGAGGATCGTGCCGCCCGGGCGCGTGCCTCCTACGAACGCTGGGCTGCCCTGGCGCGTGACGCCGGGCTGCCGGCCGACCGTGCCCGCTGGCGGGACGGGGT
>JAEYTW010000394.1 GCA_023433835.1 Pseudomonadota bacterium | reverse complement strand
TGGCGGGGGTGGCGGTGAGGGAGACGGTGGTGCCGGGGGCGTAGCTCATCGAGCAGGACGTGCCGCAGGCGAGGTCGCCGCCGCCGTCCCGCACCGTCCCGTTCGACGGCGCCGCGATCGTCAGCGTGGCGGTCGGACGATCGTGGACCACGACGGATCCGCTGGTGCTGGTCGTGTCCATCTCGGGCGTGGTCGGGGTGCCGCCGGAAAAGCTGCCGGCCCAGTAGATGTCGCTGTCCGCGCCAACGGCCATGCCGCCGGCAATCAGCGAGGCGCCGGGCCCGCCGTAATGGCGTGCCCAGGCGATGCCTTCGGTGCCATCGAAGCCGATCGCCAGCCCGTCCCGCGCGCCGATCAGCCCGAAGGCGGCGGAGGCCGGCTCACTGAGACCGGCGCCGCCGATCGTGCCGGCCAGGAAAGGCCGCGACTGCGGGTCGAGCCCCGCGCTGCGGACCTGGACGGAAGCCCCGGTGCCGCCGAACCTGGTCGCGCGGCTGATGGTGCCGTCGGTCGCCAGGGCGATCATGAAACCCGTATCGCTGCCGAGTGCCGTCATGGCCGCGCCGGCCGGCGCCGTCAGGGCGCCGCCGTCGAAATTGCCCGCCAGATGAAGCGTGCCGGCATTGTCGAGCACGAGGCCGCCGGCATTGACATAGGTGTTGCCGCCGCCGGAGAAGGACTGGACCGGCGATACCATGCCGCCGTCATAAGGCAGGCGGAGCACCGCCGTGTCCTGCCCCCCGCGCAGCGCGAGGCTGACCGGCCATCCCAGATCGCCGCTGCTGAACTCCACGGCGAAGTAGATGGCCTGTGCCGACTTGTCGAGGGTCAGTCGCTTCGCGTTCGCCACCGTCGTCGTCCCCAGGCCGTCGATGGTTTTGCCCCAGAGGCCGACGCCGGTGTCGATACGCAACCCGAGAACCATGCCGGTGCGATTGCCGGTGCCCATGAGCAGGCCGACCCCCGGCAGGATCATGGTCTGGGAGAAGTTGCCGGTCACGAAGAGACCGCCCAGCGTGGAATCGAGAGCGATATCCGTCGGTGCGACGATGTTGCCCGAGGACGTGCCAAGCTGCCTGGCCCATTGGAAATCGCCATTCGCACCGACCCGTGCAACGAACCCTTCCGACAGGCCTGCCGGTGCCGACAGGCTGAGGTCGGTCACGCTGGCGCCGCTATAGAATCCGGTCACATAGCAACTTCCGTCGTCATCGGCGACGACCGCCGTGGGCTTCACGGTCGACGCGCCGGCGCTGCGGGCGGTTTTCACGCGCGACAAGCTGCCGTCGGGGGCAAACTGCGCCACGAAGAGGTCGCGCGCGCCGTTGCCCGTTTTAGGCACTGATGTCGTGCCGATGGTCATCGTCAACGCGTAGCTGCCGGCAACGCACAGATCGCCCGTACCGCTGCGGGCCACGGCATCGACGCTGCTGTCGCCGGAAGAGATCTCCGCCATCGCCGCCGGCAGCATCGCCGCTTCGGTCCGTAGCGGCAGCAGCGCGAGGCAGGCGGTCAGGGTCATGGGCAGCAGGCGGGCGAGGAGGGCGGGGCGAAAGATTCGCATGATGGCGGCTCCGGCGGTTGTCTATGCCGCACCTACCAGCCGACGGTACATCGGTGCATCCCACGTTCTGGTGGGGTCTGAGAAAAAATTCTGATACCCGGAAATTATAAGAAAATATTCTTTAATTTTATATGCCGCAGCCGCCCGGGGCTGGGACCTGTCCGGGCGGCTGCGGCTCTCGAGGCTTTCGCCCGGCGGCGGGGCGGGTCCGCATGCCGGGTAGCCGGGCGGGGACCGGGCAGCGAAAGCGTTCGAGATCGGATATGCCGATGGCGGCTTCAGCCAGGCTCGTCCGCGCCACCTTCCTCCAGCGGTTCCGCGTCGCCGTTGTCGTAGAGCATCTTGAGGACGAAGCGGCCGTCGCGGTCCGGCCGGACGATGTCGGGCAACGCGGCGGAGGCCGCGTCGCCGGCGAGATAGAGCCGGCGGGTCTCTCCGTCGAGGACGATGGCCTGCCCGCGCGGATTGCCGCCGGCCCCGGGAATGCGCCTCAGCCACCGGATGGTGCCGGTGGCGGCGTCGAGCCGGGCGACCATCGCATCGGCGTCGGGCTTGTGCGGCCGCCGGGGCAATGATTTCAGGGTGTCGACCGCGCCCGACAGGAAGACCGCCCCGGCCTCGGCATCGAGCGCGAGGTCGCCGATGTCGACCCGGCAGTCGGCCACTGGCACCGACCAGCCCAGCCCGACGCGGGGATCGAAGCGCATGACGAAACCCGTCTCGGCCGCGGTTGCGGGCAGGCGCAGATCGTCGAGCCCTCCCCCGGCATAGGCGCCGGCGACGAAGACCGCGCCACTGCCGTCGACGGCGATGGCGCGCGCGATCGCCTTAACGGGAGAGTGGGCGCTGCCGAAATTGGCGGCCCACGTCGCCACCCCGCCAGCGTCGAGCATGGCGACGAAGAGGTCCGCCCCGCTTGCCGGCGATTTCGTCAGGACGGCGCCGCCGACGCGGGTGCTGGCGCCGGCAAACGTGCCGGCGATGTAGGTGTTGCCCCGCTCGTCGCGGATTGCCGCCTCGATCATGGCCCGTTCCGCGCCGGCCCCCGGCCTTGCAACGAAGGGCATCATGGTCAGCGCGACGAGGGCGGTGCGCAGGATGGAAACGATGATCGGCATCTCGACACCTTCGGGTGTGCTGATACCGTGATCGCTATCAGGCGCCGCCCGGCGCGCGCATCCCACGTTCTGGGGACGGGATGAAAATATCCGGCCGCCCCTCATTCTGGGGATGCCGGCGGGCGCCCGATCCGGCATCATCCGGCCGATGACGGTAGTGGTACGCCGATGCCTGCCGCCGGGCATTTGATGGAGACCGAACGGTGGCGCTTATTCTGATCATCGAGGACGAATACGAGCTGCGTGCCGGCCTGGCCACGGGATTGCGCATCGCCGGCTTCGAGGTGGCCGAGGCGCCCGACGGGGAAAGCGGCTATGCCGCGATTCTCGAGCGGCGCCCCGATCTCGTGCTCTGCGACATTTCGATGCCGGGGCTGCGCGGCGACCGGCTGCTGCTGCGGCTGCGGCGCGAGCATCCGGAGCTGGCGCGGATGCCGTTCCTGTTCCTGACGGCGCTGGCCGACCGCGACAGTATTCTGGCCGGCCAGGAACTGGGCGCCGACGATTATCTGACCAAGCCGGTCGATCTGGCCATCCTTGCCGGTCTCATCCGCCAGCGGCTCGATCAGGCCAGCCGCTGGCGGGAGACCTACGACGACGAGATCGAGCGGGAGCGTGCCGCGATGCTGGCCGAGCTGTCCGAGCGCAGCCGGCTGTCGTTCCTGTCGGCCGCCGACGTGCTCAACCGTCTCGCCGAGGCCGTGGTCCTGATCGATCCGGCGGGCCGGGCGACGTTCGTCAATCGGGCCGCGCTGCATCTTCTCTGCGGCGACGACGGCCTGGCACTCGACCAGGGCCGGCTGGTCGCCCATCTCGGCGACGGCAGCCGGCGGCTGCGCGAGGCGCTGGCCAAGGTGCGCGAGGCTGGCCCCTCCGAGCCCGGCGTGCATCTGAACATCGAGCGCCCGTCCGGCCGGCGGCCCTATGCGCTGCGCCTGTGCCGGCTCGATACCGCTCTCGACCCCGATGCCGGTCCCGGGCCGCTGGTCGCCGTCTTCCTGGCCGATCCCGTCGCCCGCGTCCGGCTCTCGGAAATCTCGCTCTGCGCCCGCTACGGCTTCACCCCGGCAGAGGCGCGGATCGTGGCCGACCTGGCGCTCGGCCATTCGGTCGAGGCGATCGCCGATCTGCAGGGCATCAGCCGCTATACCATCCACCATCATCTGAAGTCGGTCTTCCGCAAGACCGACACCACCCGGCAGCCGGAACTGGTCGCCCTGGTGCTGTCGAGCAGCATGGTCGAGGCGGCCCCGGCATCGGCCGCCGCCGGCTGAATGAGGTCGCCCGATCCCGCCACGCTGTTCATGGTGCTCAGCGCCGTCGGCATTTTCGTCGCGGTGCTGGTACTGGTCGTCTGGCGCGGCGAGCGCCACTATATCGGCATGCGCGAGGTCGCCATCGGCCTGGCGGTGATGGCGTCGGGCTTCGTCACCCAGGCGCTGTCGGTCGTGGCACCGTCACCGGGCTGGGTCCGCTTCTTCATCGCGGCCGGGCATCTGCAGATCGTGGTCGGCGGCACCCTGAACCTGAATGGCGCCGTCACGCTGGCCGGGGCAAGACCGTCCTGGAGCCGTGACTGGGCGGTCGGGGCGGCGAGTTATGCGGTCTATCTGTGGCTGATCGTGTTCGAGCCGGCATTGCCGCTGCGCCATGCCGTGGTCTCGGGCTGGAGCGTCCTGATCTGCGGCGGGGCGTCGCTGGCGCTGCTGCGGGCGCCGCGCGGCGAGGACAGCCGGGCCACGCGCCGCATGCTCGCAGCCCTCGTGGCACTCCACGCGGCCACCGAGGCGGCCCGCGGCATCGATGCGCTCCTCGCCGTGCCGCCGGTCGAATTCCGCCCGAACAACGCGCTCAACATCCTGTTCCTGTTCGAATTCATCTTCGCCATTCTGGGCATCGCCATCCTGTCGCTGCAATTCGTCAACGAGCGGCTGCGGCGCGATCTCGGCCGGTCGGAAGCCCGCATCGTCTCGGCCTTCCGCGTCGCCAGCGATGCCTTCGCCGTCTTCGACGGCGACGGTTTCCTCGTCACCGCCAATCCGCGGCTGGGCCGGATGTTTCCCTCGCTCGCGCCATGGCTGGCCGGACGCGCGTCGGTCGACCTCCTGCTGGGCGGCGCGCCCGCGGCTTTCGGCCTGGCGGCGGAATGGCTGGCACGCGGGCGGGACGGATTTCTGCTCGTCGAGGCGGTCGAGCGCGTTACCCAGCTCGACGGCGGCGGCTGGGTGCATGTCTCCGCGGCCGCGACCGACGGCGGCGGCCTGATCCTGTGCTGGAGCGACATCACCGAATTCAAGCAGGCCGAAGCGGTGCTTGCGAGCGAACTGGCGCGCGAGCGGGAACTGGCGGCGATGCAGCGCTCGTTCGTCTCGATGGCGTCGCACCAGTTCCGCACCCCGCTCGCCATCATCGACATCAATGCCCAGCTGATCGAGCTGCAGAGACAGGGCAATGCCGCGGAAGGCACGACCGAACTGTCCGAACGGATCCGGCGCACGGTGCGGCGGATGATCCGGCTGATCGAGGCGATGCTGGGGGCGGCGAGCGCGGAGGCCGGCAAGATCGAGTTGAAGAAGGCGCCGACCGATCTTGCCGCGCTGGTCCGCGAGGTCTGCGAGCGGGCGCAGGAGGCTGGCCCCGAGCGGGTGTTCGAGCTCGACATCGCCGGCCTGCCGCCATCGGTCCTGTGCGACGCCAACCTCATCGACCAGGTCCTGGGCAATCTCGTTTCGAACGCGATCAAGTATTCCGGCGCGTACCCCCCCCGAGGCTTGGGGGGGGCGCGCGCA
>JAEYTW010000342.1 GCA_023433835.1 Pseudomonadota bacterium | reverse complement strand
CTGGGGGTGACGGTCGAGCGCCAGGTCGAATTGACCGGATTCGCCCAAGATGACGGCGGCATCCAGGCGACGCTGCGCCGGGCCGACGGCACGATCGAGACGGTTGGCGCCGACTGGCTGATCGGCTGCGACGGCGCGCATTCGACCGCGCGGCATCGCCTCGGCTTCGCCTTCGAGGGCGAGACGCTGGAAAGCGACTGGATCCTGGCGGACGTGCATCTGCACGGCCCCGATGTCGTGTCCGACGAAATCCGCATCTACTGGCATGCCGACGGCGTGCTGGCGTTTTTTCCGATCACCCCGGGTCGTTTCCGCGTCATCGGCGATCTCGGCGAGACTCCGCCGGGGGCGCCGCGCCGGCCCGACCCGAGCCTGGCCGATGTTCAGGCGCTGCTCGACCGGCGCGGGCCCGGCGAGGTCACGGCGACCGACGCCATCTGGTTGTCGGCCTTCCGCATCAACGAGCGCAAGGTGTCGTCCTATCGCGGCGGCCGCGTCTTCCTGGCCGGCGACGCCGCCCATATCCACAGCCCGGCGGGTGGGCAGGGCATGAATACCGGCATGCAGGATGCCGCGAACCTGGCGTGGAAGCTGGCGCTGGTGATCAGGGGCGAGGGGCGCGACGGCCCGCTGCTCGACAGCTACAGCGACGAACGCAGCGCGGTGGGCGACTTGGTCCTGCGCAATGCCGGGGCGATGACCCGGGTGGCGCTGCTGCGCAACCCGATCGTCCAGTCGATCCGCAATTTCGTGGTCAGCCATGTCACCAAGCTGTCGCCGGTGCAGCAGCGCATGGCCGAGCAGATCACCGAACTCGACATCGCCTATCCCGGCAGCCCGCTGACGGTGGGCGAAGGGCGCCGCATGCCCGGGCGGCTGCAGGCCGATCTGCGCATCGGCGGCGGCAACCTGCCCCGGCTGACGCTGCTGCATCCGCACCGCCATGCGGTCGTCGAACTGGCCGCCGCCTGGCCCGGCCTGGTTCAGGCGCTGGAGGCCGAGGTCGAACGCCCGACGCTGGTGCGGCCCGACGGCTATATCGCGCTGGAGAGCGAGGATTTCGACGCGATCACGCGCTATCTGGAGGCCGTGGCGGGCCCGGGCGCCCGCACGAAATAATTATCGAACGGGCCTTCGTGCGAGAAGGCGAAGCCCTGGCGCCGGTAGAAACGCGCCGCCGGGCTCTGCTTCAGCACGCCGATCGTGACGGGCAGGCCCAGCGTGTCGGCCTCGGCCAGCAGCCGGCGCAGCACCTCGCTGCCGATGCCGCCGTTCTGCAGGGCGGGTTCGAGATAGAAATGCTCGATCTCCAGCCCCGCCGGAATTTCCTTCAGGGTGACGCAGCCGGCAACCGCGCCGTCGGCCAGGATCAGCCGGGTATGGTCGGGCGAAAAGCCGCGGCGGAAGCGTTCGCGGCCGCGCACCGGGTCGTAGCGGCCCAGGCGCTCAAGATGCGGGCGCAAGGTCCGCATGCGCAGGTCGAGCAGCGCTTCGAAATCGTCCTCGGTGGCGGTGCGGAAGGTGATCTGGCTCATGTCGGTGCCGGCTGTCGCAAAACGGGGCCCTGCAGGCCCCGTCCCACGCGCCGTGTGTCGAACTCAGGCCTTGGCCAGGTTCTCGTTCGCGAAGTCCCAGTTCACCAGATGGTCGAGGAAGGCGGTGATGAAATCCGGGCGGCGGTTCTGGTAGTCGAGGTAGTAGGCATGCTCCCACACGTCGATGGTCAGCAGCGCGGTCTGGCCGTGCACCATCGGGGTGTCGGCATTGCCGGTCTTGGTGACCTTGAGCTTGCCGCCCTCGACGACGAGCCAGGCCCAGCCCGAACCGAACTGGGTGGTGCCGGCCGCCTTGAACTGCTCGACGAACTTGTCGTAGCCGCCGAGATCGGCGTCGATCTTGGCCGCGATGGCGCCGGTCGGCTTGCCGCCGCCGTTCGGCTTCATCGAATTCCAGAAGAAGGTGTGGTTCCACACCTGGGCCGAGTTGTTGAAGATGCCGGCCTTGGCCGCATCGCCCGCCGAAGCCTTGATCACTTCTTCCAGCGAAGCGTCGGCCAGCGGGGTGTCCTTCACCAGGTTGTTCAGGTTGGTGACGTAGGCCTGGTGATGTTTGGCATGGTGGAAGGAGAAGGTCTTGGCCGTCATATGCGGCTCAAGCGCGGTGTCGGCGTAGGGGAGGGGCGGGAGCTCGAATGCCATGATCTGCCTCGGTTATGCGGGTCTGGGTGGTTCTGGCATGGCCAAGGGCCGGGTGCGGACTGAGAATGGGCCGCACTGGACCTTTGGCAAGTCGAATGGTAGCGGAGCGGCGTCGGCAGGCGATGTTCGGGTGACGCTGTTCCGTGAACGGATATAGGGCGGTTTTGAATCTTTCTCAACTATCTGAGGCGGAAGGGCTTTGAGCGAAGAGTTGGATGACGACGGGCTGTGCGCGGCGGCGGTCGAGGCCCATGACCATGACCGGTGGATGGCCGCGCTGTTCGCGCCGGACGCACGCCGCGCCGGCCTCCTGGCGCTTTACGCGTTCAACCTGGAGGTCGCCCGCGTGCGCGAGACCGTGCGCGAGCCGATGCTGGGCGAAATTCGCCTGCAATGGTGGCGCGAAACCCTCGAAGCCTGCGCCGAGGGCCGCCCGCGCGAGCAGCCGGTGGCCCGGGCGCTGGCCCGCCATCTGACCGAGCCGGCCGCCTGGCCCAGGCTGCAGGCGCTGATCGATGCCCGGGCGGCCGACCTCGACGCCGGCCCGCCCCCGGAC
>JAEYTW010000238.1 GCA_023433835.1 Pseudomonadota bacterium | reverse complement strand
TGCAGGCGCCACAGGTTGAAGCCGTAGCTCAGGACGTAGGCGAGGTCGCCGAACTGGACGGCGTCGCCCGTGCGCACCGGAGCACCGGCGGGCAGGTAGGGCTGCTTCGGGGTCGAGGACGAGAGCCGGGTGCTCTTGCCGTCGTCGAGCACGATCATCGCGGCGTCGTTGGCGGCGGCGATCGCGTCGGCGTCGGGGCCCGGGCGCGCGACCTCGGTGCTCTTCACCGGCATTGCGGCGGGCGCGAGCCACAGCGAGCCGTACTGGTCGGCCTCGTGGAAGGAGGCCACGAAGTACTCACCGGCGGGCCGGACCAGCATGCCCTCGTACTGCTCGCGGTCCGCACCGACGACGGTGTCGGGGAGCGCGACGGGCTCGGGGAGGGCGTTGCCGGACGACAGGACGGTCACCGTGTCGGTCGCGCGGGTGGCGCTGAGCTGGGTGACCTGGGAGTACTCGCCGGGCTGCCCGGTGACCTGCACCTTGTCGCCGATCGCGACGGTGGGCTTCGGGCTCCGGTTGCCGAAGTAGACGAAGATGCCGTCGGAGGCGCCCGGCGTCGCGTCGGCCGCGCCGCCCGAGACCTCGGTCTGCAGGTAGATGCCGTTGTAGCCACCGGTCCGGTGGTCGGCTGTGACGATCCCCTCGATCGTGACGGGGGTGGTCAGTGTCGTCGCCGCGCCGGTGCCCTGCACCGTGGCGATCGGGACGACCTCGGCGGCCTGGGGGGCGGCCGGCATGAGAACGGCAGTCAGAGCGAGCGCTGTGAGTGCCGTGGGGGGTACGAGGCGTCTTGTGGTGCGACGCCGGGAGTGCTGCATGTGCGACCTCCGCAGGGACGAACGGCGCTGGTAGCGCCCTGTCGTGGGGACGCTAGACCGGTCATGACCGAAAAAGCCAGACAAGGCATGACTTCAGTCATGTTGCCCTTCACAAGTGTTCACATGGCGAGTGCGGCGTTCACGATGTGGCCGTCGCGCGGACGTTCGGCGCGGCCCGGCAGGATGGCCGCCATCCAGCCACGGAGAGGCCGATGCCCAGCCGCGAGAGAGTCGAAGCCTTCATCGCCCGCGTCGTTTCCGGCGCCCATGATCTGGCGATCGAGGAATTCTACACGCCCGACGCCACCATGCAGGAAAACCAGAACCCGCCGCGGGTCGGCCGCGACACGCTGGTGGCCCAGGAGCGCGCCGTGATGGCCCGGGCCGCCGAGATCGTCACCCATCCGGTGACGACCTGGCTGATCGACGGCGACCGAGTCGTCGTGAACTGGGTGTTCGAGTTCAAATTCGCCGACGGCCGCGGCTTCCGCATGGAGGAACTGGCGCTGCAGCGCTGGGAGGGCGACCGCATCGCCGAGGAGCGCTTCTTCTACGACCCCGCCCAGCGCGTGCCGAAATAAGGGAGCTCAGCGCCGGCGGAAGCGGAGCTTGCCGACCAGGATCGCCATGGCGAGACAGAAGGTCAGGCCATTGGTCGCGATGACCGGGGCCGAGCCGAGCAGCAGGCCGTAGATCACCCACAGCGCGACGCCGGCGATAAAGACGGTGAAGGTCGTCAGGTTGATGTCGTCGACCCGGCGGGTCCGCCAGACCTGGATCACCTGCGGCAGGAAGGCGAAGGTGGTCAGGGCGCCGGCGGCAAAACCGAGGATCTCGAGCTCGCTCACGCCCCGAACCCGGCCCGCAGGCGCACGACCAGGTCGTCGCGCACGGCCGGATCGTAGCCTTCCGGCGCATCGACGGCCCAGACCGGCTTCGGCCAGGCGGCATCGCCGGTCACCCGGGCGATGACATGGACGTGCAGCTGCGAGACGACGTTGCCGAAGCTTGCCACATTCAGCTTGTCGCAGGGCACGGCGCGCTTGAGCACGCGGCTGGCCAGCGCCACCTCGTCGCCCAGCAGCTGGCGATCGGCATCGTGCATGTCGATCAGCTCGCGCAGGTCGGGCAGCTGGGGCACCAGCACCAGCCAGGTCCAGGCGCGCCGGTCCATCAGCAGGACCTGCGACAGGCCGAGGGTCGCGACATGCACGGTATCGGCGGCGAGGCGGGGATCGAGCGTGAACATGGCGAGAAACTAGCGCGGCCCGCGCTATTCCACCACCAGCTTGACCCGCTGGTCGGGCTTGATCACGTCGTTCGGCCCGATCGCGTTCAACACCCGGAACCAGTCGAGCTTGTAGTCCGCCGTCGCCATGCGCGCGGCGAGCTTCTCGGCGGTGTCGCCGGCGGCCGCCTTGACTATCTTGATGCGCAAGGGCTTCAGCGCGGCGGCTTCCTGCGCCGACAGGCGGCGGAAGGACATCGCGGTCTGGCGGAACGGCTCGGCCATCGTCTTGGTCTGGGCCGGGGCCGAGATCATGGTGAAGCGGAAGATCTGGTCGGGCGAGACGCGGATGGCGACGAGCCGGGCGTCGGCCTGGCCACCGTCGGTGTTGAGGCGGGTCGTCGCGGTCGCGGCATCCATGCCGTTGATGGTGATGCCCTGGACGTTCTGCAACTGCGCCTTGGCCGCCCAGATCCGGGTCAGGTAATCGGCGGCCGACGTCGCGGCCGACAAGGCCTTCTTGTCGCCCTCGTTGTCGAACTGGATGCCTGCGCCGTTGGGACCCTGCGCAGTCACCGCGTCCGAACCGTTGTTGAGGCGGAAGCCCTCGGGCACCGTGAAGGCGATGCGCATGCCGGGATGCGAGAAGGTGCGGCCGCGCACGAAGCCTTGGCTGGGATCGTCGCCGTAGACCATGCCGTCGATGCGGTCGAGGAAGATGTCGCGGCGATAGATCGGCTCGGCCCCCTCGACCCCGGCCTCGTTGATCGCGCGCTGGACCCGGTCGGCGGTGCGGGGATGGGAGGCCATGAAATCGGTCCGCCGCTCGGCCCCTTCCTTGCCGGCGATGCGGTTTTCCAGCGCCGTGTAGGAATTGAGCGAGGCGAGGAAATGGGCCTGGGCCTGCGGCGCATAGCCGGCGCGGGTCAGCAGCTTGATGCCGATCAGATCGGCCTGGTATTCCTGGTCGCGCGAATAGGATTGCAGGTAGAGCGCGCCGCCGGCCTGGGCCAGCTGGCTGGCCATCGAATTCTGGAACAGCAGGTCGAGGGCCGCGACGCCGAGCTGGGCCATCACCCCCCGGCTGTAGCGCTGGGCGGTATGGCGGGCGGTGACGTGGCCGATCTCGTGGCCGATGACGCCGGCCAGCTCGGCTTCGTTATTGGCCAGCGCCAGCAGGCCGCGGGTGAAGTAGACATAGCCGCCCGGCAACGCGAAGGCGTTGACCACGGGCGAATTGAGCAGGGTGACGCGGAACTGGGCGTCCGGCGTGTCCGAGACATGGGCGATGCGCCCCGCCACCTCGGCGACATAACCCGACAGCGCCGGATCCTCGTAGGCGCCGCCATATTCGGCCAGGACCTTCGGATGTTCCTCGGCGCCGATCTGCTTTTCCTGCTCGGCCGACATCAGGCTGAAGCCCTGAGCCGGGGCCGGGGCGGGCGCGCCGGCGAACAGGGCGATGACGGCGCAACCCGCCGCGAAGGCTTTCCAGGTAGGGGATTTCGTCATCTGCCGCTCCGCAAGGCTGTTCCCGCCGATTGAATTAAGCGATGGGAACAGAATTGACGAGGGGGCGAATTAGTTGCGCGGCGGGCGGGCGGCGCGGCGGCGCGCCTCCATCGGGGCCAGCGCCTGGGCGATGCCGGAACGCACATCCTCGGCCACCGACGACACGGCGGCACCCAGCAGGAACGAGGTATCGCGCCGGGTACGGCGCAGCAGGCGGGCGGATTCGTCGAGCAGCGCGGCCCCGCGGGTATCGGCGGGCCGGGCGGTCAGGTCGACCAGGCGGGCCTGCAGATCGCGCAGCCGCTCCATCGCGGTCGCCGCGACCTCGACCGCGTCACCCTTGGCCCGCTTTCTGGCCCCATCCCGGCGCTTGGCCATCGCTGCAACTCCCACCCGCCCCGGATCAGCGATGCCGATCCCGGGCCACCAGCCTGCATGATCGCCGCCCCACATGCCTCCAGGCAAGCGGAAAACCACGTCGTGTGATCTCTATCACATTGAAGTAAAAGGATTTTTGCGACTTTTAGGGATTTTCCCGACAAAACCGTCTAAATGATGCGTCAGATGCCGGGGAAATGCCGGGCGACGCGGAAACCCAGGCTTTCGGCCAAGATGTCGTTGACTCGCGCCCCGCGCTGGCTATAGTGCCGCCCTTCATACGGAGACGGTGGGCGCCGGGCTCTGCCTAAAAGAATGCGCCCCTGACACACAAACGAAGAGAAGTGCCATGTTCGCAGTGATCAAGACCGGCGGCAAGCAGTACAAGGTCGCCAAGGATGACGTGCTCGAAGTCGAGCGCCTGGACGGCGATGCCGGCACCCAGGTGACCTTCGAGGTTCTCGCGGTCGGCGAAGGCGCCGCCGTGACGTTCGGCACCCCCGTCGTGGCGGGCGCCTCGGTCCAGGCCGAGATCGTCGCCCAGACCCGCGGCCCGAAGCTGATCGTGTTCAAGAAGCGTCGCCGCCAGAATTCGCGCCGCAAGAACGGCCATCGCCAGGACCTGACCCAGATCCGCGTCACCGCGATCGCGGCCGCCTGATCACCCGTAGAGATTGAGGAGCATCCCCCATGGCTCATAAGAAAGCAGGCGGTTCGTCCCGCAACGGTCGCGACAGCGCCGGCAAGCGCCTCGGCGTGAAGAAGTTCGGCGGCCAGGCCGTCGTCGCCGGCAACATCATCGTCCGCCAGCGCGGCACCAAGATGCATCCGGGCAACAACGTCGGCGTCGGCCGCGACCACACGCTGTTCGCGC
The DNA here is from genome assembly GCA_023433835.1 of Pseudomonadota bacterium. GTDB lineage: Bacteria > Pseudomonadota > Alphaproteobacteria > Ferrovibrionales > Ferrovibrionaceae > JAFKFH01. Next base: position 2,516 of record JAEYTW010000238.1, on the reverse strand, counting down.
TGGCCCCGGGCTCGGTCAAGTTCCATGTCGGCAAGCTCGGCCGCACCTACGTTTCGGTGCTCCCGGCGGAGGCGTAATCCCTACGCGCCTTCCCTGACCTGAACGGTTTCGACGAAAAGGGGATTGGCGCCAAGCCGATCCCCTTTTTCGTTGCGGTGTTCAGATGAAATTCCTCGACCAGGCCAAGATCTACGTCTCCTCCGGCCACGGCGGCCCCGGGTCGGTCTCGATGCGTCGTGAAAAGTTCATCGAGTTCGGCGGCCCCGACGGCGGCGACGGCGGCCGCGGCGGCGACATCATCGTCGAATGCGTCGATGGCCTGAACACGCTGATCGACTATCGCTACCAGCAGCATTTCCGTGCCAAGCGCGGCGGCCACGGCATGGGCCGCAACCGCACCGGCGCCGCGGCCGAGCCGGTGGTCATGCGGGTGCCGGTCGGTACCCAGATCCTGGCCGACGACCAGGAAACCCTGCTCGCCGACTTCACCAAGGTCGGCCAGCGCGTCGTGCTGCTGAAGGGCGGCGACGGCGGCCGGGGCAATGCCCAGTTCAAGAGCTCGACCAACCAGGCGCCGCGCCGGGCCGAGCCGGGCTGGCCAGGCGCCGAGATGTGGATCTGGCTCAGGCTGAAGCTGATCGCCGATGCCGGGCTGGTCGGCCTGCCCAATGCCGGGAAATCCACGTTCCTGTCGCGCGTCACCTCGGCCAAGCCCAAGATCGCCGACTACCCGTTCACCACGCTGCACCCGCAGCTCGGCGTCGTGCGCGCCGGCCAGTCGGAATTCGTGCTGGCCGACCTGCCCGGGCTGATCGAGGGCGCCCATGAAGGCGCCGGCCTCGGCCATCGTTTCCTCGGCCATGTCGAGCGCTGCAACGTCATCCTGCATCTGATCGACGGCACCTGCGACAGCCCGACCAAGGCCTGGCGCACCATCCGGCGCGAGCTGGAAGAATATGGCGGCGGCCTCGCCGACAAGCCGGAAATCATCGGGCTGAACAAGATCGACGCGCTGGAGCCGGCGGCCGTCAAGCGCCGGGTCGCGGCGCTGGCCAAGGCGTCGGGCGCCACGGTCCTGCCCTTGTCGGGCGCGACCGGCGAGGGCATCGAGCAGGTGCTCTACGCCCTGCTGAAGCCGATCGAGGAGCGCCGCGAGCGCGAGCGCGAGGCGGCCCGCACCGACCGCATCGCCGAGACCGGCAGCGACGGATGGAAACCATGAGCGATCATCTGCGCAACGCCCGCCGGGTCGTGGTCAAGATCGGCTCGGCCCTGCTGGTCGACGGCGCCACCGGCCGGCTGCGCCGCGCCTGGCTCGAAGCCATCGCCGAGGACGTGGCGATGATGAAGGCGCGCGGCCAGGACGTGCTGCTGGTCTCGTCCGGCGCCATCGCGCTGGGCCGGCGGGTGCTGAAGCTGAAGGACGGCGCGCTGAAGCTCGAGGAGAGCCAGGCCGCCGCGGCGGCCGGCCAGATCCGGCTGGCCCATGCCTACCAGGAGATTCTGGCGCGCCACGAGATCGAGGTCGCCCAGATCCTGCTGACCCTCGGCGATACCGAGGGCCGCCGGCAGTACCTGAACGCGCGCTCGACCTTGTCGACGCTGCTCGAGCTCGGCGCCGTGCCGGTCATCAACGAGAACGATACGGTGGCGACGGCCGAGATCCGCTTCGGCGACAACGACCGTCTGGCGGCGCGTGTCGCCCAGATGGTGTCGGCCGACTGCCTGGTGCTGCTCTCCGACATCGACGGCCTCTATACGGCCGATCCCGGCACCGACCCGGACGCGCGGTTCATCCCCGAGGTCGCGGCGCTGACGCCGGAGATCGAGGCGATGGGCGGCGAATCCCGCTCGGGCTTCGGCCGCGGCGGCATGATCACCAAGCTGGCCGCGGCCCGCATCGCCACCGCCGCCGGCTGCCGCATGGTCATCGCCTCGGGCAAGCAGATGCGGCCCGTCCAGGCGATCGAGCAGGGTTGCCGGGCCACCTGGTTCCTGACGCCGGAAAGCCCGCGCGCCGCCCGCAAGGCCTGGATCGCCGGCTCGCTGAAGACCCGCGGCACGGTCACCGTCGACCACGGCGCGGCGCGCGCGCTGGGCCAGGGCCGCTCCCTGTTGCCGGCCGGCGTCACAGCCGTCGACGGCCGCTTCGAGCGCGGCGATGCCGTGATCGTCGCCGACAAGGACGGGCATGAGCTGGGCCGCGGGCTGATCGCCTATTCCGACGAGGATGCGCGGCGGCTGATCGGCCACAAGTCGGCCGATATCGCCGACATCCTCGGCTATCGCGGCCGCGACGAGATGATTCACCGCGACGATCTGGCGCTGCGCTAGGGCTTGCGTTAGCGTCACCTCCATCAACCCCAGGGTACCGTCATGATCGCCGCCGTATCGACCGTCCGCACCGAGACCGAGATATCAGCCGTGATGGAGGCGATGGGCGATGCCGCCCGCGCCGCCGCCCGCGTGCTGGCGACGGCGCCGGCGGAAACCCGCAACCGGGCCCTGACCGCGGC
>JAEYTW010000166.1 GCA_023433835.1 Pseudomonadota bacterium | reverse complement strand
CGTCTTCCTCTTCTTCTTCCTCGTCGTTGGCGGCGTCCTCGATCTCGAAGTCGAGGGCTTCCTCCTCGTCGAGCTCGATCTCTTCCTCGCCCTCGATCTCGAGCTGGGATTCGAGAATGGCGTTCTCATGCCACTCGATGCCGGCGACGAAGGCGAACGCGGCGACCGCCGCCACCCGTTCGTCTGACTGGCCGGTGCCGTAGGCGATGGTGCGATCGGCGACGTTGGTCAGCTGTTCCACGTCCCATTCGGCGGCGCCGTCGGGCCAGATATGCTTGGACAGCCGGTACGGCTTGTTGTTGAGCGCGCACCAGAGATTGAACTCGTCCGCCGACAACTCGTCGCCGGCCATATTGGCGGTCTGACCGTTCAGCACGTGATCTGCCCTGCTGTTCGATGGAAAAGGCGTCCGCACAGGTTTAGCCCTGTCGGAGTCGTGGGATCAAGCATGCCGGCGGAGACCCGCGGCAGGATCATTCCGTCAGTTCGTAGGCCGCGACCAGCAGCTTCTCGACCTCGCCGGTCTCGGCGAACAGCGGCAGAACCAGCCGCTCCCACGTCCGGTCGGCATCGTCGAAGCGCGCGGTATAGACCCGCGACAGCGGCAGGCGGTCGGCCTGGAGCTGGGCGTATTCGGTGCGCAGGATTTCGGCCTGCGCCTCCGGCAGGTCGTCGATGCTCTGCCCGACGCGGTCCTCGCCGAAGGCCTTGGCGAAGGCCTGGCTGTAATAGGCGTAGACGAAGTCGTCGCCCTCGCCCACTTCCATGACCACGAGATTGTCGAGCCAGGGGCGCAGGTCGGCCGGCTGCAGATCGGCCGCCATGGGCAGCCTGGCCCCGGCGCATTGCTGCAGCCAGAAGGCATAGAGCGCCTTGAGCTTCGGATGGCGGAGGGCGAGCACCAATGTGGTCATGTGCGGGCGCTGACGATCATGGTTAAACCGGCCATCCGCCTAACAGGCCCGGACAGGGTGAGGCAAGAAGTTTCTGTTGCGTTCACTCAAGGTCCGCGAAAAGCGGACCGTCTGCAGGCGCCGCCACGGCGGCGCGTGCCAGAAAGCGCGGATCAATCCGCGCTTTGGGCGACCGAGGTGAAACAGCCGTCGAGATAGACCAAGGGGGCGGCGCCGGGGTTGAGGCGGATCGCCTTGACCTCGCCGATCAGGATCGCATGGCTGTGGGCCACCAGCATCTCGTCGACCAGGCAATCGAAGGCGACGGTCGCGTCCGACAGCACCGGCGAGCCGGTGACGGCCTCTTCCCAATGGTCGTCGATGAACGGCGATTCGCCGGGATTGCCCTCCATCTTGGCGAAGCGCTTGGCCAGCGTCTCATGATGGCGGGCCAGTACGTTGACCGACATCTTGCGGCTTTGCGCGATCATGCCGAAGGTGGTGCCGCGCAGATTGACGCAGGCCAGAACCCGCGGCGGTTCGGCCGACAGCGAGCAGACGGCCGTCGCGGTCAGCCCGCCGCGCTGCCCGCCATGGGTAGTCGCGACGATGGTCACCGCGCCGGCCAGGTGGCGCATTCCCTTGCGGAACAGTTCGGTTTCGACCGACAGCACGGTTGCCAAGCCCTCGGATAAGCCGGTTCAAAGGAGAAGGAGCGTCACAATAGCGCGGCCCCCGCCCTTGCCAATCCGGAAAACGCCGCCTTCGGCCGGGTCGCGCACCGCTAACCTACGAAACTCGTTTGCAAAACCGCTGCGTCTTTGCTTAATGGGCTGACAGCCTCTGCTTGAGGGGAAGGGGGCCGTTTTGCGGCTGTTGGGGTTCCTGCTTGTCGTGATCGGTGCGCTGCTGATGGCCGCGCTCACCGCACCCTATTGGCTGGACACCAGCCGCTATAAGGACGAGATCGTCGCGGGGCTCAGCGCCGCCCTGGCCCGGCCGGTGACGATCGAGGGCGCCGCCCGCGTCGAATTCCTGCCCGCCCCCACCCTGTCGGCCGAACAGATCCGGGTCGCCGCCCCGCCGGGCGGACGCACCGGCAACCTCCTGACGGCCCAGCGCCTCGACCTCCGCCTCGACTGGGCCGCCCTGCTGCAGGGCCGGCTGCAGGTGTCGCGCGTCGCGCTGGTCGAACCCGTCCTGACCCTGGAACGCCTGGCCGACGGCAGCCCGAACTGGCGCCCGCAGGTGCAAAGCGCCGGCAGCGCCCGGCTGGCCGATGCCGTGCGCTTCGACAACGTCGTGATCGATCGCGGCCGGCTTGCCTGGCTGCCGCGCGGCGACGGCCGCCCGGTCCAGCTCGAACGCATCCGCGGCCTGCTCAAGGTCGAGCAATCGGGGCCGTTCTCGTTCCGGGGCGAGGTCTACTGGCAGGCCCATGCCCTGCAGGTCGAGGCGACGGCCGGGCGCCCGGCGGCCGGCGCGACCGCCCTGCCCGCCACGCTCGTCGCCAATTTCGGCCCCGGCCTCGCCCAGGCCCGCCTGGTCGGCAACCTCGAGGACGGCATCGATCCGCGCTGGCGGGGCCAGGCCTCGCTCGAGATCGGCGAAATCGGCAAGATCCTGCCCGGCTGGACCGGCCCGCTGTCGCTGATCGGCCAGCTCGACGCCACATCGGCCCGGATCGAGCTGAACGAACTGCGCTTCGTGATGGCCGAGGGCACGGCCACCGGCGTCGCCCAGATCACCACCGGCAATGCCCCGCGCATCGACCTGGCGCTGAAGATGGCCCAGCTGGACCTCGACAAGCTGTCGGGCCAGGCCCGTGCCCTGCCGCCCTTCGCCGCCCTGCTGCCCAATGCGCCATGGCGGGCGACGCTCGACCTGCAGATCGCCGCCGCCCTGCTGAACGGCGGGGTGGTGCGCCAACTGGCCCTGAACGGCGAGGCCGGGCCCGAGGGCGTGACCCTGAAGCAGCTCTCGGCCTATCTGCCGGGCGGCAGCGAGCTCGGCCTGTCCGGCCAGATCGCAGTGGCCGACGGCAAACCGCGGTTCGACGGCGCCATCGAGATGACGACCGACAATGCCCGGGCCCTGTGCGGCTGGCTCGGCTGGCAGGTCTCGGCCGTACCGGGCGACCGGCTGCGCGCCGCCTGGCTCAAGGCCAAGCTGGCCGTGGCCGAGGACGTTGCCCAGCTGGCCGACCTCTCCTTCGGCGTCGATGTCACCAACGGCAGCGGCGCGGCGGCCTTCGCGCTGCGCGCCCGCCCCTCGTTCAGCATCGACCTCCTGCTCGACCGGCTGAACCTCGACGGCTACTGGCCGCGCGACGGCTGGCTGCCCGATGCCGCGTGGATGCAAAGCTTCGACAGCAACCTGCGCATCACCATCGACCGCATGGACCTGCGCGAGACGCCGGCGACGGATGTCGAGCTCGACCTGTCGATGGTCGGCGGGGCGGCAACCATCAGGCAGGCGTCGGTCGGCGATTTCGCGGGCGCCAGCTTCGCGCTGACCGGCAAGGTCGAGGCGCGCGACAAGAAGCTCGGCTACGACCTGTCGCTGCAGGGAGCGGGGCCCGACTACCACCGCATCCTGCGCATCCTCGGCCTCGACCACGGCCCGCTGGATCGCCAGATCTTCGGCCCCTTCGCCCTCAGCGGCGGCGGCAGCGGCGAGGCCGACGCGATGCCGCTGTTGCTCGATCGCATCGCCCGCGAGGCAAAGGTCGAGCCGCGGTAAGCACCGGCTTCACAATGTGACGTGGAACACCGACCCGGGGGGCACATATGCCCATTGTCCCTGCGGGGAACGCGGCCGGCTTTCGTACCCGAAAGGCGACTTGAGCCGGTGGGACGCGATCCTTAATGTCGTCGCCTGGCATGAAGGGTGTACTGCCAAATGACTTCCGTTAAGGACTGGATCGAGAACGGCTGGATCGATACCGACGATCCCACGGATCGCGCCCTGCTGCCGACGTTCCGGCTGGACAGCCGCGAGTGCACGCCCGCGGTCGCGATGGAGGCGTGGCGCGAGGCGTCCGGGCCGCTGTTCGACGTCAATTTCCGCGATCAGGAAAAGATCGACAATTTCCGCCTGCTGCTGGACAGCCACCATCTCGGCCAGATGGTGCTGGCCTATACCCGCTCGGTCGGCCAGCGCTTCCACCGCGACCGCAGCGTCGTCGCCCGCAGCGCGGTCGATCACTATCTGGTCCAGATCTATACCGCCGGCGGTTTTGCGGGCATCGCCGGCACGCGCGACATGCAGGTCGAGGCGGGCGACGTCTCGATCCTCGACATGTCGCAGACTATGTCGACCGAGGCATCGGACTTCGCCAACATCTCGCTGGTCGTGCCGCGCGAGACGCTGGCCCCGATGCTGAAGGATCCGGACAACCTGCACGGCCTGGTCCTGCCGCGGGCATCGTCGCTGGGCCAACTGCTCGGTGATCACCTGCTGAGCCTGCGCCAGGCCGCCCCGCGCATGACCGAGCCCGAGGCGATGGCGACCCGCCAGGCGACGGCGGCGCTGATCGCGGGCAGCTTCGGCCCGGCCGCGGCGGCCGCGGCAGCGGCGGGCGAATCGCTGCGCACGGCGTCGCTGCATACGATCAAACGCTATATCGAGCGTGAACTGGCCTCGCCCGACCTGTCGCCCGACAGCATCTGCCGCACCTTCGGCCTGTCGCGCGCCAACCTCTACCGGCTGTTCCAGCCGCTGGGCGGGGTCGCCGACTATATCCGCAACCGGCGCCTCGACCGCGCCTTCGCCGATCTGATCTCGCCGGCGATGGCCCATCGCCGGGTGACCGATATTTCCTACAGCTGGGGCTTCGAATCGGACGCCGCCTTCAGCCGCGCCTTCCGCCAGGCCTTCGGCCTGACGCCGCGTGACGCGCGCGCGCTGCGCGGGGCCCTCCCCCGCAGCGAACGCGACCCTGACCAGGACGACCGCTATCCGGCGCTGCGCCGCTGGATCAGGGAATTGCGAGCGTATTGAGGGGGAGAACTGGTGGCCGGGGGGGTGCGGGCGCGGC
>JAEYTW010000151.1 GCA_023433835.1 Pseudomonadota bacterium | reverse complement strand
GATCATGCGCCTGATGGACATCATGCTGGCGCTGCCTTCGCTGCTGCTCGCCATCGTCATCGTCGCGATCCTGGGGCCCGGGCTGTTCAACGCGATGATCGCCGTCTCGATCGTCTCGCTGCCGCATTTCACCCGGCTGGCGCGCGCCTCGGCGATGTCGGAGCTGACGCGTGAATACGTCTCGTCGGCGCGTATTGCAGGCGCAGGTACCCTGCGCCTGATGTTTCGCACCGTCCTGCCCAACTGCATGGCGCCCTTGATCGTGCAAGCGACCCTCGGCTTCTCCAACGCGATCCTCGATGCCGCGGCGCTGGGCTTGCTCGGGCTGGGCGCCCAGCCCCCGACGCCGGAATGGGGCCCGATGCTGGCCGGTTCGCTGCAATACGTGCAGCGCGCCTGGTGGGTCGTGACCTTCCCGGGCCTTGCCATCCTTCTCACCGTGCTGGCCTTCAACCTGATGGGTGACGGCCTGCGCGACGCCCTCGATCCGAAGTTGAAGCGCTGATGCCCGCCCTGCTCGAAATCCGCGGCCTGACGGTCGAATTCGCCACCTCGCGCGGCACGCTGCGCGCCGTCGATCGCGTCGACATGGATGTCGCCGAGGGCGAGGTGCTGGGCGTGGTCGGCGAATCCGGCTCGGGCAAGTCGGTCTCGATGCTGGCGCTGATGGGCCTTCTGGGGTCGAACGCCAAGCTGACCGCCGATCGCCTGGCCTTCGCCGGCACCGACCTCCTGACGCTGACGGCGCGCCAGCGGCGCAAGCTCGTCGGCAAGGATGTCGCGATGATCTTCCAGGAGCCGACGACCAGCCTGAACCCCTGCTTCACCGTCGGCTTCCAGATCGTCGAGGCGCTGAAGGAACACATGGGCGGCACGCGCAAATGGCGGCGCGACCGTGCTGTCGAACTGCTGAACCTGGTCGGCATCCCCGATCCGGGCGCCCGCCTCAACGCCTTCCCGCACCAGTTGTCGGGCGGCATGAACCAGCGGGTGATGATCGCGATGGCGATCGCCTGCCAGCCGCGCCTCCTGATCGCCGACGAACCGACTACCGCACTCGACGTCACCATCCAGGCCCAGATCCTCGAGCTGCTGACCCGGCTGCAGCGCCAGCACAACATGGCGATGGTGCTGATCACCCACGACATGGCTGTGGTCTCCGAAACCGCCCAGCGCGTGCAGGTGATGTATGCCGGGCAGCTGGTCGAGACGCGCACGGCCGACGACCTGTTCTCCAAGCCCCGCCATCCCTACACCGCCGCGCTGCTCTCCTCGCTGCCCGAGCACGCCGAGCGGCGGGCGCGGCTTGCGACCATCCCGGGCCTGGTGCCCGGCATCGGCGATCGGCCGGTGGGCTGCCTGTTCAGCCCGCGTTGCGCCTACGCCAACGACCGCTGCCGGGCCGAGCGGCCCGAGCTCTACCGCGACCCCGAGGGGCTCGCGCGCTGTTTCTACCCGCTGGACGACAGCGGCCGCCCGGAAGGAGTTGCGGCATGACCGTGGTGATGGAAGCCAAGGGCGTCCGCCGCTACTACGAGGTCAAGAAGGGCATGCTGGCCAAGGCCGCCACGGTGCGCGCGGTCGACGGCGTCTCCTTCACGCTCGAGGCCGGCAAGACGCTCGCCATCGTCGGCGAATCCGGCTGCGGCAAGTCCTCGCTGGCCCGGGTGCTGGCGATGCTGGAGCAGCCGTCGGACGGCGAATTGCTGATCGACGGCCTGCCGACGCTGGCGCCCGAACCCGACCGGCGCGTCAGCTTGCGCCGCGCCGTGCAGATGGTGTTCCAGAACCCCTACGGCTCGCTCAACCCGCGCCATACCGTCGGCCGCATCCTGGAAGAACCGCTGGAGATCAACACCGATCTCGGCCGCGACCAGCGGGCCGAGGCGGCGCGCGCCATCCTCGCCCGCGTCGGCCTGCGGCCCGAAGCCTACGGCCGCTATCCCCACATGTTCTCCGGCGGCCAGCGCCAGCGCATCGCCATCGCCCGCGCCCTGATGCTGAAGCCGCGCGTGGTGATCGCCGACGAGCCGGTCTCGGCCCTCGACATCTCGATCCAGGGCCAGATCCTCAACCTGCTGATGGACCTGCAGGAAGAACTCCAGCTCGCCTACATCTTCGTCAGCCATGACCTGGGCGTCGTCCATCACATCGCCGACGAGGTGATGGTGATGTATCTCGGCCGTCCGGTGGAGCATGGCGAGACCAGCCTCTTGTTCGACCGCCCGGCCCATCCCTACACCCGGGCGCTGCTGGGCAGCCGCCCGCGCATCCAGACCGGCGAGCACAAGGTGCCGCGCAAGACCCTGTCGGGCGAACTGCCCTCGCCCTTGCGCCCGCCGCCGGGCTGCGCCTTCCACCAGCGCTGCACCTTCGCCACCGCCCTGTGCAAGCGCGCCCGGCCGGAACTGCGCACCGTGGAGAGCCGCGCCGTCGCCTGCCACCACGCCGAGACGGTGCTGGCCGCGGCCGCCTGAGACGGCCTGCCTGCTTGCCAGGGGGCCGGGGCTGGTCTAAGTCCCGCGGGATCGGCGTGGAGGAGTTGGCATGACACATATCGGCAGGTGGGCGGCGCTGGCCGTCGCCTATGCGGGGCTGAACGGGGCGGTGGCTGTCGCCGCGGCGGCCTATGCCACCCACGGTGTCGCCGATCCGCATGCCCAGGGCCAGGTCGTCACCGCCAGCCTGCAGCAACTGTTCCATGCCCTGGCCATCGTCGCGCTGGCAGCGCTCGCGCCGCGCTGGCCGGGCAAGGTATCGCGCCGCCTCGGCCAGATCGCCATGCTCGCCTTCGCCATCGGCCTGACCCTGTTCTCCTACGCCGTCTATGCCACCGCGATCTTCGCCCGGCCGGCGACCCTGGCGCCGACCGGCGGCACGCTGCTGATCTTCGGCTGGATCATTCTGGGCATGGCCGGCGTCGCCGCCTGGGGGACGCGGCGATGAGCGAGGCGTTGCTGCTCGACCATCTCGCCGCCGGCGATTTCCGCCGGGCCGAGGCCGAGGTCCGCAAGCTGATCCATGCCGAGCCCGACCGGCTCGACCTCTATCTGATGCAAGGCGTGATCGCCCGCGAAGGCGGCCGGCGCGAGACCGCCGCGGCGGCCTACCAGCAGGCGCTGCTGCGTTTCCCCGACGCCGCGGTGCTGCATCATGCGCTGGGCCAGTGGTTCCTCGAGACCGGCCAGACCCGGGCGGCGCTGGCCGCCTTCCGCGCCGCGCTGATCTGCGATCCGGCGAGCGACGGCCTGGCCGAACTGGCAGGGCTGGCGGTCAAGCGCGGCGACGGCGCCGTCGCCACCCGCCTGCTGGCGCGGGCCGCCACGCTGAAGCCCGAAATGACCGAAGTGCCCCTCGCCCATGCCAAAA
>JAEYTW010000113.1 GCA_023433835.1 Pseudomonadota bacterium | reverse complement strand
GCCGAGGGCTGCAGGGCGCGGCGGGCGGCGTCGGCCCGGGCGGTGGCATCGACCTTCTCGGCGGTGGTGGGGCCGACTTCCTTCAGCTTGGCCTTGACCGCCTCGGGGCTGAGGCTTGCGATCAGCGGCACGGTCTCGGCGATGCTTTCGCGCAGTTCGGGGATCGAGACCAGCGCGATCAGGATGGCGCCCGAGCGCGTCATCGGCTCGCCCGATTCGAGCGAGGCGATCATCCAGGCTTCCTTCAGGACGCGGGCGACCTGCGGCGAGAAGGCCGGGGTGCGGCCCGCGCCGCGCTTGAAGGTTTCGATCGCCGCGGTCAGCTGGCGGTTCAGGTCGCCGCGATCGACGTTCAGCTGCCACAGGATCTCGTAGATGTCGGACTGCTGCGACGCGACGAGCTTGGACAGCAGATGCTCGATCTCGACGTAGAAGTTCGTCTGCGACACGCAGAGATGGGCCGCATCCTCAAGGGCCTTGCGGCACAGCGGGTTGAGTTTTTCGATCAGCGTCTTCAGATCAAAGGACATGGCGCGTGCTCGGTTTCAGCAAGGGGTTGAGGAGAAACGAAGGCGACGAGGCGTGGGTCCGGCCGGGACTGCCGCCCAGCCAGGTGGTGCGCCCGAGGCGGCCGGCGGTGCGACAGCCGACTTTCACCGATGGGCGGGATGACGGCTCCAGCAGCAGGCGGAGGCGCACTTCAAGCGCCGGGCCGCAGTACAGCGGCACCAGGCTTTCCAGCCGGGCGAAGTCGGGCCCTCCCGGCAGGCAGTCGAGATAGCGATCGAGTTTCAGCGGGCCCAGCACCAGTTCGACGGTACCCTGCTGGTCGTAGGCGCGATGGCCCAGCACCGCCCCTTGCCCGAGCCGCTGGGCCCCGCCGCCGGACGGTCCGATGCGGGTCTGCTGCTCGGGCGGGATGTTGCGCCATTCGCCGACGAATTCGGCGACGGTGACCGGCACCTTGAGCAATCCCTCGATCAGCCGGCGCAAGCCTTCGGCCGGGCGGCGCTGCTCGCTCAGGATACCGGCGAAGCGCAGAAGGGTGGGATCGGCGGCGGCATCGCCCCGGCCGAGCCCGGCGATGGCGCGCAGGGCACGACCCACCCGCACGTTCTCCGGCCGGGCCGATTCCAGCAGCGGCCGATGGGCCTTGACCGACTGGTAATAGAGCGCGATCAGGCGATGGTTGAACAGGTCGAGGAAGTCGGCCATCGCCCGGTCGCCGGCCTTGATGCGGCCGAGCATCATCTCGGTGATGGCGCGGGGAAGCGGGCCCTGGATGCCGGCCAGGCCGAGGATGGCGACCTTCAGGTTCGGCGGCATGCCGCCGTCGCCCGGCTGCAGCCCATCGACTTCCGAGGCCGGGAACGACAGCGCGTTGCGCGCGGTGAAGCGCACCGGCTCGTTGCGCATCGACATCGACGAGCCGACTTCGGCGCCATTCGGGCTCAACTGCTCCAGCAGCCGGACCGCCTGCACGAAGGCGAAGCGTTCCGGCTCGGCGTAGAGCGCCGCCCTCAGATCGTGCTGCGCGACCCGATCGTCGCCGGCCATTGCTGCCAGATCCCCTCGCGTTGGGCGCTGCGGAGCGCCAGTTCGGTGAAGCTGTTGATGCTCGCGGTCTGCGCGAAGAAGCGGCTCAAGACCGCGCCGAGCAGATGAGCCGAGCCGCCGACGAAGGCGCGCTCGTCGACTTCGACTTCGAGGCGCACGCCGCGGCAGAACCCGCGCCAGCTTTCCATGCCGACGCGGCGGACCACCGGTTCGGTGCGCAGCGAGCGCAGGCCGGAGATCTCCTCCAGCGCCGCGACCCGGTGCGGCGGGCAGTAGAGCCGCAGCACTTCCTGCAGCGCGGCCAGGCCCTCCTTGCCGCTTTCATACGGGATATGGCTGAGCGACAGCTGCGAGACCAGCCGCCACAGCGTGGCGCCGTCGGCGGGCGGGTGGACGCAGGTCGTCGGCCGCATCTGCAGCGAGACGCTGGCGGGCAGTTCGACGTCGGCCTGCAGCACGGCGCTGGTCGGCAACTGCTCGGTCAGCGCCCGGTTGGTGCACATCGTGCGCACGGTCACGGTTTCGCCGGGCGGGCGGCGGGCGCGGAAACGCTGTTCCTTGAAGCCGATATGCAATTCGGTGCCCGGCATGCCGGCGCGCGCCGCCACCCGGCGGGCATGCCAGAATACCGCATCGTCGCCGACGGCGGCATGGCCGAAACCGAAATAGGGCGCCACCCGCGTCGGTTCGGGTTGCGAAGCGGCCGACAGCAGCACGTCGGTGATCGAATGGATCTCGTACTGCGCTTCGGCATTCAGTTCAGGCCGGATCAGGTAGTCCGACGCCGTGTGGGTCAGGCGGATCGGCTCGGCCGTCTTGACGAACAGATTGACGATCGGCACGCAGTTCATCAGGACGCTGTCGGCATCGAGGTCGAAGCGCCCCGCCGGCGGCCGCGACAGGCCGATCAGCAGGTCGGCTTCGTTGCCCTCGGGCAGGGGGCCGAGCTTCTCGATATCGACGAACAGGAATTTCTCCTGGAAGGCGAAATACTCGGCCAGCAGCCGGTAGCCCGACAGCGCATTGTCGCGTTCGGGCAGGGCCGCTTCGTCGGGCGCGAAACCCACTTCCGCGACGCGGGCGAAGGGCCGCAGGGACCCGCTGCCGCCGGGCGTTTCCCAGGCGACGGCGCCGACGGCCGAGACCAGCAGTTCGTGCAGTTCGGGGCCGAGCTTGCGGTTGCCGCCGAGATAGAGCCGCAGCCGGTCGAGCTTGATCTCGTTCAGCGGCACGCCGAGGCCCTTGAGCCGCAGGCGGATCACCGCCGCGATCCGGCCGGCCGAGAAGACGTCGTGCAGCGACACCGGCTCCAGCCGCACGTCGGTGAGCTGGATCGGCGCGAGATTGAGCTGGCTCGTGGTGCGGAAGCGGCAGGTGGCGCCGGCGCCCTGGGCATAGAGCGGCATGCCGCGCGGGATCAGGCGCCCCTCGGGCGGCGGCAGCGGATCGCGGCCGACTTCGAAGCGGGCGATGGCCAGCGGCGGGATGCCTTCGCTCAGATAGGGGTAGAGCGAGTCCAGCAGCGCCTTGGGAATTTCCGGGAAATCGGCATCCAGGCGATTGTGGATGCGGGCGGTGAGGAAGGCGAAGGATTCGAGCAGCCGTTCGATCTGCGGATCGGCGCTTTCGCCTTCCGACAATTCCAGGCGCGACGCGATCTTGGGATAGCGGCGCGCGAAATCCGCGCCGGCACGGCGCAGATAGTCGAGTTCCTGGCGGAACCCCTCGACCAGCCGCTCGTCGAAACTGCCGCGCATCTTACTGGCTTACTCCCCTTCGCCGCCGACCTGGACGGGAAAACTGAACTGCTCGACGATCGGCAGGGCATTCAGGGTCGCATCGACCATGAAGCTCAGCGACTGCCGGCCGGAATCGACCTTGACGAATTGCACCCTGACATTCTTCAGCCGGGGTTCGAAGGCTTCGATGACCGCCGCGATCTCGCGGCAGAGCGCGTTGCGTTCGTCGGTCGAGGCGATGGTGGCGACCGCGTAGTCGGCGATGCCGAAGGTGAGGGTGGTGCCGAACAGCGGTCCGCGCTCGCCTTCGGATACGGGCGCGCGGCTGTTCAGCAGGCGCGCGACCTCGTTGACGACCGAGACGCGCAGATTGTTCAGGGAATAGTGCCGGAACGGCGTCACCTCGAACGGTTGCTCCGGGGCCTCGTCGATCAGGCGGTCGAACAAGAGCGCGCGGGCGCCTTGCTTGCTGTCGTCCTGGTCCCCCCGCATGCCTCCCCCCTCCGGTGTCCTGGTCTTCGTCCGCTCCGGTGCAGTCGCTCGTTGTATCCGGCAC
>JAEYTW010000184.1 GCA_023433835.1 Pseudomonadota bacterium | reverse complement strand
GGCCGGCTGGGCGCCCACAAGCTGGTGGCGGTGCAGCGCGACCCGCAGGCGGCAACCGTCGCGGCCGTGCTGCAGCGCGGGCTGGCCGGCGCCGTCGGGCCGCATGGATTGACCGGCATGGACATGGTCGAAACCATCGTCGGCCTCGCCGTCGCCTTCTACCTGCGCGCCTGCCACGACTTTGCCCTACATGCCGGCAACCGGTCCCGGCAGCCCGATGAGGACCTCACGGGCTGGACGGACGGCCACTGGGTGAACTTCCACATCCCCTATCGCGGCTACTACATCAGCATCGAGGGCAACGACAGCGCGGGGGCCCACGACCTGCTGGTGCGCTCCAGCATGATGGTATTCCAGCCCAACGACGCCGGAAAACTGACCGACGTCTCCGGCCAGTTCCTGGTCGGCGAAGAGGGTGAGCGCTGGATCAACGGCGCGCTGCTCGAAACCGTCATGGCCCGCATCGTCGCCGCCACGCCGGATTACCAGCCGCCCGCCGATGACCAGCCCGAGGCCGGGGCATGACCGAGACCACGCGGACGATAGCGGACTGGTCTGCCCGGCACCGCTACGCACCGGCATCGGATATCGATCTGGTCTACCGCATCCGCGACCATGTCGCCGCCGCCCAGCACCTGGGCAAGACGCTGCGCTTCGAGGCCAGGAGCGATGGCCCGCCGCTGGTGGCCGATGCCCTGGTGCTGCTGGCGGTGCTGTGCGCCCGGCGCAACGTCCGGTTTCCATTCGTGGCGCTGCTACCGGACGTGGGGCTGAAGCCGGTCGATACGGCCCTGACCAACCTGGCCACCGCCGTCTCGCGCGACCTGCTGACCTGCGGCGAATGGATCGCGGCCGTGGGCGCTAATCTGCTGGCCATGGCAGGCAGCGCCGGCCAGCAGCCGCAGGCGATGGTCGACGCGCATATGGCCAGGATGCGGGTTGCCACCGGCGACCCGCTGCCACCGCCCGTCGACCGCGGCGGCCTGGCGCTGGGCGTGCTGACCGCGGCCGGCCCGCTGCTCGACGAGGTGCAGCGCCAGGCGCGCGAGCTGGCCGGACGCAAGCGCCTTGCGCCCCATGTCGCCCGCAGCCAGCCGATCACCCTCCGGATCAACGGCGCCGTGGTGCTCGACACCGCCGCCGCCCTGGCCCAACTGCAGGAAACCGACCGATGACCGAGACCATCGACAGCATCGCCGCCTATGGCGAGGCGCGGTTCTTCACCGGCTTCGGCGACCGGTCGGTCGCGGCCGAGATCAACCTGACCGTGGCCAGCACCGCCACCCTGGTGCTGGCCGGCGAGCCGTCGCCGCAGCCGATCCTGCTGCAATCGGTCGGCGTGCTGATCTCGACCGCCTGTCTGGCGCGGCGGCTCGGCCGCGCCGAGCTCGACATGCGCGGCCTGCCCGGGCGCTTCCCGACTGGCAGCGACCCGGCGGCGGCCATCGCCGTGGTGACCTACAGCGTCTCCAACATGATGATCTGCGCCACGACCGAGAGCTCGATCCAGCGCCGGCGCAAGCTCGACAGCTTCGTGGGTGAGATCTGGACGACGTTCCGCGGCTTCCTGACCCTGATGGGCACGACGCCGCAGGACCTGCTGGATACGTGCCTGCCGCCGATGCGCGACGCGGCCGGGGCCGGCATCAGCGACGTGCTGGCCTCGACGGTGGTGGCCGGCAATGGCTGACGTTACCGGCCCCATCTCGACGTTGCCGGGATCCTTGCATGGTTTCCCGGCCGGAACACCGTGCGACACCCATCCGGATCGCCAGGCGGTCGCGCGCATTCAGGGCGAAACCGATTCATTCGGCGCCGAGATGAACGACATGTGCGCCGAATGCCTGCAGGAACACCTCGACGGGCTGAAGTCGGCGGATGCGCGGAGCGGATCGTGCGACTGGTGCCACGGGCCCGCATCCGACCTGCGGAGCATGCGCGACTACGAGGAGGGCATGGCCGGCCCGGTCTATCGAGTGTGCGGCGCCTGCGCCCGCCGGCAAGAAGCCCAGCTGGCCGAAGAACTGGCCGACCAAAGCGAGGACTGGGGATGACGGCCCGTTCCTCCCGCGCCGAGGTCCTGGGCCCAGCGCAAGGGACCGATGGCCGTCTACTGGCAGGCGGTCAGCGTCTACGCCAAGCACCTCGCCCGTGCGCTGCGCCGCGGCGCGACGGTTCCCGGCCGGGCCAAGATCCCCGTCGAGCAGGATTGAACCATGGATGCCGATCACGCCGACCAGGCGACGGCGGGGCGCGACGGGCCGATGGCCATCGTCACCCTGTCCTGCAGCGGCTGCCGCCACAGCGCGCCTGTGGGCGCCAGCGGCCTGCTGCATCGCTGTCAGCACGAAACGCCGGCCGCCACGCAGATCCTGGCGCTGTCGGCCCCGACGCCGGCGGCCTGCCCGTTGCAGCCCGGCCTGGTGGTGGCCGTGCCGGCTGACGAACTCCGGACCGTAGAACGCCACAACCGGTACTTCGAAGGCTTCGATGATGCCATGTCCGGGATCATCGAAGCCGCCCGCGCCCTCGGCCAGGACCTACCGGCCGACGATGACGATACCGGCGGCGATGCGGCCGCCCAGCCCTCCACCCCAGCGAAGGAATGATCAGCGTGTATACGAACGTTTTCCTCCTCCAACAGTCCGAACACCAGAACTACACCGACATGCTGATCGCGCTTTGGCCGCAGCTGCAGTGGCGCCATGCCGGCTTCGGCGCCTTGCAGGCCTATATCCGCGAGGGCGGCGCCAGCGAGCTACGCGCGCATGTCTGGCACCCGTCGCTGGTCAAGGCTGGCATCGAAGAAAGCGGCCTTTGCCACGACCACCGCTTCGCGATGCGGTCGAGCGTTCTGGTCGGCACCATCGACCAGACGGAATTCCATCTCGATCCGGATCCCGATGGCGACTGGGAGACACTGCGCGTGCTGCATGCCCGGGAGGCGATGGCCCGCGGCGGCTCGTTCCATCACGACCCGATGCCGACGGGCGAATACTTCCGACGCCGGCGGATCACCCACAGCGTCCGCGCCGGCTGCGGCTACACCTTCGAAAAGTTCGCCTTCCACGAAAGCCGGGCGATCGGCGTCACGGTCACGCTCGTCGAAAAGTCCGCCCAGGAAGACGTCAACGCCCGGATCCTTGCGCCGCGGGGTCAGCAGGTCGTCCACGCCTTTACCGAAACCCAATCGGCCGCCGACTTCGCCGGCGCGCTGGCGGAGGGCTTGGCAGCCCTGGTGCGCAGCCGGGAGGGCGCGTGATGGCGCGGCCGGTACCGGACAAGCTCATGGCAGAGATGGAAACCTTCAACGCGAAGGTGCCTGTCGGCGGCCAGGTTCGCGTCGCGATGGATCGCGGTACCGTATGGGGAACAACGACCACTTCGCCGGCCTATGTGCTGAACCAGCGTGTCGTCGTCGCGGTTGACGGCGGCGATATCTACGCGCTCGACCGGGTGACGCCGGGCGGGTTCAAGGGCGAGGCGCGCTGACGCATGGACTTCATCACCGGTCCCGGCGACATCGTCCGCACCTATCGCGACTTCCACCTGTTCTGCGGCCTGGGCGGCGGGGCCAAGGGCAAGAAAAAATCCCTGGCCCGGCTGGGCAAGCTGATCGGCCGATTCCTGTGCTGCGGCGGCGTCGATTCCTGGCCGTCGGCCATCCGGAACTTCGAGCGGATCTGCGGGGCCAAGGGCACCGTGCTCGACATGTTCTCGCGTGAACAGTACATCGCGTTCCACGGCAAGGAGCCGCCGGCGGACTGGCGCGAGGCGGTGCCCGACGACATGATGAAGGCGACGGGCGGGATCTTCCCCGACGTCATCGTCCTCTCGGCGCCGTGCAAGGGCTTCTCGGGCCTGCTGGCGGAAAAACTCAGCCTCAGCCCGAAGTACCAGGCGCTGAACCAGTTGACGCTGCGCGGCATCTGGCTGGCGCTCGAGGCCTTCAAGGATCATCTGCCCAAGTTCTTCGTGTTCGAGAACGTGCCGCGGATCGCCAGCCGCGGGCGCGCGGTACTCGACCAGATCATCGGCCTGCTGCGCGCCTATGGCTATGCGGTGGCCGAAACCACCCACGACTGCGGCAAGCTCGGCGGCCTGGCGCAGACGCGCAAGCGCTTCCTGATGCTGGCCCGCCATGTCGAGCAGGTTCCGCCGTTCCTGTACGAACCGCCCCAGCGCCGCCTGCGCGGCGTCGGAGAGGTGTTGGAAAAGCTGCCCCTGCCGGGCGATCCGGCGGCCGGGCCGATGCACCGGATGCCGGCGCTGCAATGGCAGACCTGGGTACGGCTCGCCTTCGTCCAGCCGGGCAAGGACTGGCGCAGCCTCAACCGCCTGGCGGTCGAGAATGGCGTGCTGCGCGACTTCGGCATCGTGCCCGACAGCGACCGGCGCAACGGCGCGTTGGGCGTCACCCCGTGGAGCGAGCCGAGCGGCACGGTGGCCGGGCAGTCGCTGCCCAGCAACGGCAAGTTCGCCGTGGCCGATCCGCGCGAGCCCGACGGGCGCCATAACGGCGTGCTCGGGGTCAAGCCCTGGGACGAGCCGGCAGGCGTCGTCACCTCGAACGGCCGGCCGGCGACGGGCGCCTTCAGCGTCGCCGACCCGCGCAGCGACGAGGCGAGCGAGCGCGGCTCGAACTTCGGCGTGCGGCAATGGGATCAGACGGCGCCGACCATCACGTCGCAGCGCTCGCCGGGCCAGGGGCAATACTCGGTCGCAGACCCGCGCGTCGAGGGCCATGACAAGTCGGTCCAGCTCGGCGTCCGGCGCTGGGAACAGCCCTCATCGGTCGTCACCGGCAAGATGTATGTCGGCGGCGGGCCGAACTCGGTTGCCGACCCGCGGCCGAACGGCGGGCCGCGCTTCAACAACGTCTACCGCATCGTCAGCTTCGCCGACACGTCGCCGGCGGTGACCGGGGGTGGTGCGCCATCGGCCGGGGGCCTCGGCGTGGCCGATCCGCGCCCGCCGGGCAGCGATACCTACAAGCAGGTCAAATACAAGGTCACGCCCTATGACGGCCCGTCCGGCGCGGTGATCGGCGCCAGCACGACCGGCCAGGGGGCGTTTGCCCTGGCCGATCCGCGCACGGGCTTCGGCCCATCGACCCATCACAACGTGCTGAAGGTCCAGAACTGGGATGGCACCGCCGGCACGATCACCGCGGCGAACCATCCCAGCGGCGGCGCACTGAGCGTCGCCGACCCCCGGCCGGAATACCTGCGCGATGGCCGGGACAAGTACGTCACCGCCGGCAACTACGGCGTCAACAACTGGGACGATCCCAGCGGCGCCGTCGCCGCGGCGGGCCAGCACGACAACGGCCGGTGGTCGGTCGCCGATCCGCGCGAGATCGAGGGCAGCGAGGCTTTCCGCCTGCCGGCGCCGACCGATCGCCTGGTGGCCGTGATCAGGGCCGAGGATGGCACCTGGCACCGGCCGTTCACCACCTTGGACATGGCCGCGCTGCAGAGCCTCGTCGACCCCGAGGAATACCTGGCCCTCGACGGGATGAGCGATTCGGAATGGCGCGAGCAGATCGGCAACGCGATCCCGCCCGATGCGATGGAGGCGGTCGGCAACGAATTGTTGCGCACCATGCTGATGGCCGAGGCCGGCGAGACCTTCAAGCTGTCCAACACGCCGATCTGGGTGCGCAACGTCGCCGTCGCCCTGTCGGTCGCACCTGGTCCTTACGACAGCATGGGGTGGTGAACATGGGTGAGAATTCCTCGATCGAGTGGACCGACCACACCTTCAATCCATGGACGGGCTGTACCCGCGTCTCGCCGGGGTGCCAGCACTGCTATGCCGAAAGCTGGGCCAAGCGTTCCAACATCGTCGGCTGGGGGCCGAAGGCGCCGCGGCGCCGGACCTCGGCGGCGGCGTGGAAGAAGCCCCGCCAATGGAACGCGGAGGCGGCGCGCGAAGGCGTGCGGATGAAGGTGTTCGTCGCCTCGCTGGCCGACATCTTCGACGATCACGCCAGCATCGAACCGGAATGGCGCTGGGATCTGTGGAAGCTGATCCATGAGACGCCCTGCCTCGACTGGCTGATGCTGACGAAGCGGCCGGAGAACTGGCCGACCTTCCTGCCGGTATCGGAGCCGAGCGGCGCCTTCGCGAACCTCCGCCTGGGCGTGACGATCGAGGATCAGGCCCGGTTCAACGAACGTGGCCCGGTGCTTCAGTTCGCCGCCGATATCGGCTGGCCCACCTTCGTCTCCTACGAGCCGGCGCTGGGCCCGGTCGACTGGTCGCCGGCCCTGCAGCCGCACGCCCCGGCGATCGGCTGGATGATCGCGGGCGGCGAGCAAGGGCCGCGCCCGTGCCATCCCGCCTGGATCCGATCGACGGAAGAACAGTGCCGCGCCGCCGGCGTGCCGTTCCTGCTGAAGCAATGGGGCACGTGGCTGGTGGGCGAGCCCAGCGAAGAGCCGGACGACGATGGCAACCCCTATGGGCTTCCACTGAAATTCCAGGATGGGGAGACCTTCGACGTCGTGTCGGACGGGCACGACATCGTCTTTTCCGCCGCGCTGGGCCAGCAGGCCGGCCCGACGCAGATCTGGCGGGACTATTACGGCTGGCAGGGCGAGCTGATCCGCAAGGTGGGCAAGGAACGGGCCGGCCGGCTGCTCGACGGCCGCCTGCATGACGGGATGCCGAGCCATGGCTAACCCGCCGCGGCTGCGCTTCACCGCCGCCGACGTCGACCTGGCCTTCGAGACCTGGGGCTGCAACTGCGGCCCGGCGGCCATCGCTGCCATCCTGGGCCTGACCCTCGACGAAGTCCGCCGGCATATGGGCGACTTCGAGGTCCGGCGCTACACCAACCCGACGCTGATGGGCGAGAGCCTGCGCGGCGCCGGTGCCCGCTTCGACTTGCGCCAGCATCCGGCCTGGCAGAAGGCCCAGGGGCCGAGCATGCCGAACTGGGGCCTGGCGCGTATCCAGTGGGAAGGCCCCTGGATGCACGACGGTGTGCCGGTCGCCGCCCGGTACCAGCGAACCCATTGGGTCGGCACCTATCGCCCGCAGGCCAGCGGGTTCGTCGAGCTGGGCGTTTTCGACATCAACGCGATCGACGGCGGCGGCTGGCTTTCATTCGAGACCTGGCGCGACCGGCTGGTACCGCGGATCCTGCGGCAAGGCGTGCCCCGCGCCGATGGCGGCTGGCACGTCACCCACGCCTACGAGGTGCAGCGGTGATCGTGCCGGTGCGCCTGCGGCTGTCGCGCGCCAGGGGCTTCCGCCTGCAGGAAGCGAGTCGGGCGCTCAACGGTCTACCGGCGGCCGTCGTCTCTCGACCTGGACGGTTCGGCAATCCGTTCCTCTGCACCGCCCCCCACGATTGCCTGCTCAAGCCCTGCAACTGCTGCCCGGTCGGGCGGTGCTGCGTCATCCAGTTCCGCCGGTATGCCGAGGCCGGCATCGCGGGCCGGCCGGATCCCACCGGCTCGATCGCCGTCGCGCTGGACGCACAGCGCGGATACCCGGAACGCCGGGCGCTGGTCGACGGGCTGCCCGATCTCGCCGGCCGAAACCTCGCCTGCTGGTGCGCGCCGGATAAGCCGTGCCACGCCGACGTGCTTCTCGAACTCGCGAATCCCCACAACTTCAAATCCGAGGACTGACCATGACCGACGAGAACCGGCCGCGCTTCGTCGCCGATGCCCCGCGCTTCGAAAAGGCGGCCGAGCCTCCACCGCCTGGCGATGATGACGAATACGCCCGCGTAGAGGTGTTTGGCCATCGGCTGCACTACGGCCGCGTCATCGAGGTCGAGCGCTTCGGCGCCAAGCTGTTGCGCCTCGACGTGCCGACCGACGGCGACTTCGCCAACGGCTACACGACCCTTTTCTATGCCGGCTCGGCCATCTTCTCGTTCACCGGTACCACCCGCTCCGCGGTCGAACGCGCCAACAAGGCCATGCGGCCGGCCGGACTGCTGACGGCGTCACCCGCGGAGGCCGACCAAGATGAAGCCTGAGGAACACGGAACGAGCACCAGCGGAAAGTCGCTCGCCGACACCTTCCACGACCTGATCTCGACGGCGATCGACGCCGAGGGCGTCTATCCGCAGCAGGCCATCGGCATCAACCACGGCGGCCGGATGACGATGATGGCGCTGGACCTGTCCGGCGAGGCCACGCTGCACCTGATGCGCGGCGAGGTCGCCAAGGGCATCTATCAGGAGCTGATCTTCGGCGTCGACTGCTACACCAAGCCCGGCCAGGGCACGACGCTGGCCGACGTCATCGTTAGCGGCTGGTGGTCGGCGGCCACCGGCTGGCGCATCGGCATCATCGAGTACCAGCACGAGCCGCGGATCGTGAAACCCTGGTGCTGGGACAACGGGCATTGGGTCGCGAAGCTGCGGCCCCTGTTCCCGGCGGTCGATGCATCAGCGCCGGGGGAGGCCCATGTCCACTGAACAGGCCCGGCCCGTGCCGCAGGGCATCAGCGGCCTGATCATCTCGCCCGACGGCCACGTCGTCGCTACCCACGCCGATTTTGACCGGTTCACGCCGGGCGGCTTCAAGCTGCTCGCTTCCCAGAAGGACCGCGCGCGGATCGGGTTGCGGCGCAATTTTTTCAGGGCACATGTCAGCGATCGCCTGACCGCGAAGGCGGACAGCGACGTCATCTATCGGTTCTGGGAGAACGCGGCGGCCCACGGCTACCGCATGGTGCTGATCCCGATCGGCTGGGAAGGCGAGGAGATCGGGTCATGACCGATGTCGGTCCCGCCCTGCGGAACGTCGTCGGCCACCTCTGGAAATCCTGGGAGGGCAAGGTCTATGTCTGCGATCGCCATGTTGACGGGCGCGGCTTCTGGGTCACCAGCATCGACGTGCCCGAGGACGTCACCCCGGCCGACGCCGCGCGCTGGCGCCGCCTGGTGCCCGAGCACGCGATGAAGAGCACCTTCAGCGACCTCGGCCCGGCCGCGCCGGGCCAGGTGGTCAGGGCAGCTGCCGCGGCGGCGGCGATGACCGCGGCGCCCGCAGCGCAGCCGGTGCACGAGCCTGTCACGCCACCCCGGCCGGAGCCGCCGGCGATCCCGAAGGCGGCCGAGGCGCCGCCGGCGAAGACCGGGTTGCTGCTGTGATGACGGCGCTGAACCCGGCACAGCGCGAGGCCGCCGACCGCATCTATGCGGCCGGCGACGCCTTGAACGAGGCGATCGCGCTGGCGGTGCAGACCGGCCTCGAGGTCGACGTCGTCACCCGCACCTATACCGCCCAGCCGGTCGGCCAGGTCACCGAGGTGCGCGCCCGTGTGCTGTCGCTGGTCCCGAGGGCCGGGTAATGGCGCGCGAGACCCTGTTCGATGCGGCGCGGATGACGGCCGGCGAGGCGGTGGAGCTGACCATCCAGTCGCTGCAGGCCTACGGCGCCGACCATGACACCTGGGCGATCGCCTTCTCGGGCGGCAAGGATTCAACCGCGCTGGTCACGCTGGTGCTGTGGCTGCTCGTCTCCGGCCGGATCGCCCGGCCAAAGCGGCTGATCATCTTCTATGCCGACACCCGGCTGGAATTCCCCGCGCTCTACCGCTCGGCGCAGAAGATCCTCTACGAGGCCGAGCTGCTGAACGAGGCCGACGGCCCCGACTGGCTCGAAGTCGAGGTCGTCACGGCGCCGATCGACAAGCGCTATCTGGTCTACATCCTCGGGCGCGGCGTGCCGCCGCCGAACAATGCGACCTTCCGGTGGTGCACCCGCCAGATCAAGGTCGACCCGATGCAGGACCTGCTGGCCGAGCGCCTGGCCGGCGTGCCGGGCAAGGTGCTGATGCTGACCGGCGTGCGCCAGGGCGAGAGCGCGGCGCGCGATGCCCGGATCGCCATGTCCTGCGGCCGTGACGGCGCCGAGTGCGGCCAGGGCTGGTATCAGGAGGTATTGCCCGAGGCCAAGGGCATCCGCGGCCGTCTCGCCGTGCTGGCGCCGCTGCTGCACTGGCGGGTCTGCCACGTCTGGGAATGGCTGCGGTTCCAGGCCCCGGGCGAGGAATACGGCAACTGGCCCACCGCGCTGCTGGCCGAGGTCTATGGCGGCGATGAGGCCGAGGAGATCAACGCCCGCACCGGCTGCGTCGGCTGCCCGCTGGTCGACGAGGATACGGTGCTGGACCGGCTGCTGCGCAAGCCGGGCTGGGCGTACCTCCGTCCCCTGAAGGGCCTGCGGCCGCTATGGCGCGAACTGCGCGAGCCGCGCCACCGGCTGAAGAAGACCGGCTTCGTGGCGGCGCCGGCCGGCGACGACGTCGGCGAGGATATGGCCGCGCCGGGCGGGCTGGTGCTGGCCACGGGCAAGAACAAGCAGCGCATGGGCCCGCTGACCCTCGACGCGCGCCGGATGGCGCTGGCCCGGGTGCTGGCCATCCAGGCCGAAGTCAACGCCGGCGCCGCAGCGGCGGACCAGCCGCCCATCGACATGCTGAACGACGAGGAGGTCGCCCGGATCGAGGCGCTGATCGCGGCCGGCACCTGGCCGAACGGCTGGGACGGCGACGAGCCGACGGCCGACACCCCGCTCGACACGGTCTTCAGGGACGGCACGGTTCAGCCGCGGTTGCTGTGATGCTCCGGTCGCGGTCCCTTTGCTTGTCGCCGGGTGGCTTCGCTGCGGTCCTTCAGGTACCTCAGCAAGAATTGCTCGGCCGCAACGAGAGCACCTTCGGCCCCGTTGATATAGACGGCCAACACGTTGAACGCGAGGCCGAGCCGCATTTCGTGCTGGCGCATGATCTCGCGATTATAAGCACCCGACAGGGAGATGGCGGACTGGACAGATTCGCCGGCAGGCGACCCCAGCAGGTAGACATCCTTGATGGCTGTGCCGATGTCCGACGGCAATGGAATGACCCCGCGCGTCTCAAACTTCACCGCCCATTCGTGGTCGACTTCACGTCCGGCCGCCTCCCATTCAAGGGCGGTTTCGATCGCCTTCTTGTGCCCTGTGGCAGCAATGCGGGCCTGACCAATACCGGGCAGCAGTTGGATCGCGAGGCTGGCACCGCGCATTGCCCGCTCCGCATCGTCGCGGCGCACTTTGTCGTGGTGCAGCTGGGTCGGGATATAGATTGCGATCGCCGCGGCGATCAGCGACGTCATCAACGGCGCCAGCACCTGCAGCCATGCCGGCGGGGCCGGCCACACGACGCCAGGAATCTCGATGCTCACGAGCCAGGCACCGACCCCGATCCCCAAGGCCAAGCCCAGAACGAACAGAAACCCGCGCTCGAACCTCGGCATTTCATCCCCCTACGACGCGCAGCTGGCAGCAACGGACGGCCTCCGGGATCTGCGCCCATTGGAGGGTCTATGCTATCGATCGCTGATTTCCGCCGCATCATCGAACTCGAACTGCTCGGCGACGTGGGCGCCGGCGCCATCCTCGATTCCAACACCGGCCGGATCCGGCCGGGCAGATAGGAGCTATCGCATGTGCCAGTGCGACCAGAGCATCAAGACGCCCTTCTGCGGCCGGCCGGGGTGCGAATGGCCAGCGCAGATCGAGGAGATGCAAACCCCGGCGGCGGC
>JAEYTW010000034.1 GCA_023433835.1 Pseudomonadota bacterium | reverse complement strand
GCGCGATGCCGCCGAGCTCGCGACCCTCGCCAAGGCGCTGGTGGCCGGCGGCTGGGTCGCCGGATCGGCGCTGGGCGGCCCGCCGGACGGGGCCCTCTTCGCCCAGAGCCTGACCCATGGCGCCTCGAACGGCCGGGTGATGCGCGATTGCCTCGACGCCTTGCGCCGGCTGGCCTTCGCCATCCGCGACCGCCTGTCGGTCGACATGTGGCACAACCTGAACCACCTGATGATCGAGGTGCGCCGCACGCTGGCGGTGGCCGGGCGCGACATCGACCGGGTGCTGGGCGCGCTGGACGAACTGATCCGGGCGATCGCCGCCCTGTCGGGCATGGCCGCCGACAACATGACGCGCGGCGCCGGCTGGCGTTTCCTCGAGGTCGGGCGGCGCATCGAGCGCGCGCATGCCACCACCCGCACGCTGTCGGCCGTGCTGAAGATGCCGGCGCGGCAATACGAAATCGGCCTGCGGCTGGCCCTGGAACTCTGCGATTCCACCATCACCTACCGCACGCGCTATCCGTCGGCGCCGCGGCCGGCCCCGGCCGTCGACCTGATCCTGGCCGATCCGATGAACCCGCGCTCGCTGATCTTCCAGCTCGACCAACTGCGCGAGCATATCGACAAGCTGACCGCGACGTCGGGCGGACAACGCTTTGCCGAACAGACGCTCGCCCGCAAGCTGGTGGCCGAGATCGAGGTCTTCGACGTCATGAGCCTGGAGCCGTCGGGCACCGCGCCCGATCTGGCGCCGCTGTTCGTGCTGCTCGACCGCGTCGGCCAGGATGTGCTGTCGCTGTCGGACCTGATCACCCGCAGCTTCTTCTCGCATGTGGCGCTGCCGCACGCGGTCGGCGTGGCACCGCGCCGCGCGCTCGCGGCCACGGCGGAATAGGCCATGCGCTATCACGTGCTGCACCTGACCCGTTACGCCTACTCGATGCCGGTCGACCTCGGCAGCCACGTGGCGCGGCTGACGCCGCTGGAAAGGACGGGGCAGGATGTCGTCGATGCCAGCCTGACCTTCTCGCCGCGGCCGAGCCATCTGACCCGCGGCCGCGACCATTTCGGCAACGAGGTGCACTACGCCGCCATCGAGCAGCCGCACGATCTGCTCGAGGTGACACTCGATGCCACCGTCGTGGTCAACCGCGCCGTGCCGGCCGATGACGGCCCGGCCTGGGAGGCGGTGCGCGAAGGCCTGCGCGACGACGGCTTTCCGGCCCACCCCGAGGCCGTCGAATTCGTGCTGGATTCGAGCCTTGCCCCGGCCGTCGCCCAGGCCACCGCCTATGCCCGGGTCAGCTTCACCCCCGGCCGCCCGATCCTGGCGGCGGCGCGTGAGCTGACCTCGCGCATCCGCCGCGAGTTCAAGTACGTCCCCGGCGTCACCACGGTCACGACGGCGGTCGAGGAAATCCTGGCCGGCCGCAAGGGCGTCTGCCAGGATTTCGCCCATCTGCAGATATCGGCCCTGCGCGGCCTCGGCCTCGCCGCCGGCTACGTTTCCGGCTATCTGCGCACGGTGGCCCCGGCCGGGCAGGAAAAGCTGCGCGGCTCGGATGCCAGCCATGCCTGGGTGACCTTGTGGTGCGGCCCCGGTCTCGGCTGGGTCGAACTCGATCCGACCAACGATCTGGTCGTCGGCAACGACCATATCGCGCTGGCCCAGGGCCGCGATTTCTCCGATGTCAGCCCGTTGCGCGGCGTCATCCTCGGCGGCGGCGCCCATACGGTCGAGGTCGAAGTGACGGTGACGCCGCTCGACGGTGAGGAAGCGACTTCGCACGTGCAATAAGCGGTGTTAGGCTCGGCCCCATAAGATCAACGGGGGCAGGGCTTAATGAGCATTCACGTCGCGTTGCATCACAAGACCGAGTATCGCTACGACCGTCTTGTCTCGCTCGGCCCCCAGATCGTCCGCCTGCGGCCCGCAGCCCACAGCCGCACGCCGATCCTGTCCTATGCGCTGAAGATCGAGCCCGAGAACCACTTCATCAACTGGCAGCAGGACCCCCAGGGCAATTATCTCGCCCGGCTGGTCTTTCCCGAGCGGACGAAGAAGTTCTCGGTCACGGTCGACCTGGTGGCCGACATGGCCGTCATCAACCCGTTCGACTTCTTCCTCGAGCCGGCGGCCGAAACCTGGCCGTTCGACTACGACCCCACGCTCGAATCCGAGCTTGCCCCCTATCGCCGCGCGGCCGAGCCCGGGCCGCTGCTGGCCGAATACCTTGCCGGCATCGACCGGGGCGAGAAGCGCACGATCGATTTCCTGGTGGATCTCAACCGCGACCTGCAGCAGAAGATCGGCTACGTCATCAGGATGGAGCCCGGCGTGCAGACGCCGGAAGAGACGCTCAGGCTGGCCAAGGGTTCCTGCCGCGATACCGGGTGGCTTCTGGTGCAGCTGCTGCGCCATCTCGGCTTTGCCGCGCGCTTCGTCTCCGGCTATCTGATCCAGCTCGTCGCCGACCAGAAGCCGCTCGACGGGCCGGAAGGCACGCTGCAGGATTTCACCGACCTGCATGCCTGGTGCGAAGTCTACCTGCCCGGCGCCGGCTGGATCGGCTTCGACCCGACCTCGGGGCTGATGGCCGGCGAAGGCCATATCCCGCTCGCCTGCTCGCCCGAGCCGCAGAGCGCGGCGCCGATCTCGGGCGCCGTCGACAAGGCCGAGGTCGAGTTCGGCTTCGCCATGACCGTGACCCGGGTGGCCGAGCAGCCGCGGGTGACCAAGCCCTATTCCGACGAGAAATGGGCGGCGCTCCTGGCCTTGGGCCGTGTCGTCGACCATGACCTACGCCGTCAGGACGTGCGGCTGACCATGGGCGGCGAGCCGACCTTCGTCGCCGCCGACGATCCCGACGGCGACGAGTGGAACACCGCCGCCATGGGGCCGACCAAGCGGCGATTTGCGGGCCGGCTGCAGCGCCGGCTTGCGGATCGCTTCGCGCCGGGCTGCCTGTTCCATTTCGGCCAGGGCAAATGGTACCCAGGCGAGCAGTTGCCGCGCTGGGCCCTGAACGTGTTCTGGCGCCGCGACGGCGAGCCGGTGTGGCGCGACCGCGCGCTGCTTGCCGCCGACGACGATGCCGATGCCTCGTTGTCGTCCGAGGCCGCGGAAGGTTTCATCCGCGATCTGGCCGACCGGCTGCAGGTCGGGCCGCAATACTGCATCCCCGGCTATGAGGATGCCTGGTACTACATGTGGCGCGAACGGCGCCTGCCGGTGAATGTCGACCCGCTCGATTCCAAGCTGAAGGATCCGCTGGAGCGCGCGCGGCTGGCGCGGATCATGGAGCGCGGCCTCGACCAGGTGGTCGGCTATGCCCTGCCGCTGACGCGTGCCGAGAACGGCGGGCGCGGCTACTGGCAGAGCGGGCCGTGGTTCCTGCGGCCTGAGACGATGTTCCTGCTGCCCGGCGATTCGCCGATGGGCCTGCGCCTGCCGCTCGATTCGCTGCCCTGGGTAGCCGAGAAGGATTACCCCTATCTCTACCCGCCCGATCCGATGGAGGAGCGGCCGGCCCTGCCGCGCCGCCAGTCCCATGCCCGCGGCGATTTCGCCCCCGGCCAGTACCGGCGCGACCAGAGCCCGGAAACCCCGCCGGCACCGGGCCAATCCGACTCGTCGGTGGTGCGCACGACGTTATGCACCGAAGTGCGCGACGGCCTGCTGCATGTCTTCCTGCCGCCGCTGGCGGCGGCAGAGGATTATCTCGACCTCGTCGCCGGCATCGAGGATGTCGCGGCGGCGCGGCGGCAGAAGGTGGTGATCGAGGGTTATCCGATGCCGTCGGACCCGCGCATCAACCATTTCTCGGTGACCCCCGATCCCGGCGTCATCGAGGTCAACATCCATCCCTCCGACGATTGGGAAGACCTGGTCGAGAAGACCACCGCGGTCTATGACGAGGCGCGCAAGACCCGGCTGATCACCGAGAAGTTCATGATCGACGGCCGCCATGTCGGCACCGGCGGCGGCAATCATATCGTCGTCGGCGGCTCGACGCCTTCGGACTCGCCGTTCCTGCGCCGGCCCGACCTGTTGAAGAGCCTGGTGGGCTACTGGCACAACCATCCCTCGCTCTCCTACCTGTTCTCCGGCCTCTTCATCGGCCCGACCAGCCAGCATCCGCGTGTCGACGAGGCCCGCGACGATGCGACCCTCGAGCTCGAGATCGCCTTCCGCCAGATCAAGGCGGGCCAGACGGTCGCGCCCTGGGTGGTCGACCGCGTGTTCCGCGACATCCTGGTCGACGTCACCGGCAATACCCATCGCGCCGAATTCTGCATCGACAAGCTGTTCACCCCGGACAGTGCGGCCGGCCGGCGCGGCCTGGTCGAACTGCGCGCCTTCGAGATGCCGCCGCATGCGCGGATGAGCCTGGCCCAGCAACTGCTGCTGCGGGCGCTGATCGCGAACTTCTGGCGCGATCCCTACGACCGGCCGCTGGCGCGCTACGGCACCCGGCTGCACGACGATTTCATGCTGCCGCATTTCGTCGGCCAGGATTTCGCCGACGTGCTCGACGATCTCCGGCGCGCCGGCTATCCGTTCGATCCCGAGTGGTTTGCGGCCCACCAGGAATTCCGCTTCCCCCTGATCGGCCATGTCGCCTATCGCGGCATCGAGATCGAGCTGCGCCAGGCGCTCGAACCCTGGCATGTGATGGGCGAGGATGCGGTGGCCGGCGGCACCGCGCGCTTCGTCGATTCCTCGGTCGAGCGGCTGCAGGTCAAGGTTTCCGGCATGACCGACAGCCGCCATGTCGTCGCGGTCAACGGCCGCCAGGTGCCGCTGCGGGCGACCGGCGTGAAGGGGGAATATGTCGGCGGCGTCCGCTATCGCGCCTGGGCGCCGATCCGCGGCCTGCATCCGACCGTCCCCGTCGACGCGCCCCTGACCTTCGATCTCTACGACACCTGGTCGGGCCGCTCGATCGGCGGGGCCAGCTATCATGTGGCCCATCCCGGCGGCCGCAACTACGACACCTTCCCGGTCAATGCCTGGGAGGCCGAGGCCCGCCGCCGCGCCCGCTTCTTCGACTTCGGCCATACCGGCGGCCCCAGCGCGCCGTCGGCCTACCCGCCGTCGCCCGAACATCCGCTGACCCTGGATCTGCGGCGGGAGCGGTGATCATCATCGTCGCACCCGCGAAAGCGGGTGCCCAGGGCGGGGAAAGTCGCAAGTGGCACGGCGCTTTCCCTGGATCCCGGCTCTCCGCTTCGCTTCGGCCGGGACGACGACACAAAAAAGCCGCCGGAGATCGCTCTCCGGCGGCTTTTGACTTGGGCCGCGCGATCAGGCGCCGAGCTTGTCCAGTTCCATCAGCAGGGCGTCGCCCATCACCACGGTCGACACCTTGGTCTTGCCGGGCTGCATGATGTCGCCGGTGCGCAGGCCCTTGCCCAGCACGTTCTGCACCGCGGTCTCGATCAGCGTCGCGTCGTCGCCGAGGTCGAACGAATAGCGCAGCGCCATGGCAAAGGAGAGCAGCGTGGCGATCGGGTTGGCGACGCCCTTGCCCGAGATGTCGGGGGCCGAGCCGTGCACCGGCTCGTACAGCGCCTTGCGGCGGCCGGTCGCGTCGGGCGCGCCGAGCGAGGCCGACGGCAGCATGCCGAGCGAACCGGTTAGCATCGCGGCCTCGTCCGACAGGATGTCGCCGAACAGGTTGTCGGTGACCATGACGTCGAACTGCTTGGGGTTGCGCACCAGCTGCATGGCGCCGTTGTCGGCGTACATGTGCTCGAGCGCGACGTCCTGGTAGCTCTCCTGGTGCAGCTTGGTCACTTCCTGGCGCCACAGCACGCCGGATTCCATGACGTTGGCCTTCTCCAGGCTGGTCACCTTGTTGGAGCGCTTGCGCGCCAGCTCGAAGGCCACCGCGGCCACGCGGCGGATCTCGGACGTCTTGTAGGACTGGGTGTTGATGCCGAGCCGCTCGCCGTTGGGCAGGTCGGAGATGCCGCGCGGCTCGCCGAAATAGACGCCCGCGGTCAGCTCGCGCACGATCATGATGTCGAGGCCCTGGACGATCTCGGGCCGCAGGGTCGAGGCATCGACCAGCGCGTCGAAGCAGACGGCCGGGCGCAGGTTGGCGAACAGGTCCATTTCCTTGCGCAGGCGCAGGAGGCCGCGCTCGGGCTTCTGGGCGAAGGGCAGGTTGTCCCACTTCGGGCCGCCGACGGCGCCGAGCAGCACGCAGCCGCATTCGTCGGCCAGCGACATCGTGTTGTCGTGCAGCGGCGTCCCGTGCTTGTCGATCGCCGCGCCGCCGACCACGTCTTCCTTCACGTCGAACGACACCGCGCGGCGCTTGTCCATCCAGTCGACGACGCGGCGGACTTCGCGCATCACTTCCGGGCCGATGCCGTCGCCGGGCAGGATCAACAGGGACTTGTTGGCGGCCATGATCTCTCGCTGTCTCTCGAAATAACTACGAACTGGGGCTTCAGGCGGCGTTGCTGCCGGCATAGAGCCAGGGCTGGCCCAGGCGCTGGCGCGCCTCGAAGCTGTCGATCTCTTCCTTGCGCTCCAGGGTCAGGCCGATGTCGTCGAGGCCGTTCAGCAGGCAATGCTTGCGGAACGGGTCGATCTCGAACTTCAGCGTGCCGCCGTCCGGCCCGGTGATCTCCTGCTTCTCCAGGTCGATCGAGACCACGGCGTTGGCGCCGCGATCGGCATCCTCGAGCAGCAGGTCGACCTGTTCGCGCGGCAGCACGATCGGCAGCACGCCGTTCTTGAAGCAGTTGTTGTAGAAGATGTCGGCAAACGACGGCGCGATGATGCAGCGGATGCCCTGGTCGAGGAGCGCCCAGGGGGCATGCTCGCGGCTCGACCCGCAGCCGAAATTATCCAGCGCGATCAGGATCTTGGCGCCCTTGTACTTGGGCTGGTCGAGGACGAAGTCCTTCGGGTTGCCCTGCTCGTCGGTGCGCAGCTCGTAGAACAGGCCGCGGCCGAGCCCGGTGCGCTCCACGGTCTTGAGGAACTGCTTCGGAATGATCATGTCGGTATCGACATTCATGATCGGCAGCGGGACCGCAACGCTGGTCAGCGTGGTGAACTTGTCCATGGGAACGCCCCTCAAGCTTCAGGCCGGATGGGGGTTTCTGTTAAAGGACTGAGACAGGCGGCGCAAGCCCCTTGGATTCGGCGACGATGAGGGAAGAAAACATGAACGACGACAGCACCACGCGCCTGATGCGCTTCGAGGCGAACAGAAAGTCCGTCATCGCCGCCTACCTGATCTGGTTCTTTCTCGGCGCCTTCGGCATCCACAGGATGTATCTCGGCCGTTGGATCTCCGGGATCATCCTGCTGGCCCTGACGCTCGCCGGCGGCGGGCTGTCGGTCATCCTGGTCGGCTATCTGCCGCTCGCCATCGCCGGCCTGTGGTGGCTGCTCGACGCGCTGCTGATCCCCGGCATGGTCAACGCCAGCAACAATGAGCTGGTCGACCGGATCAGCCGGTAACCGATCGACGCTTAAGCGACACGTCGTCGTATATAACTACTTATAGGCGTATTTATACGCCTAAAGTCGTATTTTCCGTTACATCACGTCACATCTGGTTCCAGTTGCCGGGCTTGTAGGGGCGGTGCGAGCACTTGCACGTTTCCGCGGCCGCCGCAGTGGTGCGGCGGGGTACCGCGGGGACCGTGCATGAGACCATCTCCGGCAGTCGTCAGCATGTGGGCACGGCGCGCCGCCGGCCTCTGCGTGCTCCTCCTCGCGGCCATCGCCTGGGTCCACCCCGCCGCCGCACAGACCGTGACGCCAGCCTGGGCCAGCGCCTTCGGGGCGAGCAACGATTTCATCCAGTCGACCGCGGGCGACACCGACGGCAACGTCTACATCGCCGGCTACATGTCCAGCGCGTCCATAACGATCGGCGGCACGACGCTGACGCGGGTCAGCGGCACCAGCGACATGGTGGTCGCCAAGCTCGACGCGAACGGCGCCACGGTCTGGGCCAAGAATTTCGGCGGCGCGACCGCCACCACCGTGCGCGCCTACGGCGTTACGGTCGATAGCACCGGCAATGTCTACTTTGCTGGATATTTCCAGGGCGCCGCGATCGATGTCGGCGGCACCAGCCTGACCCTGCAGGGCACGATCAGCACGGCTGTCGCCAAGCTCAACGCCGCCGACGGATCGACGGTCTGGGCCGTGCGCTTCGGCAATACCGGCGCCTCGACGGTGCCGAACGGCATCGCGCTTGATTCCTCGAACAATCCGGTCGTGGCCGGGTATTTCAGCGGCGCCGATACCGTGTTCGGCGGGACGACGCTGAGCAAGGTCGGCACCCAGGACTTGTTCGTGGCCAAGCTCGCTGCCGCGAACGGCGCGGTCAGCTGGGCGGCTAATTTCGGCGGCACCAGTGTCTCGGCCAACACGGCGGGCCTCGGCCTCGACACGACCGGCAACGTCTACACCTTCGGCTATTTCGCCGGCGGCAACATGGAGTTCGGGCTCACCACCCTCACCCTCAGCGGCACGCGGAATTTCTGGCTGTCGAAACTCGATTCCTCGGGCACGCCCGTCTGGGCCAGGAATTACGGTGGCACCGGTGTTTCCAATCCGACCGTTTCGACTTACGGCAGCCTGGCGGTCGACGGCAGCGGCAACAGCTATGTCGCCTCCAGCTTCCATTCCGGCAGCCTGGTCGTCGGCAGCGACACGCTGCCCTCGGTCGGCGGCTCGAGCAATGCGCTGCAGACCGTCGTCGTCGCCAAGATCGACACTTCCGGGACGGCGGCCTGGGCCCGCAGCTACGGTACGGCCGCCTCCAACAGCCGCGCGGTCAGCGTCAAGCTCGACGCCGCCGGCAATCCCTATGTGACCGGGTACTTCACCGGCGCGACGCTGACGGTCGGCGGTACCATCCTGACCCGGATCGGGTCGCAGGATGCGTTCGTCGCCCGCTACGACACGGCGGGCAGCGTGACCTGGGCGCAGAACTACGGCGGCAGCGGCGCGACCGTGGCGCCGGTGGCGGTGGCAACCACCGCGACATCCGGCGTGGTGGTCGGCGGCAACTTCACCGGCGCGGCGATTACCTTCGGCGCGACATCGATCTCCCCGGGCGCGGGGCAGACGATGTTCCTGGCCGACCTCAACCAGACCTTCCAGCTGACGGCCGCGGTGACGGGCACCGGCACGGTGACCTCGACGCCGGCGGGCATTTCCTGCGGGGCGACCTGCACGGCCCAGTTCAATGCGGCCTCGTCGGTCACCCTGACCGCCGCGGCCGGCACCGGCTACACCTTCTCGTCGTGGTCGGGCGAGTGCAGCGGCACCACGGCCGCCGTTTCGGTGACGATGAGCGCGGCCCGCTCCTGCACCGCCACCTTCACCGCGACCGGCGGCGGCGGCGGTTCGACGCCGACCCCGCCCCCGGCACCTCCCTCCTTCGTCAATACGTCGAACCCGCCGCCGACCGTGATCGCGGCCGATACCACGGGCTCGGGCCAGGGCACGGTTTCCTTCGCCTCGTCGTTCGCCAATCCGGGCAGCCTCAGCTTTGCCGCCAGCCAGACTTCGGGCGCGGCGCTGCCCTCGTGGCTGACCTTCGATCCCTCCTCGGTCAGCTTCAACTACAACGTGCCCCTGCCGCCCAACCTGCCGATCCAGCCTTCGGCCGACGCCTCGGCCGATGCCACGGCGCGCGCGGTGAGAGCCGGGCGCAGCATCGTCAACACGGTCTATCCGCTGGCCGTGCTGGTCCAGACCATTCCGGTCAGCCTGACGGCTACCGGGGGCGGGCAGACCTACTCGGCGACCATCAACATGGATTTCTACGCGCCGCGGTCGCCGGTGGCGATCACCGCGGTCAGCTATGCCGCGGGCGGCGCCAGCGGCGATGCCGCCTCGGCCAGGCCCGCCCTGTCCTGGGATGGCGGCCAGGTGGTGTTTGAGACCGCGGCGGGCAATATCAGCGCCTTCAATACCGGCGGCTTCACCACCATCGCGCGCTATCACGGGCTCAGCGGCCGGCGCGACCTGCTGTCGCAGACCGCGATTCCGGGCGGCGGCGTCGCCAACGCGGCCGATGGCAATTCGAACAATCCGGCCGTCTCGGCCGCCGGCAACTACGCCGCTTTCTCCTCGGCGGCGCCGAGCGTCTCGGCGACGCCGAACAACCGGCTGCGCCAGGTCTATCGCACCGGCCTGGCCTATCCGCGCGTCGCGCTGAACGAGGCGGCCACGCCGGCCGCCGTGATGGTCTCCGCGACCGCGGCCGGCGTCGCCGCCGATGCTGCGGCCGACATGCCCTCGATATCAGAGCAGGGCGACTTCGTCGCCTTCGAGAGCGCGGCGGCCAATCTCGGCATCAATCCGAACCGCGTCAGCCAGATCTGGCGCAAGGATGTCGGCACCGGGGCGATCATCCTGGTCTCGTCGGCCACCGACGGCACGCCCGGCAACGGCGACAGCCGGAACGTCTCGATCCTGTGGGACGGCAATTTCGCGGTGTTCGATTCCACCGCGACGAACCTGCTGCCGGGGACGAGCGGCCGGCATGTCTATCTGAAGAACCTGATCAGCGGCCAGATCTACCTGGTGTCGCAGCAGGCTGGGGCCAGCAACGCGAAGATCGATGCGCGGCTGACGGCCGTGGTCTACACCTCCGTCGCCGGCGCGAAGTCGCAGGTGCTGCGCTACGACATCACGACCGGCGTGACCAGCATCGTCTCGGCGACGCCGTCGGGCGCCGGCGGCAACGGCGATTCCAGCCAGCCGACGATGTCGGCCGATGGTCGCTTCGTCAGCTTCCGGTCGACCGCGACGGATCTGCTGGCGGGTTACGTCGACAACGGCCAGCCTCAGATCTGGGTGCGCGACGTGATGCGGGGCGCCACGGCGCTGGTGACGCAGACCGAGGCGGGCGTGCCGGGTGGCGGCGCCTCGGCCGATCCGGCGATCTCGGGCGACGGGTCGCAGGTGGCGTTCACCAGCCAGGCGCGCGATCTGGTGAACGGCACGCCGCTGCCGGGCCAGATCCATCTGGCGGGCAACCCGCTGGTGCTGCCCGGCCGCACTGCCTACTGGTATTCCACCGATGGCGGCAACATCACCTGGAGCGTCGAGCGCTGGGGCGATCGGGCGCTCATTGCCGGCCTCGCCTACAACCCCGGCGGCGGCACGTCGGTCTGGGGCGCGGGAACCTGCCGGTTCACCGGGCTCACCTGCGCGGGCACGCTGAGCCAATGGAGCGGGGCCGGCGCGACCGCCACGCCGCTCGGCCCGGTCAGCCTCGCGTTCACCACCGACGGTCGGGCGGCCACCGCGACGCTCGGCGCGGCCGCGCCGCGCTACCTGGCGCTCTACCCGGTCGGCGGCAGCCGCATCACCGGCTTCACCGGCTTGCCGCAGGCGGGCTACTGGGGCGTGGCCGGCAATGCCGCCGGCGTCACCAGCCTGTTCATCGATACCGATACCCAGGTCGGCGCCAACGGCACCTCGGTTCAGTCGATGCACGTGACGCTGTTCGGCTACGACGCTGCCGGCAATGCGCAATGGTATGCGGCGGAAGGCGCCTTGGCGGCGGACCGGAGCTTCAGCGGCCAGCTCTATCTCTACGGCGGCGGGTCGTCATGGGCCCAGTCCGGCGGGAATTACTGGCCGTCGGCGACGCTGGTCGGCGGCCTGCGGCTGAATTTCCAAGGTACCGACCGGGCGCTGGCCCAATTACCCGATGGGCGGACCGTAACGGTCAGTCGCTGGCGCTTCTGACGAGAAATAAAAACAGCCTCCGTGATTCTCCCTTGGCGGTTTTGATTTTTTTTTACCGATGTTGTTATTTACTAGTTGAACGTTTATGCCAAAGTCGCCGGCTCGCGGATTTAGGGGGTAACTATGCGTCGTCGTTTGATGTTCGGTGGGGTGTCGCTCAGCTGGCAATGCGCAGCTTTTGCGTTTTTGCTGCTCGCACTTCTGATCGGCGGAACGTCGGTCCAGGCGCAAACCCCGAAGGTCGCCTGGGCGAAATCGATGGTCGGCTCGAGCAATGCCTACGTCTTCGGGACGGCCGGCGATGCCGACGGCAATTTCTACATGGCCGGATATATCGATGGCAATCTGGACGCCGGCGGCGTGCCCCTGACGCTGGTCGGTACCAGAAACATGCTGGTGGTCAAGCTCAACGCCAGCGGCGGGACCGTGTGGGCGAAGAATTTCGGCGGGGCGTCGGCGACCGCCGAAGCCGTCGGCATAGCCGTCGATTCCGCCGGAAGCGTCTATTTTACCGGCAGCTTCGCGAGCGCCAACATCGACATCGGCGGCACCGTGTCGCTCAACGGCTCAACCAGACGCCTCGTGGTCGCCAAACTCAACGGCGCCGACGGTTCGGTCGCCTGGGCCAACAGTTTCGGCGATACCGGCACGACGACCTACGGCAACAGCGTCGAGGTCGACACCTCGGGCAACCTCTACATCGCCGGTTACTTCACCGGCGCCTCGACCGTCATCGGCACGACGCTGAACCGGATCGGCACCAACAACGCTTCGACCCAAAATGCCGTGGTTGCCAAGCTCAGCGCCAGCACGGGCACCCCGACATGGGCGTTCAATTACGGCAATGCCGGCACGGTCACGGTCGCCAAGTCCCTCGGCATTGCCGTGGACCCGACGGGCAACGTCTATACCTTCGGCAGCTTCCAGGGCGGCGCCCTGACCATCGGCAGCCCGGCGCTGACCCTGACCGGCACCAGCAACTACTACCTGGCCAAGTTCAATTCCTCGGGCACCCCGGTCTGGGCAAGGAACTATGGCGGTACCGGCATCAGTGTCACCTCGAGCTTCATGGCCAACGCCTTGCGCGTGGATTCCAGCGGGAACAGCTATTTTTCCGGCGGCTTCTCCGGCGGAAACCTCGTCGATGTGACATCGCCCGGAACGCCCCTGACCCGGCTCGGCGGCACCGACATGCTCGTGGCCAAGGTCGATACGTCGGGCACCCTGGCCTGGGCCAAGAATTTCGGCGGCGGCACGAATCCGAACAACGTGTCCTATTCCTACGGCCTCGGCCTGGATTCCAGCGCCAACATCTATCTGTCGGGGCGGGGTAATCTCGCGTCGTTCAACTTCGGCGGCGTGACGCTCACCAAGATGGGCTCGGTCTACACGGTCGTTGCCCGCCTCGATAACAGCGGCAATGTCGTCTGGGCCCAGAACTACGGCGGCAATGCCGTCAATGCCAGCTATACCGCCACGGGCGCGGCAGTCACGGGCGGCTCCAAGGTTGTCCTCGCCGGCGATTTCGCGAGTGGCCCGCTCAACTTCGACTCGTTCTCGGTGACCGGCGGCTCCTCCGACAGCCTGGCCATCGCCATGATCGAGCAGGGCTATCGGCTGGGCGTCGCGGTGTCCGGAACCGGCTCGGTGACCTCGTCGCCGTCGGGCATTTCCTGCGGCGCTACCTGTTCGGCGATATTCAGCCCGGGCGCGTCGGTCACGCTGACGGCCACGGCCAGCGGCTTCCGCAACTGGTCGGGCGATTGCAGCGGCACCAGCCCCACGCTGTCGGTGACGATGAACGTGGCGCGCAATTGCGTGGCGAATTTCGACACCGCCGTTCCTTCGAACCCGCCGCCGACCTTCGTTTCCGGCGCCAACCCGCCACCGTCGGTGATCAACGCGAACACCACCGGTTCGGGCCAGGGCACGATCTCGCTGTCCTCGTCGTTCACGAACCCCTCCAGCCTGACCTTCACGGCGTCGCAGACCTCGGGGGCGGCGCTGCCGTCCTGGCTGATCTTCAATCCTTCGACGGTCAGCTTCAGCTACGACGTGCCGCTGCCGGCTAATCTGCCGATCCAGCCTTCGGCCGACGCCTCGGCCGACGCGACGGCGCGCGCGGTGAAGGCGGGCCGCAGCGTCGTCAACACGGTCTATCCGCTGGCCGTGCTGGTGCAGACCGTGCCGGTCAGCCTGACGGCCACCGGCGGCGGGCAGAGCTATACGACGACCGTCAACATGGATTTCTACGCGCCCCGCTCGCCGGTGGCGATCACCGCGATCAGCTATGCCGCCGGCGGGACCAGCGGCAATGCCGCTTCGGCCCGGCCCAGCCTGTCCTGGGACGGCGGCCAGCTCGTGTTCGAGACCGCGGCAACCAACATCACCGCGGTGTCGAACAATTCCAG
>JAEYTW010000780.1 GCA_023433835.1 Pseudomonadota bacterium | reverse complement strand
GATAGCCCACCGCCGAAGGAATACGGCCGAGCAGCGCCGACATTTCCGAACCCGCCTGGGTGAAACGGAAGATGTTGTCGACGAAGAACAGCACGTCCTGGCCTTCCTGGTCGCGGAAATATTCCGCGAGCGTCAGGCCGGTCAGCGCGACGCGGGCGCGGGCGCCCGGCGGCTCGTTCATCTGGCCGTACACCAGCGCGACCTTCGAGCCCGGACCGTCGAGCTTGATGACGCCCGATTCGATCATCTCGTGATAGAGATCGTTGCCCTCGCGGGTGCGCTCGCCGACGCCGGCGAACACCGAATAACCGCCGTGGGTCTTCGCGATGTTGTTGATCAACTCCATGATCAAAACGGTCTTGCC
Source organism: Pseudomonadota bacterium (assembly GCA_023433835.1). Classification (GTDB taxonomy): domain Bacteria; phylum Pseudomonadota; class Alphaproteobacteria; order Ferrovibrionales; family Ferrovibrionaceae; genus JAFKFH01. The sequence goes on along the minus strand of JAEYTW010000780.1, from coordinate 6,540 downwards.
GACGCCGGCGCCGCCGAACAGGCCGATCTTGCCGCCCTTCACGTACGGGGCCAGCAGGTCGACGACCTTGATGCCGGTGACCAGGATCTGCTGCTCGGTCGCCTGGTCCTTGAACTCAGGGGCCGGCGCATGGATCGGGGCGGTGGCCTTGTGGCCGACCTCGCCGCGCTCGTCGATCGGCTCGCCGACGACGTTGATGATGCGGCCGAGGGTCTCGGGGCCGACCGGCACCGAGATCGGCGCGCCGGTGTCGACCACGTCCTGACCGCGGACCAGACCTTCGGTCGAGTCCATGGCGATCGTGCGCACGGTGTTTTCGCCGAGGTGCTGCGCCACTTCGAGAACCAGGCGGCTGCCCTGGTTTTCCGCGTGAAGGGCGTTGAGAATCGCCGGCAGGTGGCCGTCGAACTGCACGTCGACGACCGCGCCGATGACCTGCGTGATCTTGCCAGGGGGGTTCGCCATATCGCGCTCCGTCTTCAGTAACCGGATGACCTCAGACCGCCTCGGCGCCCGAGATGATCTCGATGAGTTCCTTGGTGATGATCGCCTGACGCTGCCGGTTGTAGCTGATGGTCAATTTCTTGATCATCTCGCCGGCGTTGCGGGTGGCGTTGTCCATTGCGCTCATGCGCGCGCCCTGTTCGGACGCGGCGTTTTCCAGGAGCGCCCGATAGACCTGCACCGACACGTTGCGGGGCAGGATATCGGCGAGGATCGCTTCCTCGTCGGGTTCGTGTTCGGGGATCGCCCCGCCCGTGTCGGCCACGGCCTCGGTGGCCGGCAGCGCGATCGGGATCAGCTGCTGGGCGGTCGGGATCTGCGAGATCACCGACTTGAAGCGGCTGTAGAACAGCGTGACCACATCGACTTCGCCATGGGCGAACAGCGTCAGGATCCGTTCGCCGATCTGCTCGGCGTGATTGAACCCGACGCGCTTGACCCCGGTCAGCTCGATGGTGTCGATGATCAGCGAACCGTATTCACGGCGCAGCTGGTCGCGACCCTTGCGGCCGACGCAGAGGATCTTGACGGTCTTGCCGGCGCGCAGCAGGTCCTCGATATGACGGCGGGCAAGCCGCACGATCGAGGAATTGAAGGCGCCACACAGGCCACGCTCGGCGGTGGCGACGACCAGCAGATGGACCTGGTCCTTGCCGGTGCCGCTCATCAGCGCCGGGGCGGAATCCGATCCGGCCTGCTTGGCCGCGAGGTTGAACAGCACCCGCTCCATGCGCTCGGCGAAGGGACGGCCGGCTTCGGCCGCCTCCTGCGCCCGGCGCAGCCGCGAGGCCGCCACCATCTTCATGGCCTTGGTGATCTTCTGCGTCGACTTGACGCTGTTGATCCTCAGGCGGAGTGATTTGAGGCTCGGCATCGGGGCCCCGTCACGCGAACGTCTTGGTGAACTCTTCGAGGAGCGACTTCAGCTGGCCCTCGAGCTCCGGCGTCAGCGCCTGGGCGGCGCGGATGCCTTCCAGCAGGCTGGCATGCTTGGAGCGGACCAGGCCGAGGAACGTCGTCTCGAAGCGGGTGACCTGGTCGACCGCCACCTTGTCGAGATAACCGCGGACGCCGGCGAAGATCGACACCACCTGCTCTTCGACCGGCAGCGGCGAGTACTGGGCCTGCTTCAAGAGCTCGGTCAGGCGCGCGCCGCGGTTCAGCAGGCGCTGGGTCGCGGCGTCGAGGTCCGAACCGAACTGGGCGAAGGCAGCCATCTCGCGATACTGGGCAAGCTCGAGCTTGATCGAGCCGGCGACCTGCTTCATCGCCTTGATCTGGGCGGCCGAACCGACGCGGCTGACCGACAGACCGACGTTAATCGCCGGGCGGATACCGCGGTAGAACAGTTCGGTCTCGAGGAAGATCTGGCCGTCGGTGATCGAGATGACGATCGTCGGGATGTAGGCCGACACGTCGCCCGCCTGGGGCTCGATGACCGGCAGCGCGGTCAGCGAACCGAGGCCAGCCTTCTCGCCGAGCTTCGCGGCGCGCTCGAGCAGGCGGCTATGCAGGTAGAAGACGTCGCCCGGATAGGCTTCGCGGCCCGGCGGACGGCGCAGCAGCAGCGACATCTGGCGGTAGGCGACGGCCTGCTTGGACAGATCGTCATAAATGATGACGGCATGCATGCCGTTGTCGCGGAAGAATTCGCCCATCGCGCAGGCGGTGTAGGGCGCCAGGAACTGCAGCGGGGCGGGTTCCGAGGCGGTCGCGGCGACGACGATGGTGTATTCCAGCGCGCCGTAGTCTTCCAGGGTCTTGACGACCTGGGCGACGGTCGAGCGCTTCTGGCCGACGGCGACGTAGATGCAGTAGAGCTTCTTCGACTCGTCCGAACCGGCGTTGACCGACTTCTGGTTCAGGATGGCGTCGATGGCGACGGCGGTCTTGCCGGTCTGGCGATCGCCGATGATCAGCTCGCGCTGGCCGCGACCGACCGGGACGAGGGCGTCGAGCGCCTTCAGGCCGGTCTGCATCGGCTCGTGCACCGACTTGCGCGGGATGATGCCCGGCGCCTTGACGTCGACGCGGCGACGCTCGGACGAGACCAGCGGGCCCTTGCCGTCGAACGGGTTGCCCAGCGCATCGACGACGCGGCCGAGCAGGCCCTTGCCGACGGGGGTGTCGACGATGGCGCCGGTGCGCTTGACGAGATCGCCTTCCTTGATGTCGCGGTCGTCGCCGAAGATGACGACGCCGACATTGTCGGTCTCGAGGTTCAGGGCCATGCCCTTGATGCCGTTCGGGAACTCGACCATCTCACCGGCCTGGACGCGGTCCAGGCCGTAGACGCGGGCGATACCGTCGCCGACCGACAGCACCTGGCCGACTTCGGCGACAGAGGCTTCGGCGCCGAAATTCTTGATCTGCTGCTTGAGGATTTCGGAGATCTCAGCGGCGCGGATGTCCATCACCCAACCCCTTTCATCGCGTTCTTCAAATTCTGCAGTTTGGTGCGGACCGAGGCGTCAACCAGGCGCGAGCCCAATTGCACCACAACACCGCCAATGAGGGCGGGGTCGATCCAGATGTCGAGATCGACATCGGCCTTCGCCGCCTGCGACAGGGCCGACTTCAGCGCCGCGATCTGCGGGTCCGAAAGCGGCGTCGCGGTATTGACGCGCGCCGTCACCTGGCCGCGATGGGCGGCGACAAGCTGACGGAAGGCGCGGATGGTCTGCGGCAGCGAGAACAGCCGCCGGTTGGCGGCCACCACGCCGAGGAAGCGGCGGACGAGGTCGCCGATGCCGGCGCGGTCGAGCACGGCGGCAAGCGCCCGGCCCTGGTCTTCGCGCGAAAACACCGGCGAACGCACCAGATGGGCCAGTTCGCTGGATTCGGCGATCATGGCTTCGATCTTGGCGAGGTCGGCGGCGACGGCATCGACAGCGCCGGCTTCCTGCGCAAGGTCGAACAGCGCGGTCGCGTAGCGCCCGGCGACGCCGGAGATGGTCGAGCTGTCAGCGGTCAAGGCCTGGATCCTTGAGACGAGGGCGCCGTGGGTCGGCACCCAATTAAACCGTTGAAATGACGTGGACAATGCCTGACGTGCGCGGCCCGTGGAGGACCCCGTCCGGAAAAGTCGCGCTTACCTACCATAGGGTCTGCGGGCGCGCAACACTGATAGGCACGGTATTTGCGAAGCTATTAGCAAGGCCGGGCGGCGGTGACTTCGCAGGTAATGGCGATACGTCAAAGGGCTTTAAAATAAGAATCGGGCCGGCCATGACAGGGAGGGTCCATGGCCGGCCCCTGGAAGTGCCCGCCGGGAGGGATCGTCCCGGCGGCAGGGTCATACGGAGGTGGTCTTCTTGTCGACGATCAGAAGCGCAGCGGGATCACCACGTTCACCGAGGGCTGCGGCGGGGCGTAGACCACCGGCGGCGGGGCGTAATAGACCGGCGGCGGCGGGGGCGGCGCCACGTAGACGGGGCGCGGCTGCTGGTAGACCACCACCGGGGCCGGGGCATAGTAGTAGCCCCGCTTCCAGTGCTTGGGCCCGTGACCGTGGCCGTGGTCGTGGGCCAGGGCCGGACCCGCCGCCAGCGCGATCGCCGCGGCGAGCAAACCGGCAGAAAACGTCAGGCGGGAACGGATGCGCTGCAACATGGTGTCCTCCTTGTGAACACGGGCACCACGTTAACGCGGACCAGACCTTTCGGGTGGTGACAAGAAAGGGACGAAAAGAAGCTGCCTACATAAAGCTTTGCGGGTCGATATCGACCGCGAGCCTCAGGTTGGAGCCGAGCTTGAGCGGCGCCAGCCAGTCGCGCAGCACCGCCTGCAGGGCGAGATCGCGCCCCGCCTTGATCAGGAAGCGATAGCGATAGCGGCCGCGCAGCAGGCTGAGCGGCGCCGGGGCGGGGCCGAGCACCATCATGTCCGAGCGTCGCGGCGCGATCCGCGCGATATGGCGCGCCGCCTCGGCCACCTCGCGCTCGTCCGGGCCGGACAGGATCAGCGCGGCGTAGCGCCCATAGGGCGGGGCGCGGGCATCGCGGCGGGCGGCCATCTCGGCGGCAATGAAGCGGTCGGCATCGCCGGCGATCAGCGCCTGCATCACCGGATGCTCGGGCGTGTAGGTCTGCAACAGCACCCGGCCCGGCCGTTCGGCGCGGCCTGCCCGCCCGGCCACCTGGGTCAGCAGCTGGTGCGTGCGTTCGGCCGCGCGCAGGTCGCCGCCGGCCAGACCCAGATCGGCGTCGATGACCCCCACCACGGTCAGCAGCGGAAAGTGATGGCCCTTGGCCACGATCTGGGTGCCGACCACCAGGTCGAATTCGGCCCGGCCGATCGCCTGGACCATATCGGCGGCGGCCTTCGGGCTGGTCAGGGTGTCGGAGGCCATCAGGGCGATGCGGGCATCGGGGAAATGCTCCGATGCCTCCTCCATCACCCGCTCGACCCCGGGGCCGCAGGGCTTGAAGCGCGCCTCGGCGTGGCAATGCGGGCAATTGTCGGGCACCGCGGCCTGGAAGCCGCAATGATGGCACATCAGCCGGTTGAGATAGCGATGCTCGACCAGCCAGGCGGTGCAGTTCGGGCATTGCAGCCGGTGGCCGCAGGCCCCGCACAGCGTCAGCGGGGCGTAGCCGCGGCGGTTGAGGAACAGCATCGCCTGCTCGCCGCGCTCCAGCGCCTCCTGCACCGCCTCGATCAGCGGCGGGGCCAAGAATTTCTGCCGATTCGGCGGGGGATGGCGGCGCAGGTCGATGGCCGCGACCTCCGGCAGAACCGCCTCGGCATGCCGACGGGTCAGCGGATAGCGCTCATAGCGGCCGTGCTCGCAATTCCACAGGGTTTCCAGGCTCGGCGTCGCCGAGGACAGCACCACGGGAAGGTCGCCCATCTTGGCGCGCACCACCGCCATGTCGCGGGCGTGGTAGATCACGCCGTCCTCCTGCTTGAAGGAGGCGTCGTGCTCCTCGTCGACGATGATCAGCCCGAGCGTGCGGTAGGGCAGGAACAGGGCCGAGCGGGCCCCCACCACGACCCGCGCCTCGCCCTCGGCGATGGCGCGCCACGTCTCGCGCCGGCGCCGGCCGGTCAGGTCGGAATGCCATTCCGCCGGACGGACGCCGAAGCGGCCCTGGAAGCGCTCCAGCCACTGCGCGGTCAGGGCGATTTCGGGCAGCAGCACCAGCACCTGGCGCCCGTCACGCAATGCCGCCGCCACCGCCTCGAAATAGACTTCCGTCTTGCCCGCGCCGGTGACGCCGTGCAGCAGCGCCACCGAGAATTCGTGGCGCATGACATGGCCGACCAGATGATCGGCCGCCACCGCCTGGTCGGGGGAGAGCGCCGGCCCGTCGCGCTCGGCATCCGGCCGCTCGAAAGCGACCGGGGGCGGCAGCGCCACCGGCTGCAGCGTGCCGGCGGTGACCAGGCCCTTGACCACCCCGGCGCCGCAACCGGCCTCGAAGCAGAGTTCCTGCAGCGTGCGGGCCGGCCCCTCGGCCAGCAGGTGGATCACGCGCCGGCGGGCATCGGTCAGCTTTTCCGGCGGCGGCCCGGCCAGCACGTAGCCGGTGCGCTGCTGGCCGCGAATCGGCTCCAGCGCGGCATAAGACGACAGGCACATGCGCAGCACCGCGCCCATCGGGTTCAGGGTATAGGCGGCCAGCCATTCGACGAAGCGGCGCAGGTCGGCCAGCATCGGCGGCACGTCGAACTTGTCGGCGACGGGCTTGAGGCGCTTGGGCGCCACCGTCTGGTCCGGCGCCTGGTCCCACACCACCCCGACGATCAATCGCCCGCCCAAAGGCACCGCGACGATGTCGCCGGGGCCGAGGTCGAGATGATCGGGCCGGGCGTAGGTATAGCAGCCCGCCAAAGGCAGCGGCAGCAGAACCGAGACTCGCTCTGGCCCCTGGTCGAGGTTGATGCTAGGAAGGGACGACATCGCGGGGCGCACAATACGTCCCGCCCGCGCCGGGCGGCAAGCCGGCCAAGAAGACCCCTGAGCAAACCTTGGCTCGGGCGGGCCGCCGGCCGCCCGGCCGGCGATTTTGCGGCGGCGGGCCGCCTATGTAG
>JAEYTW010000774.1 GCA_023433835.1 Pseudomonadota bacterium | reverse complement strand
AGGTAGCCGAGGCGGGCGAGCTTGGCCAGTACGGCCGCGCTCGCCGCCTCGGCCGCTTCCTGCCGTTCGGGTTCCAGCCCCTGGCGGCGCAGGCGGCGGCGCAGCACGCGGCGCACCCCTTCGGTCGATGCGGCATAGCGGCCGAGATAGTTGAGTGCCGCCTGCTCCAGTGCGGCCTGGTCCAGCAGATCGGCGGTCATCCGACGGCGACCTGGTCGCGGCCGCCGCGCTTGGCGGCGTAGAGGGCGCGGTCGGCGCGGGCCAACACGTTCAGCATTTCCCTGTCGCCCGGCTCGCGGGCGCTGACCCCGAAGCTCGCGGTCAGCGAGATGGCGCCATGCTCTTCCGGCAGGCTGATCTCGGCGATGACGATGCGCAGGCGCTCGGCCAGCGCGCTGGCCGCGGCCTTCGGCGTCTCGGGCAGCAGCACGGCGAATTCCTCGCCGCCCAGGCGGCCGATGAAATCGATCGAACGCACGCTGGACGACAGCCGCTCGGCCGTGCGCATCAGCGCGGCATCGCCGGCGAGATGGCCCCAGGTATCGTTGATCTTCTTGAAATGATCGATGTCGACCATGATCAGCGCCATCTCGCGGCCATAGCGCAGCGAGCGGGCGAATTCATGCCGGGCATGTTCGATGAACTTGCGCCGGTTCATCACCGCTGTCAGCGGATCGGTCTCGGCCATCACCGTCAGCTGCTCGTTGGAGCGGACCAGTTCGGCCTGCACGCGGCGCAGCTTGTAGAGCGAGCGCTCGAGGTCGGCGCGCGCCTCGCCGGCCTCGGCCTCGCGCCGCTTCAGCTCGGTGACGTCGACGAAGATGGTGGTGTAGCCGGTGTCCGAGCGCTGTTCCTCGATCCGGATCCAGCGGCCGTCATGGGTTCGCACCACCATGGGCTCAAGCGACGGGCGGTCGGTGGCGACCAGCAGGTCGAGTTCCGGTGTGGCCTCGAATGCCGGGGCGACGGCGCGCCAGAACGCACCGGGCTCGCCGCCGTAGAGCGGCGAGGGATCGGTGACATAGCCGCCGAACAGCGCGACGAAGAAGCGGGTGTTGATGTACTGCAGCCGATGCGCCGGGTCGGACAGCATCAGCCCGAGATTGAGCTGCGACAATGCCTCGGCCAGGCGATGCTCGGCGAAGCGTTTCTCGTAGAGGGCGGTGGCATCGCGCCAGATCTTCAACCGGCCGCCATCGGGCAGGTCGTGCAGGGTCAGGCGCAGCCAGCGCCCGTCATCGGGGCGCTGGTAGTCGATCGGCCCGCTGGCCCGGCGGTGGCGTTCGACTGCCCGGTCGACGAAGGCGCGGCGCGAGTCGGCCGTGCCGCCGTTCGGGTTCATCAGGTCGTAGAGCGTCTCGGCCGTCTCGACGAAAGGCAGCCCCCGGCGCAGCCGCGGCGCCAACTCGGGAAAGAATTCGGGAAAACGCGCATTCCACCAGGCCAGGCGTTCGCCGGCGTCGTAAATTGCCACGGCTTCGTCGATGCCCTGGGCCAGCAGGGACAAGGTCGCGGCCGTGACCTCGGGACTATCCAATTTCATCAGGTGAGACTAGCTCGACAGGCGCCTAGGCGTCGATGACGCAGTCGCGCCCGGCGGCCTTGGCGGCGTAGAGGGCGCGATCGGCCCGCGCCATCACCGCATCGATATCCTGGTCTTCCCGGGTCAGCCCGACGCAGCCGACCGAGACCGTGATCGGGATCAGGCCGGCCGGCGCGATGTCGGCGGGCCGCCCGGAAACAGCGAGCCGCAGCCGGTCGGCCAGGATCATCGCGTCCGGCATGCGGGTCTCGGGCAACAGCACGGCGAATTCCTCGCCGCCCAGCCGTGCGACCCGATCGCACGAGCGGACGCCGGCGGCGATGATGCCGGCGACGTGGCGCAGCACGCCGTCGCCGACCGGATGGCCGTAGCGGTCGTTGACCGTCTTGAAATGGTCGAGATCGAGGGCCAGCAGCGACAGCGGCCGGCCATAGCGCCGCGAGCGCTCCATCTCCTCGGCTGCAAGCTCGCGGAACTTGCGGCGGTTGAGGAGGCCGGTCAGCGCATCGGTCGCGGCTTGCACCGCCAGCCGGCGGTTGGCTTCGATCAACGCGGCCTGCGCCGCCGCCGCGGCCGCTTCCTGCCGCTTCAGCTCGGTGACATCGACCAGCAGCGTGACGATGCCGAAGTCGGTCTGGCGTTCCTCGAGCCTGAGGAACAGCCCGCTCAGCGTTTCCACGATCACCGCGCGGTCGAGGGCGTGGTCGATCGGCGGCGCGTCCAGCAGCGCGTCGAGCGTCGCGTCGCGCTTCAGCCCCAGGGCCAGGGCCTGCCAGAACAGCTTGCGGCCGCCGGCCCGGCTGAAGGCGGACCAGTCGACGACATGCCGGCCGACCAGTTCGATGAAATAATGCCCATTGCCGAACAGGATCGAGCCGTCGCGCTCGGTGATGACGACGCCGGCCCGCAGGCTGGCCAGCACCTCCGACAGCCGGTTGTCCGAGGTGATGCCCTGATAGACATGGGTAATGTCGCGCCACAGCTTGATGCGCCCGCCGTTGCTCAGGCGCGACATGCGCATGCGGATCCAGCGGCCGTCGGGGCGCTGATAGTCGAGCGGGCCGGTGACGTTGCGATGCCGCTCCAGCGCATTGGCGCGGTACATCGCCCAGGTCGCCTCGTCGCTGGCCGGCGCCATCAGGCGGAAAAGCTGTTCGAAGGTGTCCAGGAAATGGACACCGACGGCGATGACCTCGCCGACTTCCGGAAATAATTCCGGATAGCGCGGATTCCACCAGGTGACGCGATCGTCCGCATCGTAGAGACACATGGCCTCGTCGCTCAGCGACGAGACCGACCCCATCAACTCGCCGATATCACTCCCAACCGGTATCTGCACGATCCGGGCCGCCTCCCGCGCGCCACGCGGTGTTTGATTACCGTCATTTTACTTACCGCCGGCGGCGCGGCGCTTGGTCGCCGGCTGGGTCGACTGAGACCCGTGCTGAGTCCCCTTCAAGTACGGTGCAAGATAACGTCCGGTGTGACTTTCCGCTACCTTGCTTACTTGTTCCGGCGTGCCTTCGGCGACGATTCTGCCGCCGCCGTTACCGCCTTCTGGGCCCAAGTCGATGATCCAGTCGGCCGTCTTGATCACTTCGAGATTGTGCTCGATGACGACGATGGTGTTTCCGTTGTCAACCAAGGCTTGCAGAACTTCGAGCAGCTTTCGCACATCCTCGAAATGCAGGCCGGTGGTCGGCTCGTCGAGGATGTAGAGGGTGCGCCCGGTGGCCCGCTTGGACAGTTCCTTGGCGAGCTTGATGCGCTGCGCCTCGCCGCCGGACAGGGTGGTCGCCTGCTGGCCGACCTTGATGTAGCCGAGCCCCACCTGTTTCAGCGTGTCCATCTTCTCGCGCACCGACGGCACGGCCTTGAAGAATTCGGCGGCATCCTCGACCGTCATGTCCAGGATGTCGGCGATCGACTTGTCCTTGAACGTGATCTCGAGCGTTTCGCGGTTGTAGCGCCGGCCCTTGCAGACGTCGCACTGGACGTAGACATCTGGCAGGAAGTGCATCTCGATCTTGATCAGCCCGTCGCCCTGGCAGGCTTCACAGCGGCCGCCCTTGACGTTCAACGAGAAGCGCCCCGGGCCGTAGCCGCGCGCCTTGGCCTCGGGCAGGCCGGCAAACCAGTCGCGGATCGGCGAGAAGGCGCCGGTATAGGTCGCCGGGTTCGAGCGCGGGGTGCGCCCGATCGGCGACTGGTCGATGTCGATGATCTTGTCGAGCCACTCCAGCCCCTCGATCTTGTCGTGGGCGCCGGGCAGTTCGCGCGCGCCATTCAGTTTGCGCGCGACGGCCTTGTAGAGCGTCTCGATGATCAGCGTCGACTTGCCGCCGCCGGACACGCCGGTGACGCAGGTGAACAGCCCCAGCGGCAGCGAGCAGGACACGTTCTGCAGGTTGTTGGCCCGGGCGCCCGATATCGTCACCTTGCGCTGCTTGTCCGGCTTGCGGCGCTGGGCCGGCATCGGGATCTGGCGCATGCCGGTCAGGTACTGCCCGGTCAGCGAGGCGGGGTTCTGCATCACCTGATCGGGCGTACCCTGGGCGATGACGGTGCCGCCATGGATGCCGGCGCCCGGCCCCATGTCGATGACATGGTCGGCGGTGCGGATCGCTTCCTCGTCATGCTCGACGACCAGGACGGAATTGCCGAGGTCGCGCAGGCGCACCAGCGTCTGCAACAGTCGCGTATTGTCGCGCTGGTGCAGGCCGATCGAGGGTTCGTCGAGCACGTAGAGCACGCCGGTCAGGCCCGAGCCGATCTGCGAGGCCAGCCTGATGCGCTGGCTCTCGCCGCCCGACAGCGTGCCGGAGTTGCGCGACATTGCCAGATATTCGAGGCCGACATTGACGAGGAAGCCCAGGCGCTCGTTGATTTCCTTGAGGATGCGCTGGGCGATTTCCTTGTTCTTGGCCGACAGCTTGGGTTCGAGCGCCAGGAACCAGTCGCGCGCGGCCAGGATCGACATCTGAGCGATCTCGCCGATATGCAGGTGGTCGATCTTGACCGCCAGTGCCTCGGGCTTCAGCCGGTGGCCGCCGCAGGCTTCGCAGGTGGTGGCCGACTGGAACCGCTCCAATTCTTCCCGCACCCAGGCCGAATCGGTCTCGCGCCAGCGCCGCTCCATGTTGGTGATGACGCCCTCGAACGGCTTCGACACCTTGTAGGAGCGCAGGCCGTCGTCGTACTGGAATGAGATCGCCTCGTCGCCCGAACCGTGCAGGATGACCTTGCGCACCTTCTCGGGCAGGTCGGCCCACGGCTTGTTCAGGCTGAACTTGTAGTGCTTGCCCAGGCATTCCAGCGTCTGACCGTAATAGGGCGAGGTCGACTTGGCCCAGGGCGCGATCGCGCCTTCCTTCAGGGTCAGGCTGTCGTCGGGCACGACCATGCCGGGATCGAAATAGAGCTTGGTGCCCAGCCCGTCGCAGACCGGGCAGGCACCGAACGGGTTGTTGAACGAGAACAGCCTGGGTTCGATCTCGTCGATGGTGAAACCCGAGACCGGACAGGCGAACTTGGCCGAGAACACGGTGCGTTCGCCGTTGTCGGCGTTTTCGGCCACGGCGATGCCGTCGGCCAGACCCAGCGCGGTCTCGAGCGAATCGGCCAGCCGCGTGCCAAGGTCGCCGCGCACGACGATGCGGTCGACGACGACGTCGATATCGTGCTTCAGCTTCTTGTTGAGCGCCGGCACCTCGGCGATTTCGTAGAGCTTGCCGTCGACCTTGACCCGCTGGAAGCCGCGCTTCTGCAACTCCTGCAGTTCCTTGCGGTACTCGCCCTTGCGGCCGCGGATCAGCGGCGCCATCAGGTAGAGGCGCGTGCCCTCGGGCATGGTCAGGACGCGGTCGACCATCTGGCTGACCGTCTGGCTCTCGATCGGCAGGCCGGTGGCGGGCGAATAGGGCACGCCGACGCGGGCATAGAGCAGGCGCAGGTAATCGTAGATCTCGGTGACCGTGCCGACGGTCGAGCGCGGGTTGCGCGACGTCGTCTTCTGCTCGATCGAGATCGCCGGCGACAGACCTTCGATCAGGTCGACGTCGGGCTTCTGCATCAGTTCGAGGAACTGGCGGGCATAGGCCGACAGGCTCTCGACATAGCGGCGCTGGCCCTCGGCGTAGATCGTGTCGAAGGCCAGGCTCGACTTGCCCGAACCGGACAGGCCGGTCAGCACGACCAGCCGGTCGCGGGGGATGTCGACGTCGACATTCTTCAGGGTGTGTTCGCGCGCGCCGCGGATCGAGATCTTGGTGAGCATGGGGCCTGGATACCGAAACCTGGGAAGCCGGATTGGAGAAGGTCGGGGCCGGCAATATAACCGGAACATCCCGCGAACGCGAGGGCCGCGAGCGCGCTGTAGAGATGGCGATCGGCGGCGCGATGTAAACCCCCTGCGGGCCGGCGGTATTATTGTATCGATGTCCAGCCAAACATCGGTCCCCTACCGATCCGTAAGACAGCTTTAAGCTTGGCGTAGGAAAACTGAAGGTTCAGAACAATAATCGGACTCGCGCAAACGACGCAGTCCCGGGGAGGAAAACGGCATGGCCTTAGAGCATGCGGTACAGTCGGCGACGCCCGTAAGACCAGGGGATTCTGACGAGATTGAAAGCCTGCGCCGCCGCGTCCGCGAAGCCGATGGCTTCGCCAACGACGTGCTCTCCAAGGTCCAGCAGCTGAGCCTCGAGGTCGCCGACATCGCCGGTTCGATCGAAGGCGTCGCCCGCTTCGTCAAGCACCAGGAAACCCTGTTTGGCGAGCTGCGCGAGATCGCGCGGGGCATGGCACTGGCCATCCGCGAGATCGACGCGTCGGGCTCGGCCACCTCGCAGGTCGCCTCGACCGCGGCCAACGAGGCCGGCCGCTCGCAGGAGGCCGTCGGCTCGGCGCTGACCTCGATCGGCCGGCTGGTCGGCTCGGTGCAGGGAATCGAGCAGCGGCTTCAGACGCTCGACCAGGCGCTGACCGGCGTCGGCCGCATGACCCAGTCGATCGATGCGATCGCCAAGCAGACCAACCTGCTGGCCCTGAACGCGACGATCGAGGCGGCCCGTGCCGGCGACGCCGGCAAGGGATTTTCCGTCGTGGCTTCCGAGGTCAAGGCGCTGGCCCGCCAGACCGGCGACGTCAACGCCAACATCAACCGCACGGTCAAGGACCTCGCCGGCAACGTCACCGAGCTTATCTCCGATTCGACGACGGCGCTGAAGACCGCGGGTGCCGCGACCTCGGGCGTCGAGCTGATCAAGGGCGTCACCGGCCAGTTCGGCGATGCGCTGGGCGACATCTTCGGCAAGGTGCGGGCGATCTCGGGTGCGGCCACCGAAGGGCTGCGCCAGTGCGAGACCGTCATCGGCGAGCTCGACAAGCTGGTCGAGGGCGTGTCGCTGACCGGCGACAATCTCAAGAATGCCGATGCCCGTGTCGGCAAGCTGCTCGGCGTCGGCGAGGACCTCATCGCCTTCATCGCAGAAAGCCCGTTCGAGACGGCCGACACCAAGTTCATCGAAGCGGTCATCGCCGGCGCGGCCTCGCTGGGCGAGGCCCTGTCGCGTGCGGTGACGTCGGGCCAGATCGGCATGGCCGACCTGTTCGACGATCGCTACCAGCCGATCCCGGGCACCAACCCGCAGCAGGTGATGGCGAAGTTCACCGCCCTGACCGACCGGCTGTTCCCGGCGGTGCAGGAGCCGGTGCTGGGCCTCGACCCTAAGGTGGCGTTCTGCGCCGCGGTCGACCGCAACGGCTATCTGCCGACCCATAACCTGAAGCTTTCGCAACCGCAGGGCAGCGACCCCGTCTGGAACAATGCCAACTGCCGCAACCGGCGCATCTTCAACGACCGCACGGGCCTGTCCGCCGGGCGCTCGACCAAGCGCTTCCTGCTGCAGACCTATCGCCGCGACATGGGCGGCGGGCAGTTCGTGCTGATGAAGGACGTCTCGGCGCCGATCATGGTGCAGGGCCGCCACTGGGGCGGCCTGCGCATCGGCTACCGGATGTGACGGAGGCTGCCATGCGCTACGACCTGCGCCAGGAGCGCGACCGCCTCGCCGTCACCCTGCATGGCGAGATCACCATGGACGATCATGGCGGCTTCCGCGCCGTGATCGCCCAGATCGACGGCCAGAAGCCGCGCGAGGTCTGCTACGACGTCACCGATGTCGGCCACATCGATGCCGGCGGCCTCGGCATGGTGCTGATGTCAGCCGACGCGGCGCGCGCGGCCGGCTCGACCCTGGTGCTGCGCGGGGCTCGCGGGCAGGTGGCGCAACTGGTCGCCACCCACCGCTTCAACCGCCTGATGCGGGTGGAGTGACCTGAGCCTTCGGCCGGTGCCCGCTGACATCGGCGCCGTCGTCGGGCTTGAGCCGGACGAAGGCGATGACCGAAAGGCCGGAGATCAGGCCGACCGCGATGAAGGCCGGGGTAAAGTCGGTCGGCCCCAGATGCTCGGCCCCGCGCCAGGACAAGGTCAGGTGCAGCAGCGCCGCCCCGACCGCCACGCCGAAGGACAGGGACAATTGCTGCAGGGTCGAGGTCATCGACGAGGCGCGGCTCATCCGCTCGGGCGGAACGTCGGCGAATGACAGCGTATTGGTGCCGGTGAACTGCAACGAGCGGAAGAAGCCGCCGGCCAGCAGCAGCGAAATGACCGCGGCATGCGGCGTGTCCGGCCGAAACAGCCCGTAGGCGATGATGAACAGCCCGCAGAAGATGGCGTTCACCGTCAGCACGGTGCGAAAGCCATAGCGCTTCAGGATCGGCTTGGCGGTGATCTTCATCGCCAGCGCGCCGACCGCCGAGGCGAAGGTCAGCAGGCCGGAATTGAGCGCCGACAGCCCGAAGCCGAGCTGCAGCATCAGCGGCAGCAGGAAGGGCAGGGCGCCGATACCGATGCGGAAGACGAAGGCGCCGCCGACCGCGATGGCGAAGGTCGGGATGCGCAGCAGCGTGAAATCCAGCACCGGGTTGGGATGGCGGCGCGCATGCCACAGGAAGGCCGCCGCGCCGATCGCGCCGACGATCAGCAGGCTGGCGGCGACCGCCGCGTCCTCGCCGTCGCGGCCGAGGATCTCGAAGCCCAGCATCAGCCCGGACAGGCCGATCGCGGAGAGAACGGCGCCGACGATGTCGAGCGGCGGGGGATCGGGCTCGCGTGCATCCTCGATGTAGCGGGTGACCAGCCAGAACCCGATCAGCCCGATCGGCAGGTTCAGCAGGAAGATCCAGCGCCACGACCAGAAGGTGACGATGAAGCCGCCGATCGGCGGGCCGATCACCGGCCCGAGCAGCGCCGGCACCGTCAGATAGGCCATCGCCTGGACCAGTTCGGATTTCTCGACACTGCGCAGCAGCACCAGCCGCCCGACCGGTACCATCAGCGCGCCGCCCAGGCCCTGCACGATGCGCGCGGCGGTGAGTTGCCACAGGCTGTCGGATACGGCGCAGAGCAGCGAGCCGAAGGTGAAGACCAGGATCGCGGCGCGGAACACCCGCCGCGCGCCGTAGCGGTCGGCAAACCAGCCGGACACCGGGATCAGCACCGCCAGGCTCAGCATGTAGCTGGTGATCGCCATGCTCAGGCGGATCGGGCTGGTGCCGAGGGATTGCGCGATCTGGGGCAGGGCGGTCGCGATGATCGTGCCGTCCAGGTTTTCCATGAACAGGGCGCAGGCGACGATCAGGGCGGTGAGCTTGGCGCGGGACATGGCTGGCAGTCGTGGCCCGGAACTGTGGCGAGTTTCAGGCGATCCGGATCGGCGCGGAGAAAACCAGGCCGACCGCCTGCACGGTCTGTACCGGCAACTGCTCGCCGGTGGCGGCGAGCGTCTTGCGGCGCAGCCGCCTTATGGCGGCGTCGAGACCGCGGCTTTCGGGGCTAAGCGCATCGTGGCCGAGAAGCCGGACCAGCTCGGCCCGCGGCACCGGCACTCCGCCCTGGGCGGCCAGCCGCTCGATCAGCTGCATCTCCTTGGCCGACAGCTGGACCACCCTGGCGGTGGGGGCGATCAGCCGCCAGTGGATCCGGTCGAGCATCCAGGGCGCGGTCGTGCCGCCCCGCATCGGCAGCGGCGGCTCGGGCGGCGGGCTGCGCTCGCCCCGCAGCCGGCGGGCGAGGTTGTTGACGGCCAGCGCCAGTTCGTTCGGATCGACCGGCTTGACGAAATAGAGATCGGCGCCGCTGGTGAAACCGCGGATACGGTCTTCCGCCTGGCCGCGGCCGGTCATGATGATGATGCCGAGAGCGGTTTTCTCCGACAGGAACGTCGCGATCGAATAACCGTCCTTGTCGGGCAGGTTGATATCGAGCACGGCGACATCGAAGGATCCGGCGGCGAGCTGCTGATAGAATTCCAGTGCCGACCCGACGCCGTGCGCTTGCAAGCCTGACAGACGCAGGCATTCGAGCAAACCGTCTCGCAGATCAGCGTCGTCCTCGACGACGATGACGTTGGCCAACCCAAGCCCCTCCCTATGCCTGCCCGAGACCCGTTTCCCCCGAGTCTTGTAATGGCTTGAAAGCATCCTTTGGGCTATACCCTGATTGGACTGTAAGGGGAAGTGGATGCGGCAGCGGCAGGCAGGTGGCGGCGGCCGGCAGACGGCGTTTCTGCTGATGCTGGCCATGACTGCCTTCCTATTCGCCTGGATGCCGCCGGCGTCGGCGCAGCCGGTGCTCCGCTTCGGTCCGGGCGACCAGACGCTGGTGCTCAACGGTTACATGGCGCTGCTGCGCGATCCGCCGGGAACGCTGACGCTCGATCAGGTCATCGTCCCGTCGATGCGCGACCGTTTCGAGCGGCTGCCGATCAATCTCAGCCTCGGCTACACACCGGTCACCGCCTGGCTGCGTTTCACGCTGCAAAACACCGGCCCGGCGGCGCGGTCGCTGTATCTGGAGCTGGAGCCGTCGTTCCTCGATCACATCGATGTCTTCAGCCCGCTGACGGCCCATCCGTCGACCGCGGCCGACTATGCCGAGACCCGGCTGGGCGACCATGTCCGGATTGCCGACAAGCCGGTCTTCGGCATCAACAATGCCGTTCCGATCGAACTGCCGCCGGGCGAGGCGCGGGAATACTACGTCCGTGTCCGGACGACGAGCTCGCTGATGATGCGCGTCACGGTGCGCACTTCGAGCAGCCTGGAGCGGCATGGCGCCGAGGTCCTGGTGATCATGGCGCTCTATGTCGGACTGGCGGCCGCGGTCGGACTGATCAACCTGGTCTTCTGGCTGTGGATACGCTCGCGCGCGCACCTGTGGTACGCGCTCTACGTATTCGCGTTGGGCCTGACCAGCGCCGCCATCGCCGGCGTCACGCCGGTCTGGCTGTTTCCGGAGCACCCCGAATGGTCGGATCTGGTGCTGGGCGGCGTCAACTGCTTCGCCTGTACCGCCGGCAGCTATTTCGTCTGCTACGTGCTGGAACTGCGCCGGCGTGCCCCGGTTCTGCATCGGCTCTTCCAGGCGATGGCGCTGTTCGGCCTCGTCGGCATCGCCGCCACCTTTCTCGGGTACTACCAGCAGATCGCCGGCGCGTTGCTGGTCTGCGGCGTCATCGCCCTGTTCCTGGCCATGGGCGAAAGCTATCGCATCGCCCGGCAGGGCTTCACCCCGGCGCAACTTTTCCTGATCTCCTTCGCCGCCCAGCTCGTCGGGCTGACGCTGAACGTCGCGCGGGTCATCGGCCTGCTGCCGACGCTCGACTTGACCGACTACAGCTACCCGGCGGCATCGGCCGTCCACATGATCCTGATGAATATCGGCCTGGCGCAGCGCATGAAGGAGGCCGACACCCGCGCCCGGATCGCCCAGGCCGAGGCGCTGGCCCTGGCCCAGCAGGCCGAGCTGCGCGCCCAGGCGATCGCGGCCGAGCGCACGCGCGATTTCGAGGCCGCCAAGCAGCGGGCCGAGGCGGCGCTGGCGGCCGAGCAGGAGGCGCAGCGGGCGCAGGTCCGTTTCATCGACGTGATCTCGCATCAATACCGCACGCCGCTGTCGGTCATCGCCACCAATGTCGAGGGCATCGGCATGAGCCTGGAGGCGACCGATGCGCCCAACCGGCGCCGCATCGACCGCATCCGCCGGGCCGTCGGCCGGCTGGTGGCGATGATCGACGTCAGCC
>JAEYTW010000753.1 GCA_023433835.1 Pseudomonadota bacterium | reverse complement strand
GCGGTGTCGCGGGCGGCGCGACCGGCGCGGGCGGAATCGGCTGGGCCGCCGCGGGCCGGGGCGCCTGGGCGGCCTTCAAGGCGTTGACCTCGGCGGTGGTCTGGTCGGCGCGGGTTTCGAGCTTGGTGACACGCTGCATCGTGTCCATCATCTGCTCGACCGTGGCATCGCCGCTGCATCCGGCCAGTGCCAATGGCGCCATCGCCAGCAGAACCAGTCCGCCGCTCAGCCGCGAAAGCCTCATGACTCGTTCCCCCTGCCGTAACCCGCTGAAATCTTGTAGTTGACGCACACGAGACACGCAATATCTCGGGTTGTCGGAACAAGGAGTATCTGACCATGGATGACCTGACGCGCCTGAAGCTCGAGGCCGCCGCCTTTCGCGGGCTGGTCGAGCATCTGCAGAACCGGACCGACGTCCAGAACATCGACCTGATGAACCTCGCCGGCTTCTGCCGCAACTGCCTGAGCAAATGGTATCTCGCCGCCGCCAGGGAGAATGGCGTCGTCCTGACCGACGACGAGGCGCGCGAGGCGGTCTACGGCATGCCCTATTCGGAATGGAAGAAGAAGCACCAGCAGGAAGCCTCGGCCGAGCAGAAGGCGCGGTTCGAGGAAACCAAACCGCTGCACTCGGCCATCAGCGGGCACTGACGATCAGCCGCCATGTCGGCCGATCGACGGCGGCCGGCCGAAATGGCGGCGATAGACCCGGCTGAAATGGGCTGAATCGGCAAAGCCACAGGCCGCGCCGATCTCGCCCACCGCCAGATCGGTGCGGCGCAGCAGGGCATGCGCCCGCTGCAGCCGACGCTGCAGGATGTAGCGATGCGGCGCCTGGCCGGTGGCGGCGTGAAAAGCCCGGGCGAAATGCGCGCGGCTCAGGGCCGCGGCATCGGCGAGATCGGCCAGCCGCAGCGGACCGGCCAGGTTCTCCTCGACGAAGCCGAACACCCCGGCGAGCCGGGCGGGTGCGAGCGTCTCGCGATAGGGCATCCGCCCCCGGGCCGTGCCGTGCAGCGTGATCAGCCGGTCGACCAGCGCCTCGACCGCCAGTTCGCAATAGAGCGTGTCGCCCCGCACCCCTTCGCCCAGCGCCGCCACCAGCCGGCGCGACAGGTCGAGCAGCGCGATGTCCTGCCGCGGCGGCAGGTCCTGCAAGTCGAAGCCCGCCCGGGCACGGACGAATTCGGGCTCCATCAGGAAGAACAGCACGTCGGGGCGATCGCGCATCTCGCCGTCGAACACCTCGCCGGGCTGGCCCAGCACGGTGGTGCCGGCCGGGAAGGCATCGCGGGTGGCGACCCGCCGGCCGATCGCCAGCGACGCGCGGTTGTCGCCCAGCGACAAGGCGATCCGGTATTGCGGCAGCACGCGCGGGATCGGCACCACGCCGGCCACCCGGGTCAGCCGGCGGACGGCAAGGCCCGGCATGCCCGTCCACGCCGCGCCGACGTCATAGCCCTGATAGCTGCCGCCCCCGTCCATGCGCCGAGCTTGGCGCCGATGCCGCCGGGCTGTCAAAGGCGCGGGGCGAATAACCGCACGAACGGACAAGGGTCCCGCGGCCGCCCAGGCCCATAGTCGGGCGTCACTTCATCGGGGAACCATCCATGATCAGGCAAATCATCGCCGCGCTGTTCGCCGCCGGCATCGCGCTTGCCGCCGGCCAGGCCCTGGCTCAGGCGCCGAAGCATTTCGTCCTGGTGCACGGCGCCTGGCATACCGGCGCCGCCTGGGACGGCGTCATCGAGGGTCTGGTCCAGCGCGGCTTCACCGCCGAGGCGATCACCCTGCCGGGCTACGGGCCCGATAATGGCGATCCCGGCAAGGTGACGCTCGAGGATTGCGCCGCGGCCCTGGCCGCGGTGCTGCAGCGCCAGCAGGAACCCGTCATCGTCGTCGCCCATTCGGCCGGCGGCGTGGTGGTGCAGCAGGCGGTGCCGCGCGCGGCGCCCAAGGTCGCCCAGGTCGTGTTCTTCGACGCCTTCCTGGCCGATGACGGCAAGCGCCTGCTCGACTCGCTGCCGCCCGACATCAAGACGCAATACGAGAAGACCGCGGCCGCCAACGGCCAGACCCTGCCGGTGCCGCCCGACCTGGTCCGCTACGTGCTGATGCCCGGCGACACGACCGCCCAGCAGGATGCCGTCATCAGCCGTCTCGTCGTCCAGCCCTACGGCTACTACACCGGCACGGTCGACGCGGCGGCCTTCGCCAGGCTGCCGGTCAGGCGCGCCTTCCTGTTCGCCCGCGACGACAAGTCGCTGCCGCCCGGCGCCTTCCGCGGCATGGTCGCAAGCCTCGGGGCCTTCGACGAGGCCGAGATTCCGGGCGGCCACGAGGTGATCTTCACCGACCCCGACGCGGTGGCCGGCGGCCTTGCCGAACTGGCGCGCAAGATGGCAGGGTGAGGCGGTCAAGACCTTGGGAAACATGCGTTGCAGCCGACCGATACGAACCCGTCATCCATCCGCCTGTTCGGCATCGTCGGCTGGAGCGGCCAGGGCAAGACCACCTTGCTGGTCGAACTGGTCGCGCTGATCACCGCCCGCGGCCTCAGGGTCTCGACCATCAAGCATGCCCATCACGCCTTCGACCTCGACAAGCCGGGCAAGGATTCCTGGCGGCATCGCGAGGCCGGCGCGACCGAGGTGCTGATCAGCTCGGGCACGCGCTGGGCCCTGCTGCACGAGAACCGCGGCGCGCCCGAACCCTCGCTCGACGACCTGCTGCCCCGGCTCTCGGCCGTCGATCTCGTCCTGATCGAGGGTTACAAGCGGCATGCCCACCCCAAGCTCGAGGTCTGGCGCGCCGAGCAGGGCCAGCCACCGCTCTGGCGCGAGGAAGGCGACATCGTCGCCGTGGCCAGCAACGATCCGCTGCCGCCGGATGCGCCACATCCGCTGCCGCTCGATAATCCCGCCGCGATCGCCGATTTCATCCTGGAGCACGCCGGCCTCAGGCGTTGAGCAACGCTTCGGCCGCGGCGAAGTCGGCGGGTTCGTTCAGGTTCATGAAGGGATCGACCGGTTCGGCCGGCCAGTCGACGACGGCTGCATCGGCGGCAAACAGGCCCACCCGCCGCGCGCCCGCCGCCAGCAGGTCGGCAAGCCGCGCGGCCTGAGCCGGCCGCCACGCGCCGATCACCGGATGGCGCCTGCCGTTGCTGGCCGCGATCGCGGGCCCGGCGGCAGTCAGGCGCGCGACCAGATCCGCGGGCAGGAACGGCGCATCGCCCGGCACGGTGACGACCCAGTCGGCATCGGCCGCGGCCTGGAGGCAGGCGAGGATGCCGGCGAGCGGGCCGGGATTGTCGGGAACGCCGTCGGCGACGACGTCGAGGCCGAAGGCGGCAAAACGCGACGGATTGCCGTTGGCATTGAGGATCAGCCGGTCGACCTGGGGCCGCAGCCGGTCGATGACGCGCGCCAGCAGCGGCCGGCCGGCCAGCGGGCGCAGCGGCTTGTCGCCGCCCCCCAGCCGGCGGGCCAGGCCGCCTGCC
>JAEYTW010000715.1 GCA_023433835.1 Pseudomonadota bacterium | reverse complement strand
GGGCGGTCACCAGCCGGCCGTCGGCCACCGCCGCGTCGATGGCGATATCCTGATAGATCCCGCCGGCCATTTCCACCTCCGGCCGGCAGGCCGGGTAGGCCGACACCTTGCGGCCGCGGATGACGTCGGCGGCGGCGAGCAGCTGGGCGCCGTGGCAGACCGCCGCGATCGGTTTGTCGGCCGCGGCGAAGGCGCGCACCAGGGCGATCACGGCGGGATCGAGGCGGAGATATTCCGGCGCCCGGCCGCCGGGAATGACCAGGGCATCGTATTGGTCGGCCTTGACCATGGCGAAATCGGCGTTCAGCGCGAAATTGTGGCCGCGCTTCTCGCTGTAGGTCTGGGCGCCCTCGAAATCGTGGATGGCGGTGGCAATGCTGTCGCCCGGTTTCTTGCCGGGGCAGACGGCATGGACGGTATGGCCGACCATCTGCAGGGCCTGGAACGGCACCATGGTCTCGTAATCCTCGGCATAATCGCCGACCAGCATGAGGATGCGCTTGGCAGACATCGGGGCCTCTCCCATTCTATGGCGTTTCCGGGCAGGAATCTCCCATAAGCCGGCCGGTATCGGGTAACAGCCGGCTACTGCTGTCGAGCCCGTCAGCGGATTCATCTTGCATTCCAGACCGCGTTGGTCTTGATTTCGCCGGAAATCGGACCAGATCGGTCTTATTGCCAACGATCAGAGCCCTTAGCCGATGATCCGCCTGAGCCGCCTTGCCGATTATGCCGTCGTCGCGATGACCCACATCGCGGCGCGCGCCGATGGCGTGCATAACGCCGTCGATGTCGCGCAGGGCACCGGGCTCCCGGTGCCGACGGTGTCGAAGGTGCTGGCCAGGCTCTGCCGCGGCGGCCTCCTGACCTCGCAGCGCGGCGCCAAGGGCGGCTATACGCTGAGCCGGCCGGCCGCTGCCATCTCGGTCGCCGCCATCGTCTCGGCGCTGGACGGCCCGATCGGCCTTACCCAATGCACGCTGACCGAGGGCGAGGGCTGCGACGTCGAGCGCGTCTGCCCGTCGCGCCAGGGCGTGCACAAGATCAACCTGGCGATGCGCCGGGCGCTGGAGGATGTCAGCCTGGCCGACATCCTGCCCACCCCGTTCGTGTTTCCGCTTACCCCCACGGCTCCGCTAGCCGCTTTACAGCCAACGGACTGATGCCATGGCCGCGTCCCTAGAGACCATCGAAACCGTCGAAGCCCTGAACGATTACAAATACGGCTTCGTCACCGACATCGATTCCGAGTTCGCGCCGAAGGGGCTCGACGAGGATATCGTCCGCTTCATCTCGCAGAAGAAGGACGAGCCGCAGTGGATGCTGGATTGGCGCCTGAAGGCGTTCCGCCACTGGCAGAAGCTCGAGGTCAAGGATCCGGCCTGGGCCAAGCTCGACTACCAGGCGCCTGACTACCAGGACATCTACTACTACGCCGCGCCCAAGACCAAGGAAGGGCCGAAAAGCCTCGACGAGGTCGACCCCGAATTGCTGCGGACCTACGAGAAGCTGGGCATCCCGCTGGCCGAGCGCGCCGCGCTGGCCGGCATCGCGGTCGACGCGGTGTTCGACTCGGTCTCGGTCGCCACGACCTTCAAGGGCAAGCTGGCCGAGCTCGGCATCATCTTCTGCCCGATCTCGGAGGCGGTGCGCGAGCACCCCGATCTGGTGAAGAAATACCTCGGCTCGGTCGTGCCGATCTCGGACAATGCCTACGCGACCCTCAATTCGGCCGTGTTCTCCGATGGCTCGTTCGTCTACGTCCCGCCCGGCGTGCGCTGCCCGATGGAATTGTCGACCTATTTCCGCATCAACGCGAAGTCGACCGGCCAGTTCGAACGCACGCTGATCATCGCCGACAAGGGCGCCTACGTCTCGTATCTCGAAGGCTGCACCGCGCCGATGCGCGACGAGAACCAGCTGCATGCCGCCGTGGTCGAGCTGATCGCGCTCGACGATGCCGAGATCCGCTACGCCACCGTGCAGAACTGGTATCCCGGCGACAAGGAAGGCCGCGGCGGCATCTACAATTTCGTCACCAAGCGCGGCGCCTGCCGCGGCGCGCGGTCGAAGATTTCCTGGACTCAAGTCGAGACCGGCTCGGCCATCACCTGGAAATATCCGTCGGTCATCCTGCAGGGCGACGATTCGGTCGGCGAGTTCTATTCGGTCGCGGTCACCAACAACCGCCAGCAGGCCGATACCGGCACCAAGATGATCCATCTCGGCCGCAACACCCGCTCGACCATCGTGTCGAAGGGCATTTCGGCCGGCCGGGCGCAGAACACCTATCGCGGCCTGGTCCGTATGGGGCCGAACGCGGCCAATGCCCGCAACCATTCGCAATGCGATTCGCTGCTGATCGGCGATCGCTGCGGCGGGCATACCGTGCCCTATATCGAGGTGCGCAACCGTTCGGCCAAGGTCGAGCACGAGGCGACTACCTCGAAGATCTCCGAAGACCAGCTGTTCTATTGCCGTCAGCGCGGGCTGTCGGCCGAGGATGCGGTCTCGACCATCGTCAACGGCTTCTGCAAGGAAGTGCTGCAGAAGCTGCCCATGGAATTCGCCGTCGAGGCCCAGAAACTCTTGGGCGTCAGTCTCGAAGGCAGCGTCGGCTAAGGAAGACTAAAAGCCATGATCGTCATTTCCAATTTGCATGTCCTCGTCGACGGCAAAGCGATCCTTCGCGGCCTCGACCTGACCATCAATCCCGGCGAAGTCCACGCCATCATGGGCCCGAACGGCGCCGGCAAGTCGACCTTGAGCCATGTGCTGGCCGGCCGCGCCGGCTACGAGGTCACCGAGGGCTCGATCACCTATTTCGGCAAGGACCTCCTGGCGATGGAGCCGGAGGAGCGGGCGCGCGAAGGCCTGTTCCTGGCCTTCCAGTATCCGGTCGAGATCCCCGGCGTCGCCAACGCGACCTTCCTGAAGGCCGCGGTCAACGCCGTGCGCCGTCATCGCGAGCAGCCCGAACTTGACGCCTTCGACTTCCTGAAATCCGCCAAGGCCAAGATGAAGGCCTTGAAGATGGATGAGAAGTTCCTGCAGCGCGCGGTCAACGTCGGTTTCTCCGGCGGCGAGAAGAAGCGCAACGAGATCTTCCAGATGGCGATGCTGGAGCCGCGCTTCGCCGTGCTCGACGAGACCGATTCCGGCCTCGACATCGATGCGCTGCGCATCGTCTCGGACGGCGTGAACAGCTTGCGCGGTCCCGATCGCGCGATCCTGATGATCACCCATTACCAGCGGCTGCTCGACTACGTGAAGCCCGACATCGTCCATGTGCTGGCCCAGGGGCGCATCGTGCGCTCGGGCGGGCCGGAACTCGCGCTCGAGCTCGAGGAGCACGGCTATGGCGACATCAGTCAGCCGGCGGCCTGACGCGATGGCCGCCAATACCTCAATCGCCCAGGCGGCACCGCAGGTCGACGGTTATGCCGCGCTGCGCGAGCGTCTGCCCGGCGCCGCGCTGCCCTGGCTGGGCGCGGCGCGCGAAGGCAATATCGAGCGTTTCGCCGCGGCCGGTTTCCCCAGCCATCGGCTGGAAGCCTGGAAATTCACCCGCCTGACCGGCTTTGCCGACGCGGCGCCGGCCGAGGCCGCGCCGGAATCGGTTGATGCCCCGGCCTTCGGTACGATCCCGACGGCCCATCGCCTGGTCTTCGTCAACGGCCGCTTCCGCGGCGACCTGAGCGATCTCGGCCATCTGCCGGGCAATGTCGCGGTGGTCGACCTGGCCCGGGCGCTGTCGGGCGACGATGCCGGCTGGCTCGAACCCTTCCTGGCCGAACCCTTCGAGGATCGCGCCCGGTCGCTCGCCGCGCTGAACGGCGCGCGTGCCGATCACGGCGTCGCCATCCGCCTCGGCGCCGGCGCCGTCATCGATCCGATCCATATCGTCTTCGCGACCGATGCGGGGGCGGGCGGCTTCGCGCTGCATCCGCGCACCGTCATCGTCGCCGAGGATGGCGCCTCGGCCAGCGTGCTGATCAGCCATGTCGGCCGGGGCGAGGGCGCCTACTGGTCGAACCCGGTGGTGCAGGCCCGCGTCGGCCAGCATGCCGTGCTGCGCCTCTACAAGCTGCAGGACGAAGGCGCGGCCGCGCACCATACCGCGCTGACCTCGGTCGACCTGGCCGGCCACGGCTGCTTCCATGCCGCGACCCTCGGCCTCGGCGGCCTGCTTGCCCGCGACGAGATCGCGGTGCGGCTGGGCGGGCCCGAGGCCGAATGCCGGCTGGGCGCGGCGGCCCTGGCGCGCGGGCGCCAGCTGCTCGACGCCACCTGGCGGCTCAGCCACGACCATGCCGGCGGCAATTCCAGCCAGCTCTACAAGAGCGTCGCCGACGAGATGGGGCATGTCGTGTTCCAGGGCGCGGTCAACGTCGCCGTGGACGCGCAGAAGACCGATGCCCAGCAGCTCTGCCGGCATCTGCTGCTCTCCGACCAGGCGGCGGCCGATACCAAGCCCGAGCTGGAAATCCTGGCCGACGACGTGAAATGCAGCCACGGCGCCACGATCGGCGACCTCGATCCCGCCTCGCTGTTCTATTTCCAGGCCCGCGGCATCGGCATCGACCAGGCGCGTGCCCTGCTGGTCGCGGCGCACCTGCGCGAACCGCTCGACCAGATCGAGGCCGAACCCATCCGCAATTTCCTGCTGGCGGCGCTGGGCCGCGCGCTGGGCCATCAGGTCGAGGACGCTTCCGCATGACGCTCGATCTCGCCCGCATCCGCGCCGATTTCCCGGCGCTCGGCCAGGACATGTACGGCAAGCGCCTGACCTTCCTGGATTCGGCGGCATCGGCCCAGAAGCCCCGCCCGGTCCTCGATACGCTGCGCAACTTCTACGAATTCGAGTACGCCAACGTCCATCGCGGCGTCTACTGGCTGTCGCAGCGCGCGACCGAGCGTTACGAGCAGTCGCGCGCGAAGGTCCGCGGCTTCCTTAATGCCGCCCGCGACGAGGAGATCGTCTTCGTCCGCGGCGCCACCGAGGGGATCAACCTGGTCGCCCAGACCTGGGGCCGCGCGTTCCTGCAGGCCGGTGACGAGGTCGTCATCTCAGGCCTGGAGCATCATTCCAACATCGTGCCCTGGCAGATGCTGCGCGACGAACGCGGCATCGTGCTCAAGGTCGCGCCGGTCACTGATGACGGCGAGCTCGACCTGGCCGCCACTGCCGCGCTGATCGGGCCGCGGACCAAGTTCGTCGCCATCGCCCATGTCGCCAATTCGCTCGGCACCATCCTGCCGGTGAAGCAGGTCATCGCCATGGCGCATAGCGCCGGTGCAAAAGTATTGATCGACGGTTGCCAGGCGGTGCCGCACATGGCGGTCGACGTCCGCGACCTCGACGTCGATTTCTACGTCTTCTCCGGTCACAAGCTCTACGGCCCGACCGGCATCGGCATCCTTTACGCGAAGCATGAGCATCTCGTCGCCATGCCACCCTGGCAGGGCGGCGGCGACATGATCCGCTCGGTGACCTTCGAGAAGACCGAATACGCCGATCCGCCGACGAAGTTCGAGGCGGGTACCCCGCATATCGCCGGCGCGGTCGGCCTGGGGGCCGCGATCGACTACGTGCAGGCCATCGGTTTCGATGTCATATCAGCGCATGAACGCGACCTGATGGCCTATGCCACCGAACAGCTCGGCCGGATCAATTCGTTGCGCATCATCGGCACGTCCAGGGCCAAGTCGTCGGTGATCTCCTTCACCCTGGCGGGGGTGCATCCGCACGATATCGGCACCATATTGGATCGCGAGGGCATCGCCATCCGCGCAGGCCACCATTGCGCCCAGCCGGTGATGGACCGCTTCGAGGTCGCCGCCACCGCGCGCGCCTCGTTCGGCATCCACAACGGCCGCGACGACGTCGACACCCTGGTGGCCGGCATCAACAAGGTTCTGGAGATCTTCGCCTGATGAGCGATCTGCGCGACCTCTACCAGGAAGTCATCCTCGACCATTCCAAGCGGCCGCGGAACTTTCATGCCATCGACGGGGCCGAACTGGCCAAGGGCCACAACCCGCTCTGCGGCGACCGGGTCACCGTCTTCGTCAAGGTGGCCGACGGCGTCATCCAGGACGTCGGTTTCCAGGGTGACGGCTGCGCCATCTCCAAGGCGTCGGCCTCGCTGATGACCGAAGCCGTGAAGGGCAGGCGCGAGGACGAGGTCCGCCACCTGTTCGCGCTGTTCCACGACGTCTGCACCAAGGACGATGTCGAGGATCCGGCAGGCGAGCTCGACAAGCTCGAAGTATTCTCAGGGGTGCGCGAATACCCGGTGCGGGTGAAATGCGCGACGCTGCCCTGGCATACGCTGGTCGCGGCCCTCGACCACAAACCCGATACGATCAAGACGGAGTGACGGTAATGGATGCCGAGACGCCGAACCCAGGCACCGAGGTCACGCTGCGCGACAACGTGATCGGCGTGCTGAAGGATACCTACGATCCGGAAATCCCGGTCGATATCTACGAGCTCGGCCTGATCTACAAGGTCGACGTCAATGCCGACGGCGACGTCGATATCGACATGACCCTGACCACCCCGGCCTGCCCGGTGGCGGGCAGCATGCCGGGCGAGGTCGAGTCCAAGATCCTGGCCCTGCCGGGCGTGCGCGACGTCCGGGTCAACCTGGTCTGGGACCCGCCCTGGGACCGGGACATGATGTCGGAAGCCGCCCAGCTGGAATTGGGCCTCATTTGACCTATATTGTTGAATAATAGACCATCCGGAGCCGTTCGATGACCGCCCTGCGCGCCAAGTTCAAGCCTGTGACCCTGACCGCCGCGGCCGCCGACCGCGTGCGCGAGATCATGGCGCGCCGCGAGACGCCGGCGATCGGCCTGCGCGTCGCGGTGGAGAGCAAGGGGTGCTCAGGGCTCTCCTACAAGCTCGACTATGCCGAGGAGAAGCGGCCGGCCGACGAACTGGTCGAGGACCAGGGCGTCACCATCCTGATCGATCCCAAGGCCCAGATGTTCATCTTCGGCACCGAGATCGACTATGTGGAAGACAAGCTGACCGCCGGCTTCGTCTTCCGCAACCCGAACGAAAAGGGCCGCTGCGGCTGCGGCGAAAGCTTCCACGTCTGATCCGCCGTCGCCCCGACGGGCGATGCTCGACCTCCGCCTGCTCAAGACCTTCGTCGCCGTCGGCCGCCTGTTGCATTTCGGCCGGGCGGCCGAGGCACTCAACGCCACCCAGCCCGGCGTCACCCAGCATGTCGCCCGCCTTGAGGAACAGCTCGGTTTCGCGCTGTTCAAACGCTCCCGCCGCGCGGTCGCGCTGACCGAGGCCGGGGCGCTGTTCCTGCGCCATGCCAACCGCCTGCTGATGCTGGCCGAGCGGATGGAGGCCGAGGCCCGCGCGGTGGCGGCGGGCGAGGGCGGCCAGCTCGCGCTCGGCCTGTCCTCGGCCATCGTGTATTCGGAAATCCCCGAACGCATCGCGGGCTTCAGG
Organism: Pseudomonadota bacterium; assembly: GCA_023433835.1. Classification (GTDB taxonomy): domain Bacteria; phylum Pseudomonadota; class Alphaproteobacteria; order Ferrovibrionales; family Ferrovibrionaceae; genus JAFKFH01. The sequence goes on along the minus strand of JAEYTW010000715.1, from coordinate 2,764 downwards.
CAGGCCCATCCCGGCCTCAGCGTCCGCATCGCCGTCCATGCCGGCGATGCCTTGCGCGACCTGCTGGACGCCCATGTCCTCGATGCCGCGATCACCACCCTGCCGCTGAGCGGCGCGGGCTATCGCAGCGACCTCCTGGACAGCCGGACGGCGATGGGCGTCGCCCTGCCGGCCGGCCATCGCCTGGCCGGGGCACGATCGATATCCCTGAAGGCATTGCAGGATGAAACCTTCGTCGTGGTGCCGCGCGACCAGCATCCGGAGGCGCATGACAGCCTGACCGCGGCCATGCTGGCCGGCGGCGATCCCGTCGATATCGGCGGCTACGAGGTATCGTTCCCCAACCTGGTCGCCCGGGTGGCGCTGGGCGAGGGCGTCGGGCTGGTGCCGCTGGCCTATGCCGGCATGGCGCCCCGGGCGGTACGCGTAGTGCCGGTCGGCGATCCCGGCCTCGCCCAGCTCAGGATCTATCTGGTCGCCCGGGCCGACAACGATCACCCGGCGCTGGCGCGTTTCGTGGCGGCGATGACTGGTAATAAGAAACCGTTATAAAAATCCCGTAAGAGATAATTGGCGCTGATCGTGCGCCCGCCGCATCGTCGCCCGGCATTTCAGGGAGAGTTGCCATGACGATCGAGATCCGCCCCGCCGACAACATGCTGGCCGACTGGCAGGCGGTCCACGAGGGCGCGGTCGCGCGGCTCGGCCCCGCCGCCCGGGCGCTGGTCGCGCAATCGGCCGGCCTGATCGACCGCATCGTCGCCGACGGCCGGCCGGTCTACGGCGTCAATACCGGTTTCGGCAAGCTATCGCACAAGCGCATCGCCGATACCGATCTGGCGCAGTTGCAGGAAAACCTCGTCCTGTCGCACACCGTCGGTACCGGCGAGCCGCTGGCCGACGAGATCGTGCGGCTGGCCATGGCGCTGAAGCTGGCGGCGCTGGCGCAGGGCGCCTCGGGCGTGCGGCCCGAGATCGCCGCACTGATCGAGGCCATGCTGGCGCGCGGCGTGATCCCCGTCGTGCCCGGCCAGGGCTCGGTCGGTGCCTCGGGTGACCTGGCGCCGCTCGCCCATGTCTCGGCGGTGCTGATCGGCCGCGGCCAAGCCCGCCATGGCGGCCGCGTCCTACCGGGTGCCGAGGCGCTGGCCGCGGCGGGGCTGGCTCCCGTCCGCCTCGGCCCGAAGGAGGGCCTGGCGCTGCTCAACGGCACGCAGGTGACGACGGCGATAGGGCTGGCCGGGCTGTTCGGCATCCGCCGGCTGTTTGCCAGCGCGCTGGTCACCGCCGGCTTGTCGGTCGAGGCGGCGCTGGGCTCGACCGTGCCGTTCGATGCCCGCATCCAGGCATTGAAGCCGCATCCCGGCCAGGCGGCGGTCGCCGGGGCCTTGCGCGACCTGATCGGGGACAGCGACATCCGCGCGCTGCACCGGCGCGAAGGCCGGCTGCAGGACCCGTACTGCCTGCGTTGCCTGCCGCAGGTAATGGGCGCCTGCCGCGACGTCATCGGCTTTGCCGCCGGCATGCTGGAGATCGAGGCCCGATCGGTTTCCGACAATCCGCTGCTGTTGCTCGACGACGGCGACGTCGTCTCCGGCGGGAATTTCCACGCCGAGGCGGTGGGCTTCGCCGCCGACATGCTGGCCAATGCCACCGCCGAGATCGGCGGCATGGCCGAACGCCGCATCGCCATGTTGATCGACCACTCGCAATCCGGCCTGCCGCCGTTCCTGACCGGCGACGGCGGCCTGACTTCGGGGTTCATGAGCCTGCAGATTTCGGCTGCCGCGCTGGTCGCCGAGAACCGGCAGAAATCGCATCCCGCCGTGGTCGACAGCGTGCCCACCGTCGGCAACCAGGAAGACTTCGTGTCGATGGCGACCCATGGCGCGCGCCGGGTGCTGGAGATGCTGCGCAATGCCGAGGCGATCGTGGCCATCGAGCTGCTCGCCGCCGTCGAAGGCCTCGATCATCGCGCGCCGCTGAGGGCCGGGCCGCGGCTGGAAGCCGTGCGCCAGGTGGTGCGCGCCCAGGTGCCGTCGATGGCAAGGGATTGGGAGTTCTCTGCCGCGATGCGTGCCGCGGAAGGCCTGATCCGCTCCGGCGCGGTCCTGACCGCGGCAGGGCTCGACCCCGTCAGCTGAGGAAGGCCGCCGTGGCGGCGAACAGGCCGTCGCGGCCGTGTTCCAGATGCATCAGGTGCGTTGCCGCCGGCACGACCACGTCGCGGACCGGACCGCCCAGGTGAGCGCGCAGCCAGGCGGCGTCGTCATCGGTGGTCAGGCTGTCCCACGCGCCGCGCACGATCAGCGTCGGCACGACGACCCGTGCCGGATCGTAGGCGAGGTCGCCCGCCCAGGCTGCCTGGATATCGGCCGCCGGTCCCCCCGGTACCCGCACCGCAGGCGGCGTGCGGCTCGTCGCCTGCGGGTCGGTGGCGATCCAGGCCGGCCCCCATTGCGCCAGCGTCGGTTCAAGCAGCACCGGCTGGTGGCCCGGCGGCACATCCTCGATGAACCGGGCCAACTGATCGGCCACGGTGATGTCGCGCCAATCTCCGACGGGGCCCGGCCGCATCGTCGCGCGCCGCGCGATCGGGCCGAACAGCACCAGCCGGTCGACGGCGGCGGGATGATCGGCGGCAAAGCGGCAGGCGGCGATCGTGCCCCAGCTGTGGGCGATGATCGACACGCGCTCGTGGCCGGTGGCGGCGCCGACATGCGCCACGACGCGCGCGATCTGGGCGGCCGCTTCGCCGGCCCGG
>JAEYTW010000685.1 GCA_023433835.1 Pseudomonadota bacterium | reverse complement strand
GCATGGGCCAGCGCCCGGCGGCCGGCGGGCGCGTCCCGGCGATCGTGGCCGCAGGCGAGTTGATCGACGCCACCGTCAAATGGTTCAACCCGGTCAAGGGTTACGGTTTCGTGACGCAGGGCGAGGGCACCCAGGACATCTTCGTCCATATGGAAGTGCTGCGCCGCATGGGCGTCAACGAACTGCAGCCGGGCCAGACCGTCAAGGTCCGGATCGGCCAGGGCCCGAAGGGACCGCAGGTCGCCGAACTGCACATGGATTGACGAGATCAGGGCCGGCAGCGACACTGCCGGTCCTGTGACGTTCTTCCCGGGTGTGTCGACGCGTCCGCAATTCATCGGCAGCGAGGTCTATCGCCGCTCGACCTATGGCGAGCGTCATCCGCTGTCGATTCCACGGGTGCCGCTGACCATCGACCTTTGCCGGGCGCTGGGCTGGCTGCGCCCCGACGACTACGTCGAATGCCGCACCGCGACGGTCGCCGAGCTCGGCCGCTTCCACGATCCCGCCTATATCGCCGTCATCCAGGAGGGCGAGCGGACCGGTCATCTCGATCTCGAGCTGATGCGGCGGCACAATCTGGGCAAGCTCGAGAATCCCGTGCACCCGACGATGTTCCTGCGCCCGGCCACCGCCGTCGGTGCCACCCTGGCCGCGGTCGACCTGGTGGCTGATGGCGGCACCGTCTACAACCCGGCCGGCGGCACCCATCACGGCCAGCGCGATCGCGCCGCCGGCTTCTGCTATTTCAACGATCCGGTCATCGGCATCCTCGACCTGCTCGACCGCGGCATCGCCCCGGTCGCCTATGTCGATCTCGACCTGCACCATGGCGACGGCGTCGAGGCGGCGTTCGCCGGCGACGCCCGTGTCCTCTGCCTGTCGATCCACGAAGCCGGGCGCTGGCCTCATACCGGCCGGGCCGACGATCGCGCCGGCGGCTCCGCCCGCAATTTCCCGGTGCCGCCCGGCATGAACGACTGCGAGTTCGATTATCTCGGCGAGGCCGCGATCCTGCCGCTGCTGGCCCGGCTCAAGCCGCAGGCGATCTTCGTGCAGGGTGGGGCCGACGCGCTGGCCGACGACCCGATGGGCGGCCAGGAACTGTCGAACGGGGCCTATTGGCGGATGATCGCGCGGCTGAAGGATCTGTGCCTGCGGCTGATCGTGGTCGGCGGCGGCGGCTACAACCCGTGGGCGGTGGCGCGCTGCTGGGCCGGGAACTGGGCGGTGCTGGCGGGCGAGGCGGTGCCCGACCGCCTGCCCCCGGCGGCCGAGGCGCTGCTGCGCCAGGTGACCTGGAACCGCAGCCAGGGGCGCAATCCGCCGCAACACTGGTTCACCACCCTGGCCGACGCGCCCCGGCCGGGCCCCGTGCGCGACGCGGTCAAGCATCTGGCCGACCTGGCACTGGCGCCGTGAGGCCTTGACCTGCCGTTCCGCCCTGTCATTGTTCCCGGCCCATGACCGACAGCATTCCCGACGGCTTTACCCCCATCGAGCATTCCGCCAGCTTCGGCCGTCATACCGGCCCGTTCTACGACGGGCAGGACGAGGCTGGCTTCGTGCGCGCCTTCCGCCCGGACGAGCGCCACGGCAATTCGCTCGGCATGGTCCATGGCGGGATGCTGATGACCTTCGCCGACATCGTGCTGGCGCGCGCGGTGCGCGAGGTGGCCACCGGCCGCCCGTTCGTCACGCTGCGCATGACCACCGATTTCGTCACCCCGGCGCGGACCGGCGACTGGGTCGAGGGACGCGCCAAAGTGACGCGCCAGGCACGCGGCGTCGTGTTCGTCCGCGGGCGCCTCACGGTCGGGAATCGCCTGGTGCTGAAGGCCGACGGACTGTTCCGCGTCCTCACCCCGAGAGACCGCCGCGCAGGCGGGGAACCGGCCGTTCCGACCGGCGCTTAAGGGGGGCCCTTTCGGGCTGGCCGGTGCTTGACTTCGCCGTTCTGCTCTGCGACCGTCTGGCATCGATCATCGGCTTTCAGCATGCTGCCATCCTCGGGATCATCGGCGGTGTGTGCCTTCGATCGTATGGTCGTCAGTTCCAGCCGAGACCGGACGACCATCGACCTACCTTCTATGGAGACCTCTATGGCGAGCGGTACCGTTAAGTGGTTCAATATGACCAAGGGCTATGGCTTCATCGCGCCGGATGGCGGCGGGGCCGATGTGTTTGTGCATATCACCGCCGTGCAGGCGGCGGGCATGCGTGAACTGAAGGAGGGCCAGAAGCTCGCCTACGAAATCAGCAACCAGCGTGGCAAGCCGGCAGCGGCAAATCTGCGCGCCGCTTGATCTGCTGAACTTCCGGAAAAGGCGGCGAGTCGAAGGACGCGCCGCCTTTTTCTTTGCTCAGACGGGCGATTGCCCGCCATTCTTGGCATAGAGGTAGAGGCGGCCGGGGATTGGCCGGCCGTGTTCCCGACGGACCACCACGTCCTGCCGCCGGCGTTGCTCGAACCCGGCGGCCCGCGCCGCCGCCTCGACATGCGCCTCGCCCTGGGCGAACCGGCCCGAGGCCCGCAAGGCCACGCCCGGGCCCGCGTCGTGTTCGACCGAGAAGGCGACATGCCCGCCCTCTCGCACCGCCCGGCCGAGGGCCGCGAACACCATCTCCAGCGCCCCGACATAGACGAAGACGTCGCCGGCCACGGCGAGGTCGAAAGCGAGCGGGCGCCCTTCCAGAAAATCGACCAGGTCGGCCTTGACCAGCTCGTCGTAGAGCCCCAGGCGCGCGGCCTGGGCCAGCATCGCGGCAGACAGATCGACGCCCACCAGGCGGCGCGCATGGGGCCTTAGCCCCGGACCGCAAAGCCCCGTGCCGCAACCGAGATCGGCGACGTCGAGGCCGCTGCCCAACGTGGCCGCGATGCCGGCGATATCGTCGTAGAGACGATAGCCGAGCTTGCCGACCAGCTCGGCCTCGAAGCGTTCGGCATAGGCATCGAACAGCCCGGCAACGTAATCATGGGGCGCCCGGTCGACCGCCGCTCCACTCAGCGCGGCGAGGTGGTGGGCGACGACCGCGTCGCCGGGATCGAGCGCCAAGGCGCGGGCATAGAAGGCGGCGGCCCGGCCCGGCCGCGCGCCCCGGTCGAGATGGCCGAGATCGGCCCACCACGCCGCCCTGTCCGGGACC
>JAEYTW010000649.1 GCA_023433835.1 Pseudomonadota bacterium | reverse complement strand
CGCCTGAGCCGCGGTCGACTGTGCCGCCGCCGAGTTGGTCGCGGCGCGGTCGGCGGTCGCCCGGACGTCGGCCAGCAGGGCGCGATCCTGGTCGCTCAGCTGCGTGCAGCCCACGGCGAGCAGGGCCATGGTACCGACGATGAAAGGGGTGATCGCCTGGCGATAGCTGTTGGGCATCTGGTCATCTCCTGTGGATCCAAGCCGATCGGATGGCTGTGATCGGCTCGCCCAGAATGGCGCCGCCGGCGCCGTCGGCATTGATTCCAGTCAACCGACCAGCACCTGGTATCCCGTTAGTGAGACATCAGGACCGGCAGGGTCATCGATGAAAGGATGGTACCCGTCACGTCGCCCGGTGCGCTGTCCCGCAACCGGGCGTGGCCATGGCCGCCCATCACCAGAAGGTCCGCGCCCCGCTCGGTCGCCCGCGCCATGATCAGGTCACCGGGGTCTTTTCCGCGCGGCGCCGGCAGGTACTCCACCGCGACCAGCAGGGCGTGCGCTTCGAGGTAGCGCGCGATGCCGGCCAAGGCCGTGCGCCGCCTGGCCATCTCGGCCGGTGCCGCATCGGCGTCGCCGACCTCGAGCAGGTAGACCGTATCGGCGTATCGCAGCAGCGGCAGCGCATCCTGGACCGCCCGCGCCGCCTCGCGCGATTCGTTCCAGGCGATCAGCGGCCGCTTGCTGACGCCGGCAAATTGCCCCTCGTGGGGGACGAGCAGGACCGGGCGCCCGCATGCCAGCATGACGTCCTGCGCCATCGCGCCGGCACCGTCAGGCCCGACCATGTCTGCCGTGTTCTGGCCAAGCACCACCAGGTCGGCGCGCCGGCTTTGCCGGATGATCACGGGGGCGATCTTGCCGGGGCCGGGTGCTTCTTCGGTCTGGCATCGTGCGCCCGGCATCTCGCGCCTCAGGCCGGCGAAATGTTCCTCGACGCGGGCGATGACGAATTGGCGATGACATGCCAGGGCGGCATCCCACGTCGCGATGCCCTCTCCCGGTACGCCAGGCGGCAAAGGCGCCGCCGCCGGCAGGACGGCGAGGCCCGTCAGGCCGGCATGGCATCGGTGCGCGAGTTCGGCTGCAAATCTGACGCGGGCTGGGCAGTGCCGGCTTTCCTCGACATGGACAAGCACCGAAGAGATGTCGGACATCGGAGAATCTCCTCTTTCCCCGACAGTCTCGGCCGCAGCCGGGCATGTGGCGTTGATCGGGATCAATCCCGAGCCCGCCGGCGCCAGCGCCGCCGCCGACCGAAGCTCGATTGCTAGTTGTTGAACTCACCGCTCTGGTCGTCGACCAGCAATAGCTCGACAGGAATGAGTTCATTTCCCATCTGGCGAACCGCCATCGGCAGATCGCCCCACGGCGGATGGACGACCAGGCGTACCATCGCGCAGCCGAGATCGGCGGCGATCGTCATCATCTCGCGGAGCAGCAATGCCCAGAGCGGTGTCGTCCGCAGCAGTTCCGCGCAGAAGGCATGGGGGACCAGCAGGACGCGGCCAAGGCCCAGATGCGGCAGGCGCATGTAGACGAACATGCCGCGCGCCGCGCCACGGCGGGTGGCGACGATGATTCCGGTTGACGGCCGGCGATCGGCCGCCAGCCCGTCGATCAGCGGCGTCGCGAAGTCGCACCAGGTATCGAAATCGATACTGTCGTTATGGTGGCGCACGAGGGGGTAGACCGATTTCACCCGATCGGGCGTCAGTACGGCCAGGTCATATATGCTGGTCACCCTGCTGCCGGCATTCATGGTTCGATTTTTCTACCGATCTGCCTCGCAGGGATTGATTAGAATCAATTTGCGCGAAATGTCGAGGCGGTGCGGCAAGGCGCCGCGTTTCCCGGATCCGGATTGCTGGATACCCTACCGCCATCGGATCAGGGTATGGGCGCTGCAAATGTCCACGTCGACCTCGTTTGCGGAGAATGGCCGTTCCAAGGATGTGCCCGGCATCGGGCGCCCGCGCTGTGACGGGCTGCGCACGCCGCGCCCCTCCTGCAGCGCCTGCGTCGCCCGATGCCTGACGATCTGCCGCGCGCTTCCGACGGACGAACTGGCGGAACTGGAACGAAATTCGACGGTGGTGCGCCTGGAGGCGGGGGCCTCCTTGTTCGACGAGGGCGACGACGCCGGCAGAGTCTACAACCTGACGGCCGGAACGATCCGGCTCAGCAAGACCTTGGCCGACGGCCGGCGGCAGATCACGGGCTTCATGCTGCCCGGCGATTTCATCGGGCTCTCCAGTCGGGCCAGCCATCCCTACAGCGCCGAGGCGATCGGTTCCTGCCAGCTATGCCGTTTCAACACCGGCACCTTGCAACGGCTGGTGGAGCGCATGCCCCGGCTTGAACACGAGCTGTTCGACCGGGCGCGCGACGAGCTCGATGCCGCGCATGACCAGATGCTCCTGCTCGGCCGGAAATCGCCGCGGGAGAAGGTCGCGACCTTCCTGCTCGATCTCGCCCGCCGCTGCGAGCGTTGGGGGCAGCGACCCGACGGGGTCAGCCTCGACATGACACGCACGGACATCGCCGACTATCTCGGCCTGACCATCGAAACCGTCAGCCGCACCATGACCAAGATGAAGCGGGATGGCGTGATCGCGCTGCCTTCCTCGGACGAAATCGTCTTCCTCAGGCTCGACGCGATCCAGAGCCTCGCCGAGGGCGGCTAACGCTTTACGCCGCCGCCGGCTGCCCGAGGCGCCCGCGAGGCAGCAGCCGCGCCACGTCGTCCTCGGTCAGCGTCTCCTTGTCCAGCAGGACGACCATCGCCTGTTCGATCAGTTCCCGATGACGCCGGACCAAAGTATCGGCACGGCCGAAGGCCGTGTCGATCAGCGCTCTGACCGCAAGGTCGATCTGCTCGGCGGTCTTCTCGCCGAAATGGCGTTCCTGGCCGAATGGCGGGGCGGCGCCGAGAAAGCGGGGCGCTTCATCCTCATAGGCGACCTGGCCGAGTTCCCCGCTCATCCCGTAGCGCATGACCATGGACTTGGCGATGTCGGTCGCCTTGACCAGGTCGTCGGCGGCGCCGGTGGATATTTCGCCGATCAGCGCCGCTTCCGCCGCCCGGCCGCCGAGCAGCACGGCCATCTTGTTCTCCAGTTCCGCCCGGGTCATCAGGTAGCGGTCCTCGGTCGGACGCTGGATCGTATAGCCCAGCGCGCCGATCCCGCGCGGGATGATCGAGATCTTGTGGACGCTGTCGCTGCCCGGCAGGCAGCGCGCCACCAGCGCATGCCCCAGTTCATGGCAGGCGACGGCCCGCCGTTCGGCGGGATTGAGCAGGCGATGCTTCTTTTCCAGCCCGGCGACGACCCGCTCGACGGCTTCGGTGAAGTCGCTCATCGCCGTCGTCTCGGCACCGCGGCGGGTAGCCAGCAACGCCGCCTCGTTGACCAGGGTGGCGAGGTCGGCGCCGCTGAAACCGGGGGTGAGCGCCGCGACGCGGTCAGGCTCGACGTCGGGTCCGACCTGCACCTTCTTCAGATGTACGGCCAGGATCTCGATGCGTCCGGCGCGATCCGGCCGGTCGACCAGGATCTGGCGATCGAAGCGCCCAGCGCGCAGCAATGCCGGGTCAAGTATTTCCGGCCGGTTGGTCGCGGCCAGCAGCACGACGCCTTCGCGCGTGTCGAAACCATCCAGTTCGGACAGCAGCTGGTTCAGGGTCTGCTCCTTCTCGTCATGGCCGCCGCCGGCGACGGGAAAGGCGCCGCGCGCCCGGCCGAGGGCGTCGAGCTCGTCGATGAAGATGATCGCCGGGGCCCGCTGACGGGCCTGTTCGAACAGGTCGCGGACCCGGGCAGCGCCGACACCCACGAACATCTCGACGAATTCGGAGCCGCTGATGGAAAAGAAG
>JAEYTW010000644.1 GCA_023433835.1 Pseudomonadota bacterium | reverse complement strand
CACCGGGCCGGCGCCGCGGCCGGCGAATGGAGGGCGCGGGCGAGCCGCGCCGCCAGCCCGGCGGTCAACCCGTCGGGGTCGAGGGCCAGCGGCTGCAGGTCGCCGTAATCCTCGGTCGGCACCGTGTCGAAATGCCCGGTCAGCACCACGGTGCGCCGGCCCCGGCCGCGGACCAGGGCGGCGACGCAGGACCGGGCATGGCGGCCGCCCGGCACCGGCATCGTCCAGACCGTCTCAAGGCCGGCCGCCCGCAGCAGGGCGACCAGCTTGTCGGCGAAGGCCGCTTCGTCGGCCGACCCCGAGACGCTCGGCAGCGCCGTCATCGTCCGCGCCCAATATTCGGCGCGGGCGGGATCGGGGGGATAGGCCGCCGCGCTGTTATGGCCTGAAGTCGTCATCGTGCTTTCCCCGATGGTCATCGGAAGACATCGGCGATGCGGTCCATCGCCCAGTCGATCTCGTCCCTGGTCACCACCAGCGGCGGCGCCAGCCGGATGATGTGATCGTGGGTTTCCTTGCACAGAAGGCCGCGGGCCTGCAATGCCTCGCATACCTTGCGGGCGCCGCCGGCGGCCGGATCGAGCTCGATCGCCAGCATCAGGCCGCGGCCCCGCACCGCGCGGATCCTGTCGCTGCGCAGGCTTTGCAACCCTGCCAGGAAATAGGCGCCGGTATCGGCCGCGTTCTCGACCATGCCTTCCTCGACCAGCACGCGCAGCGCGGCGCGGGCGACGGCGCAGGCCAGCGGGTTGCCGCCGAAGGTCGAGCCGTGCTCGCCGGGATTCAGCACGTCGAGCACCTCGTGGTTCGACAGCACCGCGGAGACCGGATAGAACCCGCCCGACAGCGCCTTGCCGACCAGGGTCAGGTCGGCCTCGATGCCCTCATGCTCCTCGGCCAGCAGCCTGCCGGTACGGCCGAGGCCGGTCTGGATCTCGTCGAGGATCAGCATGACGTTGTGGCGGGTGCAGAGGTCGCGCGCCCGGGCCAGGTAGCCCGCGGGCGGGATGATCACCCCGGCCTCGCCCTGGATCGGCTCGACCAGGAAAGCCACGGTATTGGGGCCGATCGCCGCCTCGAGCGCGGCGGCATCGCCATAGGGCACCACCGTGAAGCCCGGGGCGAAGGGCCCGAAACCCCGGCGGGCCGACGGATCGGTCGAGAAGCCGACGATGCCGAGCGCGCGGCCGTGGAAATTTCCGGAACAGACGATGATCTCGGCCTGGCCCTCGGGCACGCCCTTCACCTGATAGCCCCACTTGCGCACGGTCTTGACGGCGCTTTCCACCGCCTCGGCGCCGCTGTTCATCGGCAGGACCTTGTGCGAGCGGGTCAGGGCGCAGATCTCCTCGTAGAACGGCGCCAGCTGATCGTTGCGGAAGGCCCGCGAGGTCAATGTCAGCTTGCCGGCCTGCTCGACCAGGGCCGCCAGGATCGCCGGATGGCAGTGGCCCTGGTTGACCGCCGAATAGGCGGCCAGGCAATCCATATAGCGTCGGCCCCCGGTATCCCAGACCCAGACGCGCTCGCCGCGCACCAGCACGACGTCGAGCGGCTTGTAGTTGCACGCGCCATAGGTCGCCTCGATCGCGATATGGTCGGCGGCGCTGCGTTCCCGGACCAGCATCTTGCCCTCCCTTGCGGCTTCGGTCCGGGTGAGGATGGCGGGCTGCGGCGTTAGCAGATAGTCAGCAGACATCGCAACACAGCTTAGAATTCTGGCGAAACGTCAGGATTTTCTGCCATAATGTCGCATGCTCGACGATACCGACCGCCGCCTGCTGGCGCTGTTGCGCAACGATGCCCGGATGCCGGCGGCAAGCCTCGCCGCCGCCCTCGGCGTCTCGCGCGGCACGGTACAGAACCGCATCGACCGGCTGCGCCGCGACGGCATCATCCTGGGCTATACCGTGCGGCTGAAATCGGCGACCGAGACGAATGCGGTGCGCGGCATCATGATGGTCGAGGTCCGCGGCAAGTACGGCCCCGCCACGTTGAAGGCGCTGGGCGGCTTTCCCGAGGTGGTCGGCCTGCACACCACCAACGGCCGCTGGGACGTGGTGGCCGAGATCGAGGCGTCAAGCCTCGCCGATCTCGACGCGGTGCTGCGCCGCATCCGCCTGATCGACGGCATCGCCGCGACCGAGACCTCGATCCTGTTGTCGACGCAGAAGTACTAGGGTTTTATTCTTAATAACTCCATCGCCGCCGCGGCAATCGGCGCTCAAGCCGGCAGATGGTCCAGCGCGGCGCGGATCTGGTCGATGCGGAACGGCTTGGCGATGTAGCCGGCGAAGCCCAATGCCGTGGCGCGCTCGCGGGCATCGTCATAGGCATTGGCGCTGAGGCCGAACAACGGCGGGCACGCGGTGCCGAGCATGCCGCGCAACATCCGCGCCACGGCGAAGCCGTCCTCGCCGGGCAGGTTGATGTCGAGGAAGACCAGGTCGGGCCGGGCGGCGGCCACGCGCTGGCGCGTCTCGTCGGCATGCCGGGCCCAATCGACCTGAAAGTCGCCCAGCGCGGCCAGGACTTCGCTGAGGATTTCGAAGTTCATCGGATTGTCCTCGACCACGAGGATGCGGCGCGGCGCGGCGCGATAGCCGATGGCGGCCAGAGGCTCGGCCGCGGGGGCCGGCATGACATCGGCGGGCGCCGACGGCAGCTCGACCCAGAAGCAGCTGCCGCGGCCGGGTTCCGACGAGAAATCGATCGTTCCGCCCATTGCCTGGACCAGATGGCGGGTCAGGGCCAGGCCGATACCCGCGCCCTCGATGCTCGACTGCTCGGCGCCAAGACGATGGAAGCGGCGGAAGACATCCGCGTGGCGATGGGGCGGGATGCCGCAGCCGGTATCCTGGACCTCGATACGGATCCGGTCGCCGGCCCCGGCGACGGCACGGACCGTCACCTGGCCGTGGTCGATATTGTATTTGACCGCATTCGACAACAGGTTGACGAGCGCCTGGCCGAGCCGGCCGGCATCGGCCATCACCACCGCGGGATTCTCCTCGGTGCGGTCGACGATGGTGACGGACTTGCGCGCGGCCATCAGCGTGACCAGGCCGACCGCGCGCGCCACGGCCGGCGCCAGCGCCACCGGCTCGATCGACAGGGCCAGCCTGCCGCTCTCGATCAACGCCAGGTCGAGGACGTCGTTGACCAGCGTCAGGAGATGACGGCCGGCGGCCAGGATCGAACGCGCATAGGGCACGATCCGCGATGCGCCGTCGGGCCGCTCGCCGAGCGCCTGCATCAGTTCCGCGTATCCCAGGATGGTGTTGAGCGGGGTGCGGATCTCGTGGCTCATGCTCGAGATGAATTCCGACTGGGCGCGATTGGCGCGCTCGGCCGTTTCCTTCGCCGCGATCAGGGCCTGTTCCATCGCCTTCGCGTCGGTAATGTCGCGGACCACGCCGAGCAGGCGGCGCGCCCGGCCATCCGCGCCGCGCTCGCTGTCGCCTTCCATCATCAGCCAGCGGACCGTGCCGTCGGGCCGCACCGCCCGATGCTCGACGCGGCAGGGCTGGCCCGCCCGCAGGCAGGCGCTGGTCGCCGCCGTGATCAGCGCGCGATCCTCGGGGTGGATCCCGGCCATCAGTTCGGCGAGCGAAAGATGGCGCTCGCCGGCGGGCAGGCCGTACATCGGCCCGATCGATTCCGACCAGTAGATATCGTCGGTGCCGACAGCCCAGGCCCAGCTGCCGATACCACCGTAATGCTGGCAGCGATGCAGGCGATCGAGGTTTTCCTGCAACTCGCGGGCGGCAACCGTCTCCACCGTTCGATCATGGGTGATGCCGATGAAGTGGCGCTCGCCCCGGTAGTCGAACTCGGCCACCGTGAGATGGATGTAGACCGGCCGGCCATCACGCCCGCGGCCCTCGACCGCCCGTCCGCGGCCGATGACATGGGCTTCGCCGGTATCGAGGAAGCGATCGATGTAGCCCTGGTGGCGCGCGGCGGTCATCGCCGGCATCAGGATCTCGACCGATGCGCCGCGCAGCTCGATCGCGTCGCGGCCGAACATGCGCGCGGCGGCGGCATTGGCGTAACGGATGATGCCCCGCCGGTCGATAACGATCACGCCGTCGACGAGGCTGGCCAGCATGGCCGCGCCAGGCGCCGCCGCGAGAATATCCTGCCCGACCGCGTCCACCTCGGTCTGCTGCATTGCCTTTAATCTTTGCCGGTTCAATTGAACGTACACTGAGCAGATAGGAATACCCCCCGCACAGTCAATGAAAAATCGTTTTATATTTGGATGAATTACTGTGATCGTAACCTTATTCCGGAATGAATATTGATTTTTTTATTATTGGATTTCAAACGATCTAGGCGGCGGCGCCGGCTGGAACATTCGTGGCCCCACGCTCGTTCCGCCGGTCCTACCCGCCTTGTCCGGAGGCTTTCTCGATGTCGCCAACCGATCCTGCCGCGCGCTCGGCCTTCGAACTCGAGGGCATGCTGGTCGCCCATCGCCAGATCCTGGAAACCCTGGTGGCGTTCCTGGCCCGCCAGGACGGCGACGCGTTCCGCGAGGTCGTCGATCGCATGCTGCGCTTTCAGGATCATGCCGAAGACCCCGGCGCCGAACTCGGCGCGGGGGTCGCGATCGAACAGGCGGGCGCGGCCGAGCTGACCCGGATTCTCGCCGCCGCCAAACCCGCCAACCCGACCGAGGACAAGTAGATGGCCGACACCGCCCAGAAGCCCAGCGTCTTCCTGCGCGTCACCATGAACCAGCAGGGCACGGTGCCGGCGGCGTTGACCGCTGCCTTGCGGCGGCGACCGGATGTCGCGCGGCCGGCCGATCACTCGGCGGCGACCGGCACCTGAATCTGCAGGGTCTCGTTGCGCCGGCGCGGCAGGGCCGATGGATATTCCTGCTGCAGATAGGCGATCATCTTTTCACGGATCTCGCAGCGCAGGTCGAAGGCCTTTCCCGCATTGGCGGCGCTCATCAGGAGGCGCAGCTGCATCGTCTCGTTGAACGCCTCGACCACCTGCAGGTTGACGACCTGCCCATCCCACAGCGTCGACTGCCGGACCAGTTCCTCCGCCTTCTTGCGCAGCAGCGGCACCGGCGCGGTGTAGTCGACATGCAGCATGACGTTGCCGATGATCGAGGCACCGTCGCGCGTCCAGTTCTGGAACGGCCGTTCGATGAAGTATTTCAGCGGCAGCACCAGCCGCCGCCAGTCCCAGATACGCACGACGACATAGGTCGACGTGATTTCCTCGACCCAGCCCCATTCGCCCTCGACCACGATCGAATCCTCGATGCGGATCGGCTGGGTGATGGCGAGCTGGATGCCGGCGAACAGATTGCCCAGCACCGGCTGCAACGCCAGGCCGACGATGAGGCCGGCCGCGCCGGCCGAAGCCAGCAGGCTGACGCCGTATTGCCGCACGTCCTCGAAGGTCATCAGGGCGGCGGCAGCCGTGACGATGACGATCAGCAGCCCGCCGGCCCGTTCGAGGATGCGGATCTGCGTCATCATCTTGCGGGCGGCGACGCTGTCGGCCGCATCCTGGGTGAAGCGTCGGGTATAGATGGTCACGCCGATATGCAGGACGGTCATCGCCGACCAGCCCAGCACGATGATGAAGGCGACGACCAGCCCCTGGCGGATCATCTCGGCCTGGGAAAAGGACAAGGGCGCGACGCTGGCGCCGATCGCCAGCGCGAGGCAGAGCAGCGCCAGCCGGGCCGGGCCATAGATGCGCTGCACCGTCGAGCGCCAGAACAGCGATGCGTCTTCGACCAGCCGGTTCAGGAAGCGGAAGGCGATCTTGTGAACCAGGACCGCGAAGAAGGCCGCGATCCCCAGCACGATCAGGCTGGCCGCCCAACCGGGCAGCCAGTCCAGCCAGCCGACGGCAGTGCCGGCGATTTCCTCGATATTTTCCATCGAACCTCGACGGTCAGTGCTTGGCCGTGCCGGGGGCGTACAGCTTGCGGCCCCGCTCGGCCAGGCTCGCCGGATCGACGATGGAAGAGGCGACGCCGGAGGCGCCGGTCGTCACGGCCAGCGGGCGCGGCTGGTTTGCCATGAGCTCAAGTTCTCCCCAGGTTGTGCGGGTCAACCGGGGCACCCCAGCGATGGTTCCCCTCGTCCCTTAGTCTGGGGCGTGCACGAAACAGAGCTTGTTGCCCTCGGGATCACGGCAATAGGCGGCATAGAAATCGGGCGAATAACGCTTGCGCAGCCGCGGCGGGCCTTCATCGATGCCGCCGGCGGCAAGCGCGCGGCGCCAGGTATCGTCGACCACCTCGCGCGATGGGGCCAGCAGGGAGATTTGCGCGCCGTTGCCCCAGGTCGCCGGCAGGTTGTTGAACGGCTTGCGGATCACGAACTGGGGCCAGCGGCCCGCTGCCCGCCAGACCAGCCCGGTGGCCTCCGACGCCATCGCCGGGTCGCGATTGAACCCGAAGGCGGGCAGGATCGCGTCGTAGAAAGCAGCCATCGTGTCGAGGTCACGGGCGCCGACCTGAATATGTGCGTACATGCGCCGAAAACACGCTGGCCGGATCGGCGGTTCCGGTCAATCGTTGAGACGTTGCGTCCGCACCAGCTTGTCAAATCGCTTGACCGTCCGATCGCGCCGCAGCTTGGACAGGCGCCTGATCCAGAAGATGCCGTCCAGCTGGTCGATCTCATGCTGCAGGCAGATGCTCACGAAGCCTTCGAAGTCGGCTTCATGGCCCGCGCCGTCGAGGTCCTGCCAGGCGACGCGCACCTTCGCCGGCCGCTCGACCTCGTCGGCCACGCCCGGCATCGAGACGCTGCCTTCCTGATGGCGCGCGGTTTCGCGCGACGAGGACAGCACCCGCGGATTGACATAGACGCGCACGCCCGCACCGTCATCCAGGTCCATCACCACGACGCGCTGGAACACGCCGACATGCGGCGCAGTGATGCCGACACCCGGGGCGGCCCGCATCGTGTCGAGCAGATCGTCGGCGAGCTGCCGCAGGGCGGCATCAAAGCTCGTCACCGGCGCCGCCGCGGCATTCAGCCGGGGATCAGGAAATATCAAAATCTTGCGCACCGGCATGACTGGATTCTCCAGCGGTTGATTGGCGGCGCGCACCCTATCACGCCCCCTCGCGCCCGGGGGAACCAAAGCGGTCACGGCCGGTTAGCCCGTGATGAACGTCGCAACGCCCTCGCGCCGGACCGCGGCGACTGCCCGAAAGACGGGGCAGCGCCAGTCCGCGCGCGCGTCCGAACCCGCCCCCGTTCCGCTTTTCCGCCCTCGCCTCTATGCCGTGCATCCGCTGCAGGCCGGCCCGGTTGCCGGCTGGGCGCCGCTGCTGGGCCATGTCGCCAGCCTCGGGTTCGACCATGTCGTCTGCCCGCCGCCGTTTTCGTCTGCCCTGGCGGGCAATTTATTCCTGATCGACGATCCCGATCACGGCGACGCCAGGATCAGCGCCGGCGACGGCTATGAGGCTGTCCATGCGATCGCCGAGGCGGCGCGCGCGGCGGGTCTGGGGCTGATGCTGGACATCTGCCTCGACTGCGTCGCGGCCGACGGCGTGCTGGCGGCCGAGGAGCCCGGCTGGATCAGCGCCAGCGAAGTGCCCCGCCCCGGCCCGGACCCGCGCTATCACGAGGCGGCGGGCCGCACGGCCTGGATCGACCTCGACGATGCCGCGGCGGCTTCGTGGTGGATCGCCCGCCTGATCCTGTGGGCCAAGGCCGGCACCGCCGGTTTCGTGCTGCGCGATGCGCACAAGGCACCTGCCGCCTTCTGGCGCAAGGCCCTTGGCGCCGTCCGCCAGGCGACGCGGGCCGATATCCGCTTCCTCGCCTGGATCCCCGGCGCCAGGTCCGACGAAGCCGCGCGGCTGATCGACGCCGGCCTCGACGGCGTGTTCTCGTCCTTGGCCTGGTGGGATTGCCGGGCAGCCTGGCTGGTCGAGGAACATCGCCGCCTGGCCCGCATCGCGCCCGTTCTGACCGCGCCCGAGGCGCCGTTCGGCCCCCGTCTCGCGCATGACGATCCAGACCCGGCTATGCGCCGGCGGCGCGCCGGCCGCGCCTTGCGTGTCGCCGCTGCCCTCGGCGCGGGGCTGATGCTGCCGATGGGCTTCGAGTTCGGCGCGCGTCGCCGCCTCGATCATGCCCGGGGTACGCCGGAAGATTATCTGCTGGACCGAAGCGGTTTCGACCTGTCGGCCGAGATCGCCGAGGCCAACCGCCGCATCGCCGCGCAGCCGGCGGCCGATCGTCTCGACCTCCTCGGCCCGCCCGGCGGCAGCGTGACGGCACTGTTGCGCCGGATATCGGACGGGCCGGCCCAGCTGGTGCTGATCAACCCCGACCTTGAGCGGCCGGTCGGCGTCGCCCCGGCGCCGATCCTGGCCGCGACCGGCGGCATCACCAGCTTCGACGGCGAGGAAGGCTGCGACAACCTGCGGCTGGGCAACACGCTGCACCTGGCGCCGGCCGACGTACGCCTGCTGCGCGGCCGCATGCTGCCGCCGATCCGCGCCGACAAGCCGCTGCGCCGCCAGACCGTCGAGCAGGCGACGACGCGCCCCCGCATTGCGATCGAGGCGGTGACGCCGGTGGTCGACGACGGCCGCTTCCCGGCGAAGCGCACGGTGGGCGAACTGGTGCGTGTCGAGGCCGACGTGTTCGCCGACGGCCACGACAAGATCGCCGCCGAATTGCTGTGGCGCGCCGCCGACGACCGCGAATGGCGGCGGCTGCGCATGATGCCGCTGGGCAACGATCGCTGGGCGGCCGACATGCCGCTGGAACGGCTGGGCCGCCATGTCTTCGCCGTCGAGGCCTGGCGCGACGCCTACGCCACCTTGCGCGACGAACTGGAGAAAAAGCACCAGGCCGGCGTCGCTATCTCGCTGGAGCTGGAGGAGGCGCGCCGCTTCGTGGTGGACACGGCCGCGGCGGCAGCGGCCGACGAGTATCGCGCCGCGCTGGACACGCTGGCCCGCCGGCTTGCCGACAGCGACGATGCCGGCCGCCTGGCCCTGATGCTGGCCCCGGACACGGCCACCTTGCTGATCGCCGCCGACCGCCGGCCCTTCGCGGTGCGGACCGAGGCGATGCCGATCGATGCCGAGCGGCTGGCGGCGCGCTTCGCCGCCTGGTACGAACTTTTCCCGCGCTCGGCCAGCAACGACGTCACCCGCCACGGCACCTTCGCCGACGTCATCGGTCGCCTGCCCGACATCAGGGACATGGGATTCGACGTCCTCTATTTTCCGCCGATCCACCCGATCGGCGTCAAGCATCGCAAGGGCCCGAACAACACGTTGACGCCCGGCGCCGACGATCCGGGCAGCCCCTATGCCATCGGCAGCGCCGCGGGCGGGCATGACGCCATCCACCCGGAGCTCGGCACGCTCGACGACTTCCGCCGGCTGCGCGAGGCCGCGGCCGATCACGGGCTGGAGCTGGCGATCGACTTCGCCATCCAGTGTTCGCCCGACCATCCCTGGCTCGGCGAACATCCCGACTGGTTCGCCTGGCGGCCGGACGGCACGATCCGCTATGCCGAGAACCCGCCGAAGAAATACCAGGACATCGTCAACGTCGACTTCTACGCTGAAGGCGCGGTGCCCGAACTTTGGCTGGCCCTGCGCGACGTCGTGCTGTTCTGGATCGCCGAGGGCGTGCGGCTGTTCCGCGTCGACAACCCGCATACCAAGCCGTTCCCGTTCTGGGAATGGATGATCGCCGACGTGCGCGGCCGCCATCCCGACGCGATCTTCCTGTCGGAAGCCTTCACCCGGCCCAAGGTGATGTACCGCCTGGCCAAGATCGGTTTCTCGCAATCCTATACCTACTTCACCTGGCGCCATTCCGCGCAGGAATTCACCGACTACCTGACCGAGCTGACGACGACGGCGCCAAAGGATTTCTTCCGGCCGCATTTCTTCGTCAACACCCCCGACATCAACCCCTATTTCCTGCAACGTTCGGGCCGCGCGGGTTTCGTGCAGCGCGCCGCGCTGGCCGCGCTGCTGTCGGGGCTGTGGGGCCTCTACAGCGGATTCGAGCTGTGCGAATCCGAACCGCTGCCGGGCAAGGAGGAATACCTCGATTCGGAAAAATTCCAGCTGCGCGCCCGCGACTGGAACCAGCCCGGCAACATCAAGGGCGAGATCACGCTGCTGAACCGCATCCGCCGCGCCAACCCGGCGCTGCACACCCATCTCGGCGTCACCTTCCTGCCGTCCTCCAACGATCGCATGCTGTGCTTCCTGAAGGCGACGCCCGATCGCTGCAACGTCGTGCTGGCGGTCATCAACCTCGACCCCCACGAGGCACAGGAGGCGAGCTTCGAGCTGCCGCTGTGGCGCTGGGGCCTCGACGACGACGCGGCATTTGCCGTCGACGACCTCGTAACCGATCAGGCCCAGGGCTGGCAGGGCAAGTGGCGGACCGTCCGCCTCGATCCCGCGCGCCTCGCCTTCGCCGCCTGGCGTCTTCGCCTGCCCGTTGAAGGATGAACATGGCCCTGCCAAGGAAGAAGCCGAGCCCCGCCGCGCTGCCGTCGGTCGATCCGCTCTGGTACAAGGACGCGGTCATCTACCAGCTGCATGTCAAGTCGTTCCATGATTCCAACGGCGACGGCATCGGCGATTTCGCCGGGCTGATCGACCGCCTGGACTACATCGCCGATCTCGGCGTCGACGCCATCTGGCTGTTGCCGTTCTATCCGTCGCCGCGGCGCGACGACGGCTATGACATCGCCGACTATCGCTCGATCCATCCCGACTACGGCAAGATGGCCGATGCGAAGAAGTTCATCCAGGCCGCCCACGACCGCGGCATCCGCATCATCGCCGAGATCGTCGTCAACCACACCTCCGACCAGCATCCCTGGTTTCAGCGCGCACGGCGCGCCAAGCCCGGCTCGGTCCACCGCGACTATTATGTCTGGTCCGATACCGACCAGGCCTATGACGGCACGCGTGTCATCTTCTGCGATACCGAAAAGTCGAACTGGACCTGGGATCCCGTCGCCGGCGCCTATTTCTGGCACCGCTTCTATTCGCATCAGCCCGACCTGAACTTCGACAACCCCAGGGTCGTCGAGGAAGTGCTGAGCATCATGCATTACTGGCTCGATCTCGGGATCGACGGCGTGCGCCTCGACGCCGTGCCCTATCTGGTCGAACGCGAGGGAACCTCGAACGAGAACCTGCCCGAGACGCACGATATCCTGAAGCTGCTGCGCGCCGACATGGACCGGCATTATCCCGGCCGCATGCTGCTGGCCGAGGCCAATCAGTGGCCCGAGGATACCCAGGAATATTTCGGCCAGGGCGACGAATGCCACATGGCCTATCATTTCCCGCTGATGCCCCGGATCTACATGGCGATCGCTCAGGAAGATCGTTTCCCGATCACCGACATCATGCGCCAGACACCGGAAATCCCGGGGAATTGCCAGTGGGCGATGTTCCTGCGTAACCACGACGAACTGACGCTTGAGATGGTCACCGACGTCGAGCGCGATTATTTGTGGAAGACCTACGCGGCCGACCCGCGTGCGCGCATCAATCTCGGTATCCGGCGCCGGCTTGCGCCGCTGATGGACAACGATCGTCGCAAGATCGAGCTGATGAACTCGCTGCTGCTGTCGTTTCCCGGCACGCCGATCATCTACTACGGCGACGAAATCGGTATGGGCGACAACATCTATCTGGGCGACCGCAACGGCGTCCGCACGCCGATGCAATGGTCCCCGGACCGCAACGGCGGCTTCTCC
>JAEYTW010000634.1 GCA_023433835.1 Pseudomonadota bacterium | reverse complement strand
TCCTGTGAGGACGCGGCCCGATCGAGAGAGAAACCTGGCCCCCGAGGGCCGGTCCGGATCCGTTAGCGGAAGAGCGACAGGATCTGCTGCGAGTTGCTGTTGGCGATCGACAGCGCCTGGATGCCGAGCTGCTGCTGGACCTGAAGGGCCTGCAGGCGGGTCGACTCTTCGTTCATGTCGGCGTCGACCAGCGTACCAACGCCACGGTCGATCGCATCCATGAGGTTGCCCACGAAGTCCTTCTGCATCGAGACGCGGCTCTTTGCGGCGCCGAGATCGGAAGCGGCGGTCGTCATGGAGGCCAGAGCGTCGTCGACGGCCGACAGCATTTCGGACATGTCGGTGTCGTCGAGGCCGGCAGCCGAGATGTCGAGGTTCGAAACCGAAACCGTCACGGCGCCAGCGCCGGTCGTGGTGAACTCGGTGTCGAGAATGCCCGACTGGTCAGCGGAGTCGAACAGTTCGGTGGTCGTGGTGTCGACGTCGATCGTGCTCACCGAAACCGTACCGTCCGCGGCGCGGTTGAAGGAGGACACGATGCTCTTGGTCGCGGAGTAGGCGGCGTCGCCCGAGTCGACCGAGAGCCAGTTCTCGCCGGAGAAGGAAGCCGAACCGGCGATACCGGTCAGCTGCTCCTGGAGCTGCGTGATTTCGGACTGGATCTTCGACTTGTCGACGCCGGGTTCCATCGCGGCGACGATCTTCGACTTGATCTCGTCGACCACGTCGCGGGCGGCGGTCATGGCCGTATAGGCGGTGTCGAGCTTGGCGGCGCCGAGACCCAGCGCGTCCTGGACGGTCGACAGTGCCTTGTTGTCGGAACGCATGGTGGTCGCGATGGACCAGTATGCGGCGTTGTCGCTGGCTTCGGCGACGCGATAACCGGTGGAGATGCGAGCCTGGGTGCTCTCGAGAGCGTTGTTCGTGGCGGTCAGGCTCTTCAGAGCCGTCATAGCCGAGACGTTCGTCATAATACTGGACATAAATCCTGCCCCTACACTTTACTCAACAACAGGGACATACCGGGTTTCACCGGTAGGACAGCTCGGCCTCATGCCTGTCGATCGAACAGATCAACCCGCCCTTCGTCACGACCTTTATGGCGCAGAAAACCTACCAAATAGATAAGGCGGTCGAAGGAATTAGGTGAAGGATCTGACCAGGCTGCCGACGAGCAGGTTCCAGCCGTCGATCAGCACGAAGAACAGGATTTTGAACGGCAGGGACAGCACGGTCGGCGGCAGCATCATCATGCCCATGGACATGGTGATGGTGGCCACGACCAGATCGATCACCAGGAACGGCAGCACGATCAGGAAGCCGATCTCAAATCCCCTCCGGATCTCCGAGATCATGAAGGCGGGGATGAGGATGCGCAGATCGACGGCGTCACCTGTCACCACGGTCTGGCCGCGCTCGCGGGCGAGGTCCGCGAACAGGTTGAAATCCTTCTCCCGGACATTGTCGAGCATGAAGGTCCGGAAAGGGTCGGCGATGCGCTCCATCGCCTGCTGCTCGTTGATCTGGTTGTCCATCAGCGGCCGCACGCCATTGGTCCATGCCTGGTCGAAGGTCGGCGACATGACGTAGAAGGTCATGAACAGCGCCAGGCTGATCAGGATGAAGTTCGCCGGCGTGGTCTGCAGGCCGATGCCGGTCCTCAGGATCGAGAAGGCGATGACGAAGCGGGTGAAGCTCGTGACCATGATGAGCAGACCCGGCGCCACGGACAGCACCGTGATCAGGCCGAACATCTGGATGATGTAGGCGATCGTTCTTCCGTCCGCCTGGCCGATCGCCCCGAGGTCGAGCGTCTGGGCGGCGGCGCCGGCCGTCAGCGCGGCAAGGGCGGCAAGCGTGAGTGCGAGGCGTTTCATTCGAAGACGATCGTCCGGATGAGAACGTCCTTGACCTTGCCCTCGCCGCGGATGCGCGAACGCTCGCGGATATCGTCCTTGAGATGCAGGAAGCCGCTGGCGCCCTCGACCTGGTGCAGCTTCACCGTGCGGAGGTAGGCCAGGATGTCCTGATGTATCGTGTCGGCGATCGTCGGATCGGCCTCGCCCTCGAAGACCGCCGCCAGTTCGACGCGAATCCAGGTGTCGCTGGGTGCTGCGAGGTTGGTGGTGATCGCGGGCAGGCTCATGACGCCGCGCGCGAGGTCGGCTGCCGCGGGATCCTCCGGCTCGCTGGCCTCGCCATGGCCGCCTTCCTTCTTCTCGCCGTGACCGGCGGCGGGTGCAGCGGCCGCGGTCTCGGTGCCGGCCATCTCACCCTTGAGCATGCCGCCGGAGAAATAGCCCACGCCGGCCGCCACCAGGGTCAGGACGAGGAGAACCGCGATCTGGACAACGAAAGACGGCCCCTTGGCCGGGGCGCCATCATGCTTCTCGACGGTTGCGACGGCCTTGGCCATGATCGATCGCCCCTAGAAAGGCAGAACCTGATCGAGGATCTGGTGCCCGTAGGGCGGTTGCTGCACTTCGGTCAGGCGACCGCGTCCGCCGTAGGAGATGCGGGCCTCGGCGATCCGCTCGTAGGAGATCGAGTTGTTGGCGCCGATATCGGCCGGCCTGACGATGCCCGCGATCGTCAGCACGCGCAGTTCGGCGTTGACGCGCACTTCCTGCGTGCCGCTGATGATCAGGTTGCCGTTGGGCAGGACGTCGGTAACCACGGC
>JAEYTW010000582.1 GCA_023433835.1 Pseudomonadota bacterium | reverse complement strand
GCGTAGAGGCGCTCGACGCCCAGGTGGGCCAGCAGCCGGCGGTGCACCGCGACGAGGTCGGTCATGTGCAGCAGCGGGAAGTCCAACCCGTAGCTGCGGCCGGTGGCGGGGTTCTTCGAGAGCGGCCCGGTGGTGCCCGAGCAGCCGCCCAGGATGTTGGGCGAGATCACGAAGAAGCGGTCGGTGTCGACGGGCCGGCCGGGGCCGATCATGTTGTCCCACCAGCCGCGCCGCTTCGCGCCCAGGTGCAGGCCCGCGGCGTTGGCCGTGCCGGTGAGGGCGTGGCAGACGAAGACGGCGTTGTCGCGCTGGGGGCTGAGCTCGCCGTAGGTCTCGAAGGCGACCTCGACCTCGTCGAGCCGGTCGCCCGCACGCAGGAGCAGCGGGTCGTACTCGGTGGCGAGGACGACCCGCTGGGTCTCGACGTAGCCGAGCGAGCCCGTCACTTGCTCGCGGCCAGTGCCTGCTCCAGGTCGGCGATGATGTCCTCGACGTTCTCGATGCCGATCGAGAGGCGCACCATGTCCTCCGGTACCCCGGCCGCCTCGAGCTCCTCGGGTGTCAGCTGGCTGTGCGTGGTGGTGGCGTTGTGGATGGCCAGGGACTTCGCGTCGCCGATGTTCGCGAGGTGGCTGAAGAGCTGGAGGGACTCGATGAACTTCCGCCCGCCGTCACGGCCGGACTTCACGCCGAAGCTGACCAGGCCGCCGTACCCCTTGCCGGTGAACGTGCGGTCGGCGACCTCCTTGTAGGGGCTGTCCGGCAGGCCGGGGTAGCTCACCCACGACACGGCGTCGTGGCCCGAGAGGTACTCCGCGACCGCGAGTGCGTTGGCGCTGTGCCGCTCCATGCGCAGGTGCAGGGTCTCGAGGCCCTGCAGGAACAGCCAGGAGTTCAGCGGCGCGACGGCCGCGCCGGTGTTGCGCAGCAGCACCGTGCGGGCCCGGATGATGTACGCCGCCGGTCCGGCCGCCTCGGTCCAGACCGCGCCGTGGTAGGCCGGGTCGGGCTGGGTGAGGCCGGGGAAGCGCTCGGAGTGGGCAGCCCAGTCGAAGCGGCCGGAGTCGACGATGACGCCGCCGATCGAGGTGCCGTGGCCGCCGATGAATTTCGTCGTCGAGTAGACGACGATGGCCGCGCCATGGTCGAACGGCCGGGCCAGCAGCGGGGCCGCGGTATTGTCGACGATCAGCGGCACGCCGAATTCGCGGCCGATCCGGGCGACCTCGGCGATCGGGAAGACGGTCAGCTTCGGGTTGGGCAGGGTCTCGGCGTAGTAGGCGCGGGTGCGGTCGTCGGTCGCCTTGCGGAAATTCTCCGGATCGGCCGGGTCGACGAAGCGGACCTCGATGCCCTGCTGGCGCAGCGTATTGGCGAACAGGTTCCAGGTCCCGCCGTAGAGGTCGGTCGAGGAGACGACGTTGTCGCCGGCCTGGGCCAGGTTCTGGATCGCCAGCGCCGAGGCCGCCTGGCCCGACGCGACGGCGAGGGCGGCGACACCGCCTTCGAGCGCCGCGATGCGCTTTTCCAGCACGTCGGTCGTCGGGTTCATGATCCGGGTGTAGATATTGCCGAACTCCTTCAGCGCGAACAGGTTCGCGGCATGGTCGGCCGAATTGAACTGGTAGGACGTGGTCTGATAGATCGGCACGGCGACCGCGCCCGTGGCGGGGTCGGCCCGATAGCCGGCATGCAGGGCGAGGGTTTCGGGGCGGGTCGACGACATCGGATATCCTCTCTGAGGCTGACGCTTATTGGTTGGCGTCGGAGAGGCTAACAGCCCGTTTCGCACCCGCAAGAGGTTTGATAACAGTCGGAATGTGGAAAAACTGCACGCACATTTTTGCGCTGTGCAATATCAGGCGGATTGTCGCACCAGCAATTGACGGTCCAGCGTCAGGCGCATCGGCACCTTGCGCCCTTCGCGGGCGGCCAGCAGGATCTCGCAGACATGGGCGCCGACGCCGCGGGGATCGCTCGACATCGTCGACAGCGCCGGCCGGGCATGTTCCGACACCTCGATGCCGCCGAAGCCGACGATGGCGATATCCTGCGGGATGCGGAAGCCGCGATCGGCCGCCGCCGCCATGGCGCCGAGCGCCAGTTCGTCGGAAGCGCCGAGCACGCCGCGCACCTGCACGCCGCGGCCCATCGCGGTCATGAAGGCTTCGTAGCCGGCCTGATAGCGATAGCGGCTCTCCCAGCTCCAGACCAGGCTGTCATCGGCCTCGAGCCCGGCATCGGCCAGCGCCTGGCGATAGCCCTTGAAGCGTTCGCGGCCGATCGCCGACTGGGTGGTGCGGCCGAGATAGGCGACCGGGCCGTAACCGCGCTCGAGCAGGAAGGCGACCGCCGTGCGGGCGGCGGCGGCATCGTCGTGAAACACCGACGGGATGCCCTGGCGCGACAGGTTCTGGCCGACCGCCACCACCTGGATCTCCTGGGCGGCGAGCTGGTCGATCAAGGGCTTCAGCACCTTGAGGTCGAGCGGATCGCTCGATGCGATGACGACGCCGGCCAGCCGGAGCGACGGCGCCCGTTCGAGCAGTCCCTTGAGCCGGTCGGCATTGTGATCGAGGTTGAACAAGAGGAGTTCGAGGCCGATCGCCTGCAGCGCTTCCTGCAGGTGCTTGGTCAGCGAGGCATAGACTGCCTGCTCGATGTCGGAGATCAGCAGGGCGACCTGGTTGCCGCGGCCCAGCCGCAGGCCCTGGGCCATGATGTTGGGGTGATAGCCGAGGCCCTCGACCGCCTCCATCACCCGGGCACGGGTTTCGGGCGCCACCACCGTCTGGCCGCGCAGCACGCGCGACACCGTGGCCGGCGACACCCCGGCCCGGGCGGCGACATCATGCAAGGTTACCAAGAAACACGCCCCTCTGCAGTTCCCGGGTCTGATATAGGGCAAAGCCGCGCAGCGGTCAGCATGGGTGCGGAAGCGGCCTGGGTTACGCGGTCTTGAGCAGGCGGGCCTGCAAGTCCGCGATCACGGCATGCGCGGTGTTGTGCCCCGACAGGCCGGAGACGAAATTGCCCGGCCAGGTGCCGTTGCCCGACAGATAGAAGCCGCGCGTCGGCGTGCGGTAGTTGGCGAGGCCGGGCAGCGGCCGCATCCAGAACTGGTTCCAGGGCAGCATGTCGCCATGGGTGATGTTGGCCTCGACCAGGCCGTAGTCGCGCTCGAAATCCTCGGGGTCGACGCAGGCATAGTCGCTGATGATGTCGGGCAGGTTGGGGATCCAGCGCGTCATCGCCGCGACGCAGCGCCGGGCCAGCCGGTCGCGCTCGGTCTTCCAGTCGCCGTCCTTCAGCTTGAACGGCGCGTTGCCGATGTTGCAGCTCATGATGTGCTTGCCGGGCGGGGCGAGCTCGGGCGACGAGATCGACGGGCACAGGCCCCAGATCACCGGCTTTTCCGGCGTGCGGCCCAGCATCATGTCGGCATGGCTCTCCTCGATGTAGTCGAGGGTCGGGGCGATGCGGAACTGGGCGCCGGCCAGCAGGGCCGCCTCGGCATCGTCGGCCGCCGCCGCATAGCGCGGCAGCCCGTCCAGCGCCAGCACCAGCTTGTAGGCGCGGCCGGTCATGCGCCGGCGCGACATCTTGCCCTTGATGCCGGTCCAGTTCTCGTCCGCATCGTCGATCAGCCGCTCGATCGCGGTACGCGGGTTGATCGCGGAGATGACGGTCGAGGCCATGATCTCCTCGCCGTCCGCCGTGACCACGCCGGTGACCGCGCCGTCGCGGGTCAGGAGCCTGGCGACCGGCGTCTCCGTCCGGATGACGACGCCGCGCGACCTGGCGCTCGACACCATCGCATCGATGATCGCGCCCATGCCGCCCACCGTCAGCCCGGTCGAACCGCGCAGATTGTGGGCACGCGGATCGTGGCCGGCTTCCATCTTCATCGAGGCGAGCGACAGGGGCCGCATCATCAGGTTGACCGGGGTGCCCGGCGTCGACGGCGTGAACTGGCCGGCGACGACGGTCATCGGCGCGATGACGGCCTTGGTGTCGGCCGACAGGTCGAATTCCTCGAACAGGTCGCGGGCCGAGCCGAAGAAGATCCGGCCGAACGCCTCCTGGTCGGCCACCGTGGTCAGGTTCTTCACCAGGGCCTGCAGGTCCGGCGGCTCGCGGAAGACCGAGATGCCCAGCCGGTTGGCGAACTCCTGCAGATAGGCGAACATCGCGTCATAGCGCGCGGCATCGCCCGCCGCGAAGGCATCGAATTGCGCCGCGGTGCGCGCCCGGTCGCGCCAGCCGACGAACAGCCGCCCATCATCGAGCGGATGCACGAGCGTCGGGTCGGTCATGACGAAGCGCAGGCCGTGCGCCTCGAGCTCGAGATCGCGCACGATCTTGGGCTCGAGCGAACCCGGCGAGTTGGTGATCGTCGTTCGATAGCCCGGCATGAATTCGACCGTGGCGGCCGGACCGCCGAGGCGGTGCGAACCTTCCAGGACCAGGACCTTGAGGCCCGCCCCGGCGAGATAGCCGGCGCAGACCAGGCCGGAATGGCCGCCACCCACCACGATCGCATCGAACGACGCCATCACCCACTGCTCCTTACTGGACGAATTCGTTGGTGTAGTACTCGTCGGGCTTCTTGCCCCCCGGCGGGATCTCGCCGACCGCTTCCATCGCCGCGATCAGCTTGGCCCATTCTTCCGGCGTCTGCTTGCCCCAGCTCGGGTCGGTCGCCGGCGTCGACAGATCGAACAGCCCGGTCATGTAGTCGACGCATTGGGAATGTTTGCCCGGCAGGTTGACCTTGGACTGGATGAACTTGCAGGCCGCGTCCGGATCGGCCGCCGCGTCCTGGAAGCCGCGCTTGGACGCCGCGATCAGCTTCTTCACCGCCTCCGGGTTCTTCTTCATGAAATCGGTGTTGGCGGCGAAGCCGAAACCCAGCAGCGGCACGCCGTAATCGGCCAGCTGCAGCGCCACCGGTTCCTTGCCGGCGCCGCGCACGATCGCCTTGTAGGCATGGCTGTCGCCGGAGACGACGTCGACCTGGCCGTTCAACAGCGCCGCGGTCTTGGTGTTGGCGTCGAGCGAGACGATGTTGAGCGCGCCGTCGGGGATGTTGTTGGCCTTGCGGAAGATCGACATGCTGAGCCCGTCGGAGCCGCCGGGGGTCGAGCCGATCTTGAGGCCCTTGAGCGAGTCCGGCCCGGTCAGCTTGACCTTCTCGGCCATGCCGATGAAGGCCGCGGCGGTCTTGTGCTGGTAGAGGGCGACGACCTTGATCGGCACGCCCTTGGAGATCGAATGGGCGGCGTTGGTGACGTTCAGATGGCCGACGTCGAAGCCGCCCTGGCCGACCAGGATCGCGGTGGAGTTCGAGCCGCGGCCCTGTTCGATGGTCACGTCGAGGCCGGCGTCCTTGAAGTAGCCGCGCTCCTCGGCCAGCAGGAAGGCCGAATGATAGGGCGTCCAGCCCCAGTCGAGCAGCAGGCGCACCTTGGTCGCCTGGGCCTGCGCCGTGCCCGCGGCGCCGAGCAGCGCGCAGGCGGCGACGCCGGCAATCATCATGGACCTGAACATCGGTACTCTCCCTGTTTTCATTGGCGTGGCGTTACGGGGTCTTGACGCGCTGGCTGGCATGCCAGGGGATGACGCGGCGCTCGATCAGGTCGGCGGCGTACCAGACCAGGATGCCGAACACCGAGATCATCACCACCGCGGCGAAGGCGAGCGGCACTTCGAGGCTGCCGACGGCCTGGATCAGCAGGTGGCCGAGCCCCTTGTTGGAGGCGACGAACTCGCCGATCACGGCGCCGAGCGGCGCCATGGTGGCCGAGATCTTGACCCCCGACATGATCGAGGGCAGGGCCGACGGCATGCGGATCTTCCACAGCGTCTTCCAGGTATTGGCCTTCATCGACCGGGTGAGCTGGAGAAGATCGGGATCGGCCGACTTCAGGCCGGTGACCGTGTTCACCAGGATCGGGAAGAAGGTGAAGATGACGACGAAGATGATGCCGCTCTTCAACCCGAAGCCGACCCAGACCAGCAGCAGCGGCGCCACCACCACCTTGGGGATGGCATGGAAGACCACGAGCCAGGGATAGAGCATGCGATCGACGACGCGCGAGGCGGCGATGCCGGCGCCGGCGACCAGCCCCAGCACCATGGCGATGGCAAAGCCCACGGCGGCGGCGAGCGCGGTGAAGCCGAGCTGGCCCCAGAGCAGCGCCCATTTGTCGACGATCACCTGGAAGATCAGGCTGGGCGCCGGCAGCAGATAGGGCGGCAGGGCCATGCCCCGCACGATCAGTTCCCAGGCGCCGAGCCCCAGCACGGCGCTGAGGACCGGGGTGGCGACCGCCGACAGGATTTCAGGCAGGCGGGAGCGGCGTTTGGCGGCAGTCATCGTCGCGCTCGTCATTCGACCAGGACCCCGGTGCGTTCGAAATGCAGGCGGATGCGGCGGGTGAGGGCGGCGAAGGCCGGCTCCTCGCGGAAGGCGAGGCGGCGCGGGCGCGGGGCATCGACCGCGATCTCGTCGAGGATGACGCCGGGCCGGCCGGACATGACGATCACCCGGTCCGACAGGAACACGGCTTCGGGGATCGAATGGGTGATCAGCAGCGTCGTGACTTCCTGGGCCGCCTGAACCTTCTGCAGGATCACC
This sequence comes from Pseudomonadota bacterium, assembly GCA_023433835.1. GTDB lineage: Bacteria > Pseudomonadota > Alphaproteobacteria > Ferrovibrionales > Ferrovibrionaceae > JAFKFH01. Next base: position 7,775 of record JAEYTW010000582.1, on the reverse strand, counting down.
CCCATCTGGTCGCGGGTCAGCGCGTCGAGCGCCGAGAACGGCTCGTCGAGGAACAGCATCGACGGCCGGCACATCATCGCCCGGGCGATCGCCACGCGCTGGCGCATGCCGCCCGACAGTTCCCAGGGAAAGCGCCTGGCGAAACCGCCGACGCCGAGCTGGTCGAGCAGATCGCGCGCCCGCTGCTCCAGCCCGGTGCCGGGATTGGCCATGAACTCGGTCGGCAGCAGCACGTTGTCGAGGATGTTGCGCCAGTCGAGCAGCAGGTCGCGCTGGAAGACGATGCCGACATTGTCCAGCGGGTCGACGACCCGCTTGCCGTCGACCGTGATCGTGCCGCCGGTCGCGTCGTCGAGCCCGGCGATGATGCGCAGCAGCGTGCTCTTGCCGCAGCCCGACGGACCGACGATGGCCACGGTCTCGCCCCGGCGCATGGTCAGCGAGACGGGGCCCAGCGCGTGGACGTCCTCGTCCCGGCCGGCATAGACCTTGGTGACCTTGTCGACGACGACGGCCGACATGGTCAGGCCGCCCGGGTCGCCGGCGCGGCGGCGGCTGCCGGCTCGAAGGTCTCGGCGAACAGCCGCAGGAAATTGCCGCCCATGATCTGGTCGGTCTCGGCCTCGCTGAAGCCGCGGGCACTGAAGCCGGCGCGCAGGTTCTGGAAATCGGCGGGCGAGCGGAACCAGTCCTGCCAGCCTTCATGCGGCGGCGGCATCGGCTTGCCGATCCGTTCGCGCGACCACTTGGCATAGCGCCACCAGTCGCGGATGCCCGGCGGGTGGCCCGGGCAGAAATCGGTGCCGACACCGATATGGTCGACGCCGAACCTGTCGGCCGCCCAGGCCACCATCTCGCAATATTCGTCCAGCGTGGTCTCGACCCCGCGCAGCGTCATGAAGCGGTTCGGGCTGAGGCCGATGACGCCGCGGCGGGCGGCCAGCGCCTTGATCGCCTCGCTCGTCTTCAGCCGGCCGGGACCGAAGCCCGGGTTGGTGACGAACTCGCGCGGATTGCCGTGGGTGATCGAGACGGGTTTTTCCGACATCTCGATGGCATCGAGCGTCGTGCGCTCGCCGCAATGGGACAGGTCGATGAGGACGCCGACGCGGTTCATCTCGGCGATCGCGACCTTGCCGAAACGCGAGGAGACGCCGGTGTCCTTCTCCTCCCAATACCCGCAGCCGATATAGTTCTGCAGGTTGTAGGTCAGCTGCATGATGCAGACGCCGGCATCGCGGAAGGCGCCGATCAGCTCGACGTCATGCTCGATCGGTGCGGTGTTCTGGAACCCCATCACGATGGCCGTGCGGCCGGAAGCACTGATGCGCTCGACGTCGGCGGCCGAGGTCGCCAGCTCGGCCAGGTCGGCATTGTTGGCCAGCATGTGCTTCCACTGGCCGATCACCGACATCGTCGCCGCGGCATTCTCCCAGATCGCCACGGTGACGTTGACGCAGGAGACGTCGCCCTGCCGCCACATCTCGACCCAGCGCCGCTCGGGCACCGGAATGCCCAGGCCGTCGATGGTGATCCGCCGCTTGACGCTGGTCGCTTCAGGCATCGCGAAATTTCTCCGCTGAAAGGATCGGCCGGCCTGGCTTGCGCCGTCGGACGGCTTGATGATAACGTTTGCTGATAACGTTTTCATGATTGGCACCGCGCATCGGCCTGTCAATCGAAATTCGGTAGTCCGGAGGATGGCGAGAGATGCAGCACGCGGCTGAGTTCTATATCGACGGCGCCTGGGTCGCGCCGGCCGAACGCAAGATGATCGACGTAATCGACCCGTCGACCGAAGAGGCGTTCGCCCAGGTCGCGCTGGGTTCGGCCGCCGATGTCGATCGCGCGGTGCGGGCGGCGCGGCGCGCCTTTCCGGGCTATGCCGCGACCGCGCGGCCTGAGCGCATCGCGCTGCTGCAGCGCATTGTCGACGGCTTCGCCAGGCGGCATGACGAGCTGGCCCGCGTCGTCTCGCGCGAGATGGGGGCGCCGTTGAAATTCGCCTCGACCGCGCAGGTGGCGAGCGGCCCGAACCACCTGAAGGAAATGATCCGCGTGCTGGAAGGCTTCGCCTTCGACGCGCTCTCGGGCACCACGATGATCACGCATGAGCCGATCGGCGTCTGCGCACTGATCACGCCGTGGAACTGGCCGATCAACCAGCTGATCTGCAAGGTGGCGCCGGCGCTCGCCGCCGGCTGCACCATGGTGGTCAAGCCGTCCGAGCTGTCGCCCCTGTCGGCGCTGATCGTCGCCGAGATCCTGCATGAGGCGGGCGTGCCCAAGGGCGTGTTCAACCTGGTCAACGGCGACGGCCCGACGGTCGGCCAGGCGCTGGCCGCGCACCCCGAGGTCGACATGGTGTCCTTCACCGGCTCGACCCGCGGCGGCGTGGCGGTGGCCAAGGCCGCGGCCGACACGGTCAAGCGCGTCGGGCAGGAGCTGGGCGGCAAGTCGGCCAACATCCTGCTGCCCGACGTCGATTTCGAGCGGGCGGTGACCTTGGGCGTCGCCCGCTGCTTCGGCAATACCGGCCAGTCCTGCAGCGCCGCGACCCGCATGCTGGTGCCGGCCGACCGCCACGACGAGGCGGCCGCGATCGCCGCGCGTGCCGCCGCGACCTACAAGTCCGGCCCGCTCGATGCCGAGGATACCGTGATGGGCCCCCTGGTCAGCCAAGCGCAGTTCGACAAGGTCCAGCGGCTGATCCAGCAGGGCATCGCCGAAGGCGCGAAGCTGGTCGCCGGCGGCCTGGGCCGTCCCGACGGCCTGGAGCGCGGCTACTACGTGCGGCCCACGGTGTTCGCCGACGTGCGCAACGACATGACCATCGCGCGCGAGGAAATCTTCGGGCCGGTGCTGGTCATCATCCCCTACAAGGACGAAGCCGAGGCGATCGCCATCGCCAACGACACCCCCTACGGCCTGAATGCCTATGTGCAGGGCGTCGACATGGAACGCGCCCGCCGCGTCGCCCGGGCGATGCGCGCCGGCAGCGTGCACATCAACTATCCCGCGGTCGATCGCGCGGCGCCGTTCGGCGGCTACAAGCAGTCGGGCAACGGCCGGGAATGGAGCCGCTGGGGCCTCGCCGAATTCCTCGAGGTCAAGGCGATCGTCGGGCACGGTGCGTGATGGAGCCGATCGCGCTCGACCTCCACTGCCACCTGGCGCCGCTCGATCCCGGCCGCACCGCCGGCATGCGCGGCGTCAGCTGGACGGAAGACGGCCGGCTCATCACCATCGACGGCTATCAATTGGCCGCGCCCTCGGTCTACCAGGTCGAGGCGCTGATCGACTGGATGGACGGGAACCGGGTGGCGCGCGCCTGGATCTCGATCCCGCCACCGCTTTACCGGCTCGCGCTCGACCCGGTCGAGGCCGAGGCCTGGACGGCTTGCGTCAACCGGGCGCTGGCCGATGCGGCCGCGCGCCACCCCGACCGGCTGACGCCCCTGTTCCATCTGCCGGTGCAGCATCCGGCGCTGGCCGCCGCCATCGCCGCCAGGCAGGCGGCGGCGCACCGCCCGCTGTTCGCGATGGCCGCCGGCGCCGCCGATGCCGGGCTGATGCTGTCGGCGCCCGGCTATGCCGCGCTGTGGCAGGTGCTGGACCAGCTGCGCGCCTTCCTGTTCCTGCATCCCGTCAAGGGCTGCGATCCGCGCTACGAACCGTTCTACCTGCACAACCTCTTGGGCAGCCCGGTCGAGACCGCGCTGGCCGCCGCCCACCTGGCGATGTCGGGCATCCTGGAACGCCACCAGGGCATCACCTTGTGCCTGGCCCATGGTGGCGGCGCGACCGCCGCGGTGGCCGGCCGGCTGGAGCGCGGCCAGGTCACCGGACGGCCCGGCGCCGATACCGGGGCCGAGCGGCCGCGCCAAGCCTTCCGCCGCATCGCCGTAGACTGCATCTGCCACGACCCCGACGCGCTGGTGCTGGCCGGGGCGATGCACGGCCGCGACAACGTCTTCTTCGGCTCGGACTGGCCGTTCTCGATGGGCCTGCCCAAGCCACATGAGCAGCTGGCGGCGACCGAGCCCGCCTTCCGCGAGGCGATCTTCCAGCACAATCCCCGGCGCCTGCTGTCGCAGTACCGCCTGATCAGCGAGTGACCTCATGATCGAAGTGATCGATACCGGCATCATCCCGTCGAAAGGCCCGGTCAACGGTACGGTGAGGGCCGGCAACATGCTGTTCATGGCGCATGTGCCGAAGGACCCGGTGACCGGCACGATCGTCGCGGGCGACATCGAGGTCCAGACCCGCCGGGCGCTGGCCAACCTGAAGCTGGCGGTCGAGGCGGCCGGCGGCAGCCTCGGCGACGTCGCCCAGCTGATGATCCACCTGATCGACAAGGACGATGCCGCCGGCATGAACAAGGTCTACCGCGAGGTCATGCCGACGCCCTATCCGTCGCGCGCCACCGTGGTGGTCAAGGAGCTGCTTACCCCGGGCATGCGCATCGAACTGCTGGCCTGGGCGGTGCTGGGCTGATCGCCTGTCGGCGATCCGGCGTCAACCTCGATCGGTCACCGGAAAGCGACCTACCCTTTCGTTGCGTTCCACCGTTTCGGCGAGAGCCGTCAGCAAGCCAGCATTGAGCCTGCCGTACCGCCAGAAGGCGCCGGCTGATCTAACGCCGCCGGGAACCGACCTCAAATCGAGTCCCGGCCAAATAGTCGAGTTGGATTCCGAGGTGACGATCCAGGACCGTTTTGTCAGGCCCAGAAATTGCCGGACGGACGGCGGAAGTTCAATGCCCTGCCCGGGTGGTGGTTCTTTCGAACTGATCGGAACAACATCAACAACCGGGGGTTCGGCTTTGCCATATACGGCGATCACAACGCAAGGGCGCGGATAACGTCCATCTCGGAGACCTTGCGCGTGCTCGTGGTACCAGAGGTATTCAAATGAAATTACATCCCCTATTTTGGGGGGATTATTCGATGATGGTGTCTCCATCGTCTAAGTTCTCCGCTGCTGCACGGAGACCGGCGGCGATAGATGCAATTCGATCAGCTGGAAGCTCGGACATCAGATGCACCTGACGAGAATTTAGCCTAAGCATCTCATAGTCTTTGTATGTAAGAAGAACGTGGCAACGTCGACCATGTGTCGTAATAATGACTGGTCCATCGTGAGCAGTTTCTCTTACCTGACCCCAGTTTCTGACTACATCCTTTGCAGCGATCTCTCGGGTTGATTGATCGAAAATCGGTTCATTCATAATAAAATCCCCATCTGGGGCTTCACATTCCACATCTCTTCGGTCAGAGAGGGCCTTGATCCGCTTATATGCCTCGTTGTCAGGACAAAAAAAGCGAATAAATGCGCGAGCTCCGGCTGGATCACTCGCAGTGTTGAAAATATGTATTTTTTAGATTTTGTCAATAATGCAGGATTTTGTGGACATCCAAGTCACAGGATCGGGCGCCAAGCGGCCGCCCGCCCGTCGCCACGCTATTTTGCTTCAGGATGGTGATTTCGCCAGATCTGATGATCGTGCTCCGGGCCTGGGCGGTGCCGGCCTGACAGCGGCGGCCGACAGGCCAGCGACCAGTTTCTTCACCGCCGGGATCGTGCGTTCGGTGGCGCGGGGCCCGTCGAGCGTCGCGGCCAGTGCCTCGATCAATGCGGTGCCGACCACGACGCCATCGGCGATCTCGGCCAGCGCCGCCACCTGCGCCGGCGTACGCACGCCGAAGCCGACCACGACCGGCAGGTCGGTCGCGCTGCGGATCGCCGCCAGGGCCGGCTTCAGCCGTTCGGGATCGGCCGCGGCCGCGCCGGTGATGCCGGTGACCGAGACGTAGTAGATGAAGCCGCCGGCACCGCCGACCACGGTGGCCAGGCGGCGGGCATCCGATGTCGGCGTGGCCAGGCGGATCAGGTCGAGGCCCGCCTGCGTGGCAGGCAGCCGGAACTCGGCGTCGACCTCCGGGGGGAGGTCGACAACGATACAGCCGTCGACCCCCGCGGCTACCGCATCGGCGGCGAAGCGCTCGGGCCCGTAGACATAGATCGGGTTGTAGTAGCCCATCAGCACGATCGGCGTGGCCTGGTCGTGCCGACGGAAGTCGCGCACCAGGTCGAGCGTCCCGGCAGTGGTCTGGCCCGCCGCCAGCGCGCGCAGGCCAGCGGCCTGGATCGCCGGGCCATCGGCCATCGGGTCGGTGAAGGGCAGGCCGAGCTCGATGATGTCGGTGCCGCCGGCGACGAGGCCGTGCATCAGGGCCAGCGACGTGTCGCGATCGGGATCGCCGGCCATCACATAGGTGACCAGCGCGGCACGGCCGACCCGGCGGCAGCGGGCGAAGCGGTCGGTCAGGCGGTTCATTGCACCACCCCCGTCATGGCGGCAACCTGCGGCACGTCCTTGTCGCCGCGGCCCGAGATGGTCGCGACCATGACGTGGTCGCCCGGCAGGTCGGGGGCCAGCTCGACCACCTTGGCGATGGCATGCGCCGATTCCAGCGCCGGCACGATGCCTTCGAGGCGCGAGAGCAAATGGAAGGATCGCAGCGCTTCCTCGTCGGTCGCCGACAGGTATTGCACCCGACCGATCTCATGCAGCCAGGCGTGCTCCGGCCCGATGCCGGGATAATCGAGGCCGGCCGAGATCGAATGCGCCTCGGTGATCTGGCCGTCGCCGTCCATCAGCAGATAGGTGCGGTTGCCGTGCAGCACGCCGGGCCGCCCGCCGGACAGCGAGGCGGCATGGCGGCCGGAATGGATACCGCTGCCCGCCGCCTCGACGCCGATCAGCCGGACCTCCGGGTCGTCGAGGAACGGGTGGAACAGGCCGATGGCGTTCGAGCCGCCGCCGATGCAGGCGATCAGGCTGTCGGGCAGGCGCCCCTCGGCCTCGCGCACCTGCGCCCGCGTCTCCATGCCGATGATGGACTGGAAATCGCGCACCATCATCGGATAGGGATGCGGGCCCGCCGCGGTGCCGATGCAGTAATAGGTATCGGCAACATTGGTGACCCAGTCGCGCAGCGCCTCGTTCATCGCATCCTTCAGCGTCTGCGAGCCCGACAGCGCCGGCACGACCTCGGCGCCCAGCAGCTTCATTCTGTCGACGTTGGGCTTCTGCCGCTCGATGTCGACGGCACCCATGTAGACGATGCAGGGCAGGCCGAAGCGCGCGCAGAGCGTCGCGGTGGCAACACCGTGCTGGCCGGCGCCGGTCTCGGTGATGATCCGCGTCTTGCCCATGCGGCGGGCCAGCAGGATCTGGCCGAGCACGTTGTTCACCTTGTGCGAGCCGGTGTGGTTCAGGTCCTCGCGCTTCAGGTAGATCCGCGCGCCGCCGAGATGCACGGTCAGGCGCTCGGCGAAATAGAGCGGCGAGGGGCGCCCGACATAATGTTTCTGCAGCCGCAGGATATCGTCGCGGAAGGCCGGGTCGGACCAGGCGTCGTTGTAGGCGGCCTCGAGCTCCAGGATGTTGGGCATCAGGGTTTCGGCAACGAAGCGGCCGCCGAAGATGCCGAAGCAGCCGTCGGCGTCGGGGCCCTGGGCGAATGAATTGGGTCGGTGATCGGTACTGGTCTGCGGGCGCATCTGATCCTCCTCGGGGTGGGGAGGGGCGCTGAGATCGAAGGGCAGACGGGGTCAGGGAAACTAAAAAGGCCGCTCTTCGATCAGAGCGACCCTTGACGTCAAGACGATGTCAGGGATGTCGCCCGCTTTACGCGGGCCACCAACGACAGGAGAGGTGTACGGACATCGTCATGGGGGCAGAGGTTAAGCGCGCCCATACGGAC